>JAMPFU010000059.1 GCA_023664385.1 Clostridium sp. | reverse complement strand
ATTATAAAGTAGTAGTGTTTATAGTCCCTCTCCAAGGACTGTATGCTATACTGTTGGAGATACTATGGATTGGTTCTTCATTTTTACCACCTTTCATTTTAAAAGAATTCCTATAAATCCAACAGTCCATAAAAGTATATTTTAATCCCTCTGCAAAATACAAGAATAACAATACCTACGCTTTTATATCAAAGCTTGCTCCTGCCAAGGCATCTATGCCAAAAGACACAGCAATAATCTTCTGCGAAACAGCTTTTATATCCGTTCCTGTAACACTTACGGTATATTCGCCCGTTTCTGTCCCTGCTTCTTGGGCTGCTTTTTTCTCCGCCTGTCTTTCAGCCGCCTTTTCTTCCTCTATCTTTTTCTCTGCCCACTTCTTATCAATCTTCTCTTTTTCTTCACGTTTCTTTTTTGCCTTTAAATAACGTTCTTCCTCTGCCTTATACTTTTTCTGTAGTTTATTAACATCTCTATTTCCTGCATTTGCAGTTCTCATGCCGCCACAAGACGACTGCCTGTTTCCATCTGCATCATATGTAACAGTTCTTCCTCCAAGCACGACACCATCTCTTTTCGCCCACCCATAAACCATTGAATTTGCTGCCGCTTCTCCTGACAAATTCCATTCTATTTCCTTTGCAAATTCGGGGTCATTTGCCATTTTCTTTAAACAGTCATACGAAAGATTTACAGTAACTTTGCTGCTATTTCCTGCCAACACGCCGCCATTTGTATTGAAATTTATCTGTGGAAATTTTTTACATAATTTTTCGTAATATTCCTGTACTTTATCTTTGCTGTTTGTTGGTGTATTTGTTTTTACCTCTAAACTTTTTCCTTTCTCACGCTTTTTATCCAATTTTTCTTTTTGTTTCTCATCCGTATTTAATATAGTTGAATTTTGTTTTGCACCGTTGGTTCTTGTCATACCACCACAAGTAACAGAAACATTCCCATCAGCGTCCATTATAACTGTAACACCATGTATCACTGCGTTGTCTGCCTTAGCTTGCGTAAACATATTTTTCTGTCCCTGAACCATACCATTCAAATTAAACTCTACTTTTTTTGCAAATTCCGAATCGTTTGCCATTTTCTCAAGGCATTTACTGGAAAGATTTAAAACAACCCTATTTTCATTTCCACTCACATTTCTGCCACCCGTGTTAAATGTAATATTTCCAAACTTTTTACATAGTTTCTCGTAATATTCCTGTACCTTATCCTTACTGTTTGTTGGTGCGTTTGTTTTTCTCCTTATCGCCCTATTATCTGAATTTTTCGTACTATCCGTATAATTTGCTACATAGTTACTATAATTGCTTGTAATTTCCATTGACATATCGCACACCATTCCTTTCGTTTTTAAATAATTCCTATAAGTCTAACAATCCACAAAGGTATATTTAAGCCCTCTGCAAAATACAAGAATAACAACACCTACGCCTTTATATCAAAGCTTGCTCCTGCCGGGGCATCTATGCCAAGCGACACAGCAATAATCTTCTGCGAAACAGCTTTTATATCCGTTCCTGTAACACTTACGGTATATTCGCCCGTTTCTGTCCCTGCTTCTTGGGCTGCTTTTTTCTCCGCCTGTCTTTTTGCTGTTTTTTCTTCCTCTGCCTTTTTTTCTTCTCGCCTTTTCGCCGTTTTTTCTTCCTCTGCTTTCTTTTCTTCTCGTCTCTCCTTAATTTTTTCTTCCAGCTCTTTTCTTGCTTTCTCTGTTCCCGGGTCAGCTTCAACCTGAGTAACAACTTCTGTCGTCATACTGTCATATCCGTTCATAGTGATATTGCAGCTTATCAATTTTGCACCTTGTGCTGCTACCGTTGATTTTATATTATCAACTACTTTAGGTATCAAGGATAAATTGTATTCCAGCCACATAGATGTTTTTTCATCATTTGCAGCTTCTGCCAAAAGAGAACTGTTTATTGCCACAGAATAATCTGAGTTTTTCAAGCAGCCATATTTTTCCGTCAAATACGCTCCATACTCACGAGTATTACTGTACGCTTTTTCTGCTGCTTGATTGTCTGCTGTTTTTCTCGCACTTTCAGAACTGCTCTTTTGTTTTGTGTCAGTACAGTAATTACTGTACGGTGTATAATCATTTACTCCTGTAATTGCCATAATTTTGCCCTCCTCGAATTTTATCAGCCTTGTCTTTCCATTTCAGATAACGCAGCAGTTACTACTTTATTTATCGTATGATTTATTTTGACTATTATAAATTTGCCGTGAACCACTTTGTTTTGGGTGTGAAATTATAGTGTTGTATCAATTTGCCGCCGCAGGCTTCCCATTCATCATTACAGTAAGACTAAATTTCTTCCTTTTCTCCGTATCAGTAATTACAATATCAATATCGCCCATATACTTCTTTGCACATCTTTGAATATTTGAAATGCCGATACCATGCAGCTTTTTGTTTTTTTTACTGCTGATTGGCAAGCCGTTTTCTTCCTCAATGACAACTGCGTCACGAAAATCATTTTCAACCTCAATAAAAAACAAGTTCCCCTTCACATAAGATGACAGCCTTATCTGTTTTTGTTCCTCCACCTTACAACACGCTTCTATGGCATTTTCCAGTGCATTATTCAGGATAACGGCAATATCATAAACATCTATTGAAAGCTTTGACGGATAGGTAAAATCCACATCAAACCCTATCTGCTTTTTCTCTATTTCCTGCCTCTTTTGATGAATAATAATATCCGTAATGGGATTTCCTGTCTGATAGGCAAAGTCCAGCTTTTTTACAGTGTCCTCCATCTTGCCAATGTAACGCTCCAATTCTTCATTTGCCGAACCATCCTCCTGCTTTACAAGCAGGGAAATATTTGCCAAATGGCTTCTCATGTCGTGCCGCAGTCCCCTCATATCCGTATAGACGTCCTGTATTTCCGAGATTTCCCGTTGCATTTGCTGCACTTGATTTTCCAGTATGGCACGCTTCTTTGTCTCCTCGTTGTACTCCACCAATTTCTGAAATAACACAACGCTGGCAATCATTGTCAAAAACAGAAGCACGCAAATAAACGGCACCCAAAACTTCGCAGCGGGAACCGTGTCATAAACCATAATCGTCATTCCATTTTCAACCGATATAATCAACTTTTTTATTGTCACGGAAATGCAGAGTGCCGTAATACATGGCAAAATCAAAAACATATTTTCCTGCAAGTGCAATGGATAATCTTTTTTTATAAATGTTCTGCTTATGAGAAATACATACAAAAACAACAGCAGGGCATACACCAGCAAATCAACAAGCATTAAAACGATAACGGAGAGGTTGAGCCATAAATACACCCTGTCCATTGTATTTAGTATATCTTTTTCCAGCAAAATATTTAAAAGTTTATTCTGCAATTCACCAAAGGCAATACTAAGCACACTGACAATATGTTTTACAATTTCTCTCCCCGCAACAAAGCTGAACACAACAAAAAACTGTTTTTGCAAATCCACTTTAAAGAATAGAAGCTGCATGGACAGCAGGATACAAATATTTAAAATGATGCCTGTGACTTCATGGAATGAAAATTTGTTGTCCAATCGTTCAACAACAAAAATTTGAATCAACATATATACAGCAGTCCATAACACCCACACTGACCGTTTCCTAAATTTTTTCTGCAAAAAATTTCGTGTGTAGACACCGCTGAATATACTGTCAATGAAATATATACAGACTAGGAATACCATATCAGACATTGATAAGCCCTCCATTTTTTACATACCGCATATATGCCTTGACAAAATCACTATATTTTCGCTGTGCAAGTATCAGCCTGTCCCCATTTGCAACCTCTATGGTGCTTGCATTATAGGAAATAATATTCTCCATATTTACAAGATAACAGCGATGGCAACGGTAAAAGCTGCTGCCTGTTATATGCTCCATCGCCTCCATCTTTCCATAACACTCCAATGTACCCATTTTCGTATGAATAATGACCTTTTTGTTTGCACTCTCAATATAATAAATGTCCCTGATATAAACTTTTCTCTGCGTGTCGGCACTTTTCACCAAAATGTACCGTTTTGTCTGCTCCTCTGCCGCCAGCAGTTCCTTTGCTGCCCGTCCGAATACATTACTGAATTTTTCTTCATCCACAGGCTTTAGCAGATAATGAAACGCCGATACGTCAAACGCATCATTCATATATTTTTCATAGCCTGTTACAAAAATAATAATGCTCTTTGCCCCTGCTTTTTTCTCCTGCCCACATCGAATGTGCTTTGCAACGTCCATGCCCGACACTTCCCCCATTTTCACATCTAAAAAATAAATGTCAAAGTGCTCCTGCTGCTTCAATAGTTCCTCCCCAGTTGCAAATTCCGTAATCTGAGCATTACTTACCTGCTCTTTTATCAAAGAAATAATTTGCTCCCTCGTTGTTTTATCGTCATCGCAGACTGCTATTTTCATAAACTGCTTCACTTCCTCGGATTTTGAATTTTAAGACATTTTTCATTTAATCTATCGGCTTTTTCTACTTTTATATTTTGTCCATAGGTGTGAAATACTAATTTAAAGGTGCGAATTTTTTAAACTAAAATATATGTCAGGGTCAGGTGTCAGTTGATGTCAGTAAAAATGTATCATGTGATATTCGCGATATTAAATTCCACGCTTAATCATAAATAAATTGGGAAAGGGTAAGTCCCACCCTTGTGTGGAATTTAATTTTGCAAATGAGATTGGAGATAATGCTTGAAACCCTTTGCGGATTATGATATATTAAATGCAAGTGGAGGCATCTGCTGTTATAGACGCCCCCACAGGAGTTACCGATAGACGGTTAGCCCAACTAATATTTAGCCAAGAATAGCCGCACAGTTTGTTAGGCTTGGGCGGCTATTCTTGTGTTTTATTACTATCCTTACCGATAGAGTATCCTATTCCAAAGCAGGTCAAGCCAAAGCTCAACACTGCAATCAGTCCTAAAATATCCATTGGCTTAGCCCTCCTTTCCCAGATTCCCTTACGGGTTTCTATGTAAACGGAGGGTCACAGTCCCTCCGTAGAGGGCTAACCGCCTACCATCTTGGTACTCCCAAGAAAATATTAACACATTGCGATATGTTTTTCAATTAGATTTTTATATACAACAAAATGCCTTCGGTACTTTTATGTCGCCACAACTTTTATGGCATTTTAAGTGAAAAATCCCACCAAAATCGGTGGGATTCATTTATGAACGATGCTGCTTATATCACAGCTATATAGCAAGCGGCATTTAATTTATGCACCGAATCATATATTACTTCGATACATATGGATTATCCTGAATGGAAAATCTCCACAAATAATCCTTTGCCTCCTCTGCATAATCTATATTGATCCGTTTTTTTTAAATACAATCCTTTGGTACAGGTGTCCCTCACGCAAAATCCATTTTAAGAAATGCCCTAGCCCATATCAATCCGGTAGGCACTCAGTTCTTTGTTCATGCCCGAGATATTCTGGAAGGTTTCTTCTGTGGAAGCTTCAATATTTTTCATATCTGTATTCATCGATAACAGCATCTCTGATACATGGACGATTTCTGTACTTGTTTCCTCGGACGCTGCACTGACAGACTGCATGACGTCATTAATACTCTTTAAGGATTCCTCGTACTGTTCCGTAATCTTTTGCAGCTGTTCCATGGATATACGGATATCATCCGATTTACCCATAAAATTACGGGAAGCATTGCTAAAGCTTTCATAATCCACAGAAATCTCATTCCGCAGGAAAGAGAGCATCTGCTCCGCCAAATGCACCAGTCCTTCCACTGCAGCTACCACATCGCTGCTCATTGCCTGTATCTCATTTGCAGCCTCACTGGTATTGCGTGCCAATGTTTCAATTTCATGGGCTACAACCTCAAAGCCCCTTCCCACGTCTCCTGCTCTTGCCGCCTCAATGGAAGCATTCAACGCCAATAGATTTGTCTGGGCAGAAATACTTAAAATAGAATCCGAAAGCTCTTTTATCCGAAGAACAGCATCTGCTCTCTCCTTCTCCCTCTGCATGCCTACAGACAAATTCTCCACATTTTCCTCTATCTTTTTCGTTGAGCTTTTTGCCGTTTCGTTCAGTTCCCTTGAAGAAACATGAATTTCTTTCAAATCATTGGTATTTTGTGCAACAATATCAACAATACTCTGAATATCCTTATATACGTAATCCACCCGTTCCCCGACGGTTTCGGCAGATGCCGCAATCTCCTCCGAGGAAGCCACCATATCCTGTATCATATCATTTATACTGGTAATCTGGGAAACAGAGCCTGATACATTCGTATTGATGCTCTCCATTTTAAATTCAATACTGTCTGTTCCGCCTTTAATCTGTCGGACGGTATTGGCAGTTTTTTTCAACAGCCTGTTTAAACTATTTCCAATTACCTCCAATTCATCACCGGAAGCAATATCTAACACCTTTGTCAAATCTCCGTCATCTGACGCTACCTCAAGAATCTTGTTATTTACCTTTACAAAATTATTTCTCATTCTGATGGCAACAATCACTGCTGCGACAACTGCAAAGAGAATACCAACTGCCACGGACAGTAAAATATTGCGTATCAGATGGTTTAAGGAGCTTTGTATTGACGATGCCTCATAATCAACTGCCACGATGCCCAATGTTTTTCCATTCTGTACAATCGGTGCATAACCACTGTAAAATGTTCCCCACTCGTCAGTAAATGGTTCCTTTGTTACACTTGCTTCTCCCTCCATCGCCTCAAACATGGCATCCTGTGCCTCGTAATCCTCAGCATATTCTCCCGGATCATCCGGATCCGTATCTACAACAAACTGAAAATTGCTTTCGTCTTTCGGCATAAGCGTATATACATAAGTTACCGAATCTCCTGTCAGAAAAAAGCTGAGAGAATCCTTAACCTGCAATAGAGCTTCTTCATCGCCCTCCAATGCTTTTGAAAAGGTCTCCCCATCTACATTTTCAGCAGCAATTACAGCAATTTCCATTACATTTCCCATCGTTTTCTGCCTTAAAAAACGCCCCATTGTAGCATAAGAGACACAGCCTACAATCAAGGCTACAACAAGGGAAGCACCTAGAATAAAGAGGAACAATTGCATAGAAATACTCGTTTTTCTGGTTTTCATATTTTACGACTCCTTTTTTCCGTTTTGTTTCCGTTCCTCGTTGAAAGCTTGAGGACCATTTTTCGTGCATACTATGCATAATATAACAAATTTTCACGCATCCCACAATATAAGAAAACCATTTTTCGGATAAAGTTATTTGTAATGCCGTCAATTATTCTGTTTCTAAATTTCTTTCTCTCAATTCCCCATCCTCCAGACAATACACCTTGTCAACCAAATTTAATACCCGCTCATCATGCGTTACCATAACAGCCGCTTTATTATACTTTTTTACTTCCATCCGCATCATTTCCACTACTTGTCTGCCCATCTCCCTGTCAAGGCTTGCAGTCGGCTCATCTGCAAGGATAATATTCGGGTCATTCACAAATGCTCTTGCGATAGCTATGCGTTGTTTTTGACCACCTGACAGCTCTGAAGGATATTTGGCTTTACATTCCGTTATTCCCAGTTCCTCAAACATAGCATCAACATCTACCTTGCTTCGGTTTTCTTTGGCCTGGAACATGGAAAGCTGCTCCTTTGCCTTCAAATACGGCAAAAGCTGATGATTCTGAAAAATAAATCCTATGTGCTCCTTTCTTATCCGTGTCCATTTCTTTTTCTTATCCTCAAGCAGGTTCTTACCATTGATTTCGACACTCCCTGCATCCGGCGACAGCAGCAGCCCCGCAATTGTAAGAAATGTACTTTTACCAGAGCCGGACGGACCTATAATTGCGATAAATTCTCCTCGTTTCACTTTTAGGGAGACATCATTTAAAACCACATTTTTTCTTCCACCATCCGGATATGCTTTTGTTATATGGTTCATCTCTAACACATATTCACTCATTCATCTGTACCTCCAATCACCTTCATTGGATCAACCTTGGCAATATTACGCATGGAAGCGAGGCTCGATGCAATGGAAATTAAAACGAATACCACCAATATAATACATACATTTTCATTCTTGAGATAAAACGGCATTGTCTGCGGAAGCACAGCCGCCATTCCATAAGTTAGGACAGCTGCAATTACAGCACCGAATACTGCAATTATGCACACCTGACCTGCCACCATTCCAGCCAGTGACTTCATTTCTACGCCGATTGCCTTCATGACACCAAACTGTTTTTGTTTCTGAATGGTAAGAATATAATAAAAAACACCGATTACTACAGCCGTAACGATTACCAGCACCCATATGACCATTGTAATTGTCATATGCTCTGCCGTATATGATGGAATGTTTTTCACAATTTCCGCTTTTGAAATTACTTCCGTGCCCTCAATTTGGATATTTTCTATATCCGTCCCCTTAATCACTACCGCATGAAAAGACTGCTCATATAAGGGATTCAGCAGCGTGCGCAGCTCATTATATGTATCCGTGGTGATAAATCCAATCGAAGTGTGACCATACATCTGATCTTTCGCGAAGCCTATGACGGTAAATTCCATGCCCGTTGACGAGTCTGCAACAATATCGCCTATTTCAATCCCTTCCATTTTGTAATCATCATCCAGTATAATCGGATTCTTTCCGTCAGCTTCCCCAAGCTGTGTGCCTTCCTCCACATTTGGCTCCAAAAAGCTGCCGCTCTCAACTGCAAAATATGTGATATTCAGCTTTTCCGTCTCCCCGGCTTTTGTCATGTACATACGCTGTATATCCAAAATCGCAAGCTCTGCATCCGTCTGTTCTTTTGCCTGTGCATAAACATCCATATCAAGATCAGAAACCGTTATCAGACCTTCTGCGGAATCACTGAGGAGAAAATAATCTGCGTCCATGTCCTCAATACCAGAAGCTACGGCTCGTCCAAGCCCCTCGACCAGACCCGACAAAAACAGCACCATAAACACCAAAAGTACAATGATAAGTTCAATCAAAATGTACTTTTTCTTATTGTATACTAATTCCTTCCATGCTAATTTCATTGGTCTTATGCCTTCTTTCCCACAATTCTCTTTGCAAATGCTGCGGCATCCTTGCAATCCTTCTCATTTGGTTTTCCCTTATGTATCGGTCCAAAAGACCCCTTGCAATAAAATTCTTCTTCTGCGTGCGGAATTCCTTTTTCCTTCAGGAGCTTTCCTACCTGCTTATATGTAGATTTCACCAGTGCAGCCGTACTGACATTAACAACCTTTCCAACCTTAACATTGATTCCTGAAATAAACCTTTTGACATTATCATCTACCCCATACGCATAAACAGAACTGCACAGGAAAAGGATATCCACATCCTCCGCAAGTGCTTTATCGGTCGTCTCTGCCTTCACACCAATTGCGTTTGCAACTGCCTCGGCAATTTTTTTTGTATTTCCTGATCTTGTGTAATACCTCACTGCAACTTTCATAGACACACCTCTTCTTTCTATTATTCAATCTGTTTCCCAGCACTCTTAAAAAATGCTTTACTCTTATTTTTGTATCGTATATAATTATATTTATGCATCACCCTAGTGTCAATTACGAAGTTATTTATGAGTAGGTAAGAAAAAAGTGAGTAAAAAGGAGAAAACATCCATGACAGTCAACACTGCTTGTCCCTGCACGAAAACATGCCCATTACAAAAAATATCAAATGCCCTCGGTGGAAAATGGAAACTTTCCATCCTGTGCTCCTTAAGCTCCAGTGGCTCTATACGCTACAATGACCTGAAACGGAAAATAAAAGGAATTTCCAATACAATGCTAGCCAAATCCCTAAAAGAATTGGAAGAAAACGGGCTTGTAAAACGCACAGAATACATGGAAGTTCCTATTCGTGTAGAATATGAAACAACAAATCTGACACATGACCTGCTGCCAATCTTGGCAGAATTGGCAAAGTGGTCAATTAATATTAAATAAAAAAAGGCTGTCGCTTTAACGAAACTCCATCCATTCGCTCAAGCTTATAAACAACCCTGATTCCTAAATCTCTAAATTTTATTTTCATTAAATTTACAAGGTTGGTTTCACTTTTGTTGCCTAAAGGTTTTCCATATCCAAAAGCTCAGCTTCACCAATACCTAGATTGCTCATTACAGAATCAAATGAGATTGTCTTATTATTCCCATTTTCCTCCATACGTTTATTTGCCTCCAACAAAAGGAAATAGTCTTCCTCAATTTCTGTTAATCTTGTATATTCTTCTGGCGACAGGATAATTGCTGAAGGTTGATTGTTTTTTAAAACAATTAATTCGCTTTCAGAATGAAGTCTGTCAAATATCTTAGCAGCCTGACCTTTATTAAATTGAGAAATAGGAACAAGGCTTTGTAAAAGATTTGCCGAAATTGCCATGTTAAACCCCTCCATCACTTTATTATTCTGCTTATATTATATGCAAAAGCCTGCAAAAAAACAACATAAACATCTGATTATTTTCCATCATATTTTCATTATAATTTAAACATTTCAACTTCGTTCAACGTAATGTGAAATACCTTCCATCATTTTCACTCAGGCTTTTTACCGCCATTTCGAACCAGCTTTCTGATTCTTTCTATCACAATACAGACAATTGCTCCGATAAACAGTCCCAAGCCGTTTTGCAAAAATAATGTTCCGTCAAGCAAATCCTCCCGGCTGGCAATATCGCCCAAAATAATTTTTGTTGCATAATTGCCAACGATGGAGCCCAAAAACAAAATTCCAAATAAGTCAAACACCCCAACCTTGCAAAACCTGCCAAGCAGGACAGGAAGCCACAGGATTGCCAGCCACAAAAATGCAATCGGAAGCCCATATTTGAAAAGCCACAAATGCGGTTTATTAAACAGATAATAGCCCGCAAATTGGATTGTCGCCAATAATATTATCAGTCCAACGGAAATAGCAATCATGCAGTTAAACATTTTATGCTGCCTGCTCTTTGCAGGTACATTCAAAATTGCCATGCCGTACAGAATAGAAACAGCAGCAATCGGAAACCATGTAAATCCATGATTGACCGCACGATTTACAATATAACAGATGGCAATTGCCAGCCCCAGCAATATGTTTACTATATTCAAAAGCAACATTCTTTTTGTCTGCCTGACAAAATTTTTCCGGCTGTCAATGTCCTTCAGCCTGACGTCCGCGATTTCTTTCTGCATATCCTGATATACAGCCTTGCATGTATCACATTTTCCCAAGTGCTCCGTTATCTGATTTTTGGTTTCATCGCTGACGATTTCATCAATGTATAACGGTAACAAATCTTTTACATAATTACATTCTATTTTTTGTTCCATTCTTCTCTTCCTTTCACAAGCTTTTGTTTTCCACGATAAAAAGTCACTCTCGCCCAATTTTCCGTTTTCCCTAATATATCGGCAATCTCCGAAAACTGTAAATCGCCCGACAGCCTTAAATACATTACCTCCCTTGTGGTTGGGTCAAGATTGTGCATCAGGCGGAATAACTCAACCCGCTCCACATTTTCTATACATTCCTGCTCCACGTTATCGTTTGAGGTAATATTTTCATGGAGGAAATCTTCTCCCCGCTTTTTTCTCCTTGCAAGCTCCTTGTACCACAGATTTTTTGCAATTTGGCATAGCCAGACGGATATGCTGCAATCGCCCCTGAACTTGTCAATCCCCTTAATCGCCTGATAAAAGGTTTCCTGCGTCAGTTCTTCGGCAAGCAGCATATTATTTGTCTGACTGTATAAAAACTTATACACAGTCTGCAAATTCTTATTGTACATCTCCTCAATCTGTTTCTTGTCCATTTATTTTAACACCTCATATTATATGTTACTTTAAAATGGAATTCGTTACAAACTTTTTTGAAAAAAGAAAGGCTGGTGTACTAAAAATATGCTTCGTACACCAGCCCTTATAAAACGTTCAACAAAACCATAAACAAATTCACACACTTTATCCCATCTGTGCGTATTGATATGTTGGGATACTATTAATTTCATCCATTATCTGTATTTTCGTATTTCTAATGTCAATATCATCTTGAATATCAAGAAAATATTTGTCTGATACACCAAAAAACTTTGCAAGCCTTAACGATGTATCAGCCGTAATTTTCCGTCTATCATGTAAAATATCCTGAATCCTTGATACCGGTACATGAATTTCCTGTGCTAATTTATACGCTGATAATCCATACGGTATCATAAATTCCTCTGATAATATTTCACTCATTTTGGGCGTTTCGATATAATTTTCCATGATAACCTCCTGTTTAGTGATAATCCACTATTTCAACATTATAAAAATTATTTCCATCTGCCTTAAAGCATATTCTGTATTGATCGTTGACTCTAATGCTATATTGTCCAGTTCTGTCTCCTTCTAATTTTTCTAAATGATTAGACGGTGGTATTCTCAAGTCCTCCAAGCTTTGTGCATTATCAATCATAATCAATTTTCGCAACGCTATTTTTTGTATAGATTGCGGCAGCTTCTTTGAAAATATTTGATTGTGTATCTTTTCTGTTTCCCTGTCTGCAAATGTTTTTATCATGGTTTTATTATACCTGTTTCACGTGTATATGTCAATTAGTTTATCCCTTTAACATCTAGTATTATATTTGATATGAAATTCCATGTAACAAAGCCAAGCAGCACAAACCACGTAAATATAGCTTCTTTTCTGCTCAATATATGCGTAAGCTGTAATCTGATTGATTTTAATAACATGCTTTATTCTCCTAAATTAAGGTTATCATACTGTTTTGTGTTACAGTATGATAACCTTATTCATCTAATAGTTTAATTTTTTACTTCCCATCATAACTAAAGTGAATTTTTGCTCCATACTCAGGGTCATTGCCTGCAAATCTTATATCGAATTGCAGACAAGATAAACCACCCCCCTCAAAGTATCACTTGCCATTATCTATATTGGCATATTTCTTCCTACCATGTCAGTATAATGTAATAATTATTTTCTAACATTGCTATTCAGGCAGAAAGAGAAGATCGAAGATCGGGCAATCCTACTCCTGCATATTTTTTAATAATGAAGAATAAAATGTTTTCTCCCTCTGCAAAAACTCATCTTCCCACGCTCTGTCAAGCATCATGTCTATTCTCTGAAGAACTGACTGTATTGCCTCCTGGCAGCTCGAAACCGTATTTCCAAGAATATTGTAATCTCCTCCCGTAGCCATCTCCTGCTCCACCGCCATACGCTGAAACACGCTTGTGTATATACTCTGAAATGGGTCTATGCCCGTTTCGTCCTGCGTTTTTTTCCACGCTTCTTTTACACTGTCGGGTACGGTTTTCAAATAGTAATCACTTATGTAATTCTTGCCGTTTGACCTTTCAGGTGCGTTTCTATATTCCCAGTAGGCTGCTTCCATCTGCTCGTATGCCTTTTTTGCTATTGCCGTTTCCTCTGACCTTATGATTCCCTGAGCATCCTTGTAGTACTTCATACCATTTACGGTAAAATCCTTTGATGTATCTATTCCAAGTTTTTTAAGTATCTTTTCCACGTTTTCCGTCCATCTGTGGTATTCCGGCATACTGTCTGCAACGTTTCTTTGAAGTCCGCACGCATTTCTAAGCAATGCGGTTAAGGCGTCTGCCATGTCCTGTGCCTCCTGGCTTGCACTCAAATCTTCAAAATTTCCGCCTGTAACCGTAACCCATCTTGCATTTACCTTGATGCTAAAACCACTTCTTGCATTTATAACTGTTCCCTTTGCAATATTAATTGCATTGTTGTTTTTATCCAAGGACGTTTTTTCAGGGAGGCGGATATCCGTATTTACTACTTTATCAAGTTCATCACCAGGCTGAACATCAAGTGGCATCAGTAAATAAAAATCCTTATCCTCACCAATATTAGGGTTTTCACGAGTTGTAACTATTTTATGGGTAGTAGGGTTATAATAAGTTGAATAATCTCTATATATCATTCTTTTTCTCCTTTACAAGAACATTGTAATCCATCTGTCCTTAATCTTTTTTATTGCGTTTTCACAAATCTCAAATTTTCTATCGTAACCGGGTATCTGTACTTAATATAATACTGAGGTTCCCACACAAAATATATACTGACTTTAAGATATCCCCTAAAAGACCAAACCTGTTTTACAGGATAAGTACCCGTTTTGTTGCTGTACATAAGCTCTATTCCACCCGATTTATCTGAAAATTGAACACCTGAACCATTCGCTCTCAACTGTTTAAAAAAGCCGGAATAATTCCCTCCATGCCCCTGGTTATCCAAATAGAATTCCATCACCAAAGCACCATTGGGAATGTTTGTATTGTTAGTCAGGTCTATTGTATACCAATCGGAATAGTAGTTTACAGTATTCCCCTGTTTATGGTATCCAAAATTTATATCATATCCTGGATCAATCCAGCCAGAAGCACCAATTCTATAATATTCTCCAAAATAAAGCTTATAATTTGATTCGCTATAATTATTTTCTACTGTATCTGCAGGTTTTACAACAACATAATATTTTCCTTCACTTGGAACTGTTATATCAATGGTTTCTGATAAAGTTCCGGTTTTATTATTTGAATATTCATATGTTGTATTCCCGCTACTATCACATTTTAATAACGCAAGGTCATAATCGCATCCACTTGGTATATTTGTAAGTATTATACTTAATCGGACAGTTGCATCTGTAATATCCATTTCATACCAATCCTCATCATCTGCATCATGAATGTTTCCATATGTTATTTTATTATATCTTGACGGAGTTGCTTCGCCTACATTATTATTTGGCTCATATGTATCTCCATTACTTTGATTTTCCTCAGAAGCTTCAACATAATATTGTTCTTCAGTATTTTCAATTTCTTGTGCATTTACTGGACTCACATTTCCAAGTGATAGTATCATTGTTCCTGCCAAGATTGAAGTTACAATTTTTTTCAATATTTTTTTCATTTTTGCACTCTCCTTTCCAAATTTCCCACATCTTCCCATCAAGTCTCAACCTGTTATAAGTGAAACGACATTTTTCCGTCCTTCATGCCGTTTCACCCATAACTGTTTTTATCACGTTCTATGCATTTAAAATGCAAATCCCCAAGAGTTTTGTAAGCTTCGACATTCCTCCTTTTCAGCCTATATGCAATAAAAATCTTCATTCATCTCCCTGACATTTTTCTCAGATAT
>JAMPFU010000058.1 GCA_023664385.1 Clostridium sp. | reverse complement strand
TATTATATAACGTATACCGCATATCCTGATGAATACGAAATAAAAAAGTATACACTCGAAGAAAATTAAAATAATAGAGGTACGTTATGGAGAAGCATATTTCGATAGATGAGATTAACAGCATATGTAATAAAGTGAATGAGCTAAATGACAGAATGAGCAGCCACGACAAAATCAGCAGGGAATTATATGAGGAAATAGCATGGCGTTGGAGAAATGACAATGATATTACAAATATTGCAGAGGAAAACCTCACCATTTCCCGCCGTAATCAATTGGAAAGAGAAAGCTTCATTCAGGAACTGAAGGATAAACAAGCGTCTGAAATACAAAAAAATGAAGAACGTATGAAAAGAAATGAAGATAAAAATAACGAAAGGGATAAGGAGATGGACAAATGACATTTGAATGGGATAGTCAGGCAGCAATGGAGGCAAGTAATAATTTAAAAGTCATGGCTGAAAGTATAGACTGTGAGGCAGCCGTATGTGAAAGTGTGGGAACACCAAATGTCGTAGAAAATGCTGAGGTCTATTTTCAGGCATTTTCAGACATGCTTGATAACTATGCCAAAGCCTTGTATGCAGATGGAGAAAATCTTGAAAAGAAAACAGTATACTTAAATATTATGGATGATGATATTGGAGAAAGCTTAACACAATCATGTTAAAAGTGAAAATAGTATGAAATTAAACTATATGGGCTTGACTTGGTAAAAAAATTGTCGTAACATTGTTCCGTGACTTTAAGAATAATCAAGAATACTGAATTGGAGGATATAATGTTACAGTTAAAGGACATTGTAAAGACGTATAAAACAGGTGATACCGAGGTTCAGGCGTTAAAAGGCGTGAGCATAAATTTCCGTCCCAATGAATTTGTTTCCATACTTGGACAGTCAGGCTGTGGAAAGACGACGCTCCTTAATATTGTGGGAGGGCTTGATCAGTATACTAGTGGTGACCTTGTCATAAAGGGAAAATCCACGAAACAATATAAGGACAGGGATTGGGATGCATACAGAAATCACTCGATTGGCTTTGTATTCCAAAGCTATAACCTTATTATGCATCAGTCTGTACTGCAAAATGTTGAGCTTGCATTAACGCTTTCGGGCGTATCAAAAGCAGACAGAAGGAGAAGGGCGAAGGAGGTTCTTGAGAAGGTTGGTCTTGGGGATCAGATGAAGAAAAAGCCAAATCAGATGTCCGGTGGACAGATGCAGAGAGTTGCCATTGCAAGAGCGCTGATTAATGACCCGGAAATACTCCTTGCAGATGAGCCGACAGGAGCGCTTGACACGGAGACAAGTGTGCAGATTATGGAGCTTTTAAAGGAGATAGCGAAGGACAGGCTTGTGGTTATGGTTACGCATAACCCTGACCTTGCAAACGAATATTCCACAAGAATTGTAAAGCTTCTTGACGGAGTGGTAATTGATGATTCAAATCCATACACGGATGAGGAAATTGAAAAGGAGCAGTATGAGGAGCTTGATCATAAGAGCTTAAAGCATAAGAGAATGTCATATCTTACTGCGCTTAATTTAAGCTTTAACAATCTTCTTACAAAGAAGGGAAGAACCATCCTTACTGCTTTTGCAGGAAGCATCGGTATCATAGGCATTGCCCTTATTTTGTCCTTGTCTGACGGCTTCCGGAATTACATTAAGGGAGTGGAGGAGGATACATTATCCACATATCCCCTTGAAATAACGGATGAAACCGTTGATTCCACGGCAATGATGACTGCCATGATGGGAAATGTACAGCCGAGCGAAGATAAGCATGACATGGATAAAATATATTCTAATGATTTTGTGGGCAGCTACATTAACACACTCATGGGTGAGGTTAAGATAAACGACATGAAATCCTTTAAGAAGTATATAGAGGAGGGCGACGGACAAAAGATTAAGGACTACACCTCCGACATTAAATATACGTATGGCATAGAGGTTAATGCATATCAGATTAAGGATAACAATGAGATTTTTCAGGCAAATCCTTCCACTGTTCTTGACAGTATAGGAATGGGCTCATTTTCGGATATGGCGTCCATGAGCGTAGGCTCAGGAAATATGTCCATGAATTTGTGGTCGCAGATGATTGGCAATCAGGAGATGCTGGAAAACCAGTACGATGTGATTGCAGGCGAGTGGCCTGACAGCTATGATGAGCTGGTGCTTGTTGTTTCGGAATTTAATGAGATAACAGACTATGAGCTTTACGCTTTGGGACTTCGTGATGTGTCAGAGCTTCAGCAGATGGTTACGGCGTCCATCATGGGAGGCACAAAGGAATTTGAAAGCACATCATATACATATGAGGAGCTGTTAAATGTAAGATATAAGGTAATTCCTTCTTCTGATTTTTACGCTTATGATGAGGCGGCAGGCTGTTACGTTGATAAGAGTGACGATGCAAATTATATGCGTGAAAAGATAGAAAACGGAGTTGAGGTTAGAATTTCTGCTATTGTGCGTCCAAGTGACAGGGCAACGGTACATTCCATTAATACAACCATAGGCTACCGTAAGGATTTGGTTGACTATCTTATGGCAGAGGCGAAGGAAAGTGAAGTAGGGAAGGAACAGCTTGAAAATCCTGATATAAATGTATTTACGGGCTATGAATTTGGAACCGACTTAAATGAGGCAGCTATGGAGGAGGCAGAGGAATCATCCCAGGAAATGTATGAGCAGATGGGTATTGCCGATATGTCCAATGAGGAGCTTGCCATGATGATGTCAAATATGTCGGCGGAGGAAATTGCCGCTATGATAGACGCCATGGAGCAGTCGACGGCAGATATGATGTCCAGCATATCACTTAATGATTTAAAAACCGTTGAGGATGCAACCTATGAGGAAAATCTTATATCATTAGGAATAGCATTTGAAGATGATCCTATGGTGATAAGCATGTACCCAATTGATTTTGAGTCCAAGGAATTGATTATGGATATCATAGACGATTATAATCAGTCGGTCATGGATGCAGGCGAGGAGGAAAAGGAGCTTACATATACCGACATGATTGGAACGATGATGAGCTCAATCAGCTCCATTATAAACAGCATTTCTTACGTGCTTATGGCATTTGTGGCAATATCACTTGTTGTATCGTCTATCATGATTGGAATTATTACATACATTTCCGTTCTTGAGAGAACGAAGGAGATTGGTATACTGCGAAGCATAGGCGCTTCCAAGAAGGACATATCAAGAGTATTTAATGCAGAGACAATCATTGTGGGATTTGTTGCAGGACTTTTGGGTATAATAGTTACAATATTACTCAATATCCCTGTAAATAAAATAATTGAGCATTTTTCAGATTTGAAGGATGTTGCAAAGCTTCCGGTCGCAGGGGCAATTATCCTTATCATTATAAGCGTTGTGCTTACGATGATAGCGGGACTGCTTCCGTCAAGGGTTGCGTCAAAGAAGGACCCTGTTGAGGCACTTAGGAGTGAATAACAGTATGCGTTATGTGAAACAGTTTTCAATTATTATAATGATTTCATTTGCGGGGGAGCTCTTAAAGGAGCTCCTTCCTTTTTCGGTTCCGGCAAGTATTTATGGACTTGTCCTTATGCTGCTTGCGCTTATGACGGGAATGATTAAGGTGGAGCAGGTAAATGATGTGAGTACATTTTTGCTGGATATTATGCCGATTATGTTTATTCCTGCATCCGTAGGGCTTATGGAAAGCTGGCACGTTATGCAGAGCATACTTATCCCTGCCGCAATATTATGTATTGTAGGAACGCCTATCGTTATGGTTGTGTCGGGACGTGTCACGCAGAACGTAATTAATAGGCTGGAAAAAAGGAAACGTATAAGGGAAGAAAATAAAGAAGAAACGATAAAAATAATAAAGAAAAACAATAAAGCAAATTCAGGCGATAATATTAAGTAAAGCGTGCACGGAAAGAATTTTTTAGAGAGGCTTTTTTGCAACACATATAAGAAGGTGTGGAGAGAACATATGGATAGATTCATTGACATAATTTCAGATTCGTTATTTTTTGGCTTGGGAATAAGCATTCTCTGCTATTTTGCAGGTGTATTGATAAAGGACAGGACAAGGCTTGCGATTGCTAACCCCATTTTAATCGGCTTTCTGCTCGTCATCGCTGTTTTGAAGCTATTTCATATTTCCTATGATAGCTACATGAACGGTGCAAAGTATTTGTCTTATCTGCTTACGCCTGCAACCGTATGTCTCGCTGTGCCCCTTTATGAAAAGCTGAAGCTACTCAAGGAAAATGTCGTTGCAATATTTTTAGGAATACTGTCAGGTATTGCCGCAAATGCATTTACCGTATGGCTCATATGTATCTTGTTTACCCTTGATGAAACCATATTTGCAACCATTATTCCACGGTCCGTCACAACGGCTATCGGAATGGTCGTATCATCGGAAACCGGGGGGATTGAAACTATAACAGTAGCCCTTATATGCGTGACAGGAATTGTAGGAAATGTCATTGCGGACATTGTGTGCAGGACGTTTAAAATCAATCATCCTGTTGCAAAGGGGATAGCAATCGGAAGCGCATCACATGTTTTAGGTACAGCGAAGGCTGTAGAAATGGGTGAGACAGAGGGCGCCATGAGTGGACTCGCCGTGGCTGTATCGGGAATCCTTACCGTGATTTGTGTACCGCTGCTGCTTAATATAGGGCTGCCACACTAGATAAATGGCTATATGGCACACTTGTGGACAATGTAAACCACTATATATGCGTAAAACTGTTTGAATACATTAGCACTTGAATTGCATATATAAATCCGACAGCGCATAGTTTTATAATAATAAATAGGAGTAAGAAACTGTCTATGCTTGACTATATTTGGGCTTTTATGATTATTGCAGGGGTTATATTCGGTGGCTTTCAAGGGGCTGAATTTGTGAATCTTGTTGCTGGGGGTGCAATTGATTCCGCGAAGGAAGCTATAGAACTTTGTATTGTTATGCTTGGCGTTGTTGGCTTGTGGAATGGGATAATGAATATTGCAAAGGAATCAGGTCTTATCACCAAATGGACAAAGGGAATCGACCCTGCCATATCCTTTTTATTTCCCAATATACCAAAGCAGGATGCCGTAAGACAGGATATTGCCATGAATATGATTGCCAACATGCTTGGACTTGGCTGGGCGGCAACCCCTGCAGGACTTCGGGCAATGAAGGGACTGAAACGGCTTGAGGAAGAACGGATGAACGAAAAAAAATCTAAAGTCACAGCCGCTTCAAATGAAATGTGCACCCTCATTGTACTTAACATATCTTCACTCCAGCTTATTCCCGTAAACATAATCGCATACAGAAGTCAGTATGGGAGCACCAATCCCACTGCCGTCATAGGTCCGGGGCTTGTTGCAACCTCTGCTGCAACCCTTGTAGCAATCATTTTTTGTAAGCTCTTAAGCAAAGGAAAGTAACATAGCTCTTTTTTGTAAGCCGGAGAACGCCTTTTTGCAGTTATTTATTAAAGCATTGAAAAAACGTCGTTAATGTATTAAAATTATTTGCAGGTAGAAGGGGTAAAGCTGCGTCAGTCCTTTGCGGGAGGCAAATTTTAAATGGGTTGATGTTCAAGGTCGGGAGTGCTTTGTTATGAATGGAAAAACACTTTACATTGTAGTGCCATGCTACAATGAGGAGGAAGTTATTGGCGAAACTACAAAAAGGCTGACTGTTAAATTAAATAAAATGATTGAATCAGGAGAGATAGACAAGGACAGCAGGATTTTGTATGTAAATGATGGCTCCAAGGATAGAACATGGGAGATGATTGAGGAATTATATGCCTCAAACGAGTTTGTTACCGGTATTTGCCTGTCCAGAAACAGAGGCCATCAAAATGCCCTGCTTGCAGGTCTTATGACGGCAAAGGAGCATGCGGATATTGTAATCTCCATGGATGCGGATTTGCAGGATGATATAGAGGTCATCAGTGAATTTGTGGCGCAATATAAAATGGGTGCCGACATTGTATATGGGGTAAGACGTTCAAGAAAAAAGGACACATTCTTTAAGAGGCATACGGCGCTTGCATTTTACAGGTTTATGGAAAAAATGGGTGTGGAGATTGTGTATAATCATGCGGATTACAGACTTATGAGCAAACGGTCACTTGATGCGCTTTCCGAATTTAAGGAGGTCAATCTTTTTCTAAGAGGTATTGTTCCCATGGTAGGGTTTCAGACGGCAACTGTTTCATATGACAGAGGCGAGCGGTTTGCAGGAGAGTCAAAATATCCCTTTAAGAAAATGATGGCGTTTGCCATAGATGGAATTACCTCATGCAGTGTAAAGCCCATAAGAATGATAACTGCCCTTGGTTTTCTTATTTTTCTGTTTAGCATAGCGATGCTTCTTTGGGTAATTGTGGGACATTTATTAGGCAACACGATACAGGGATGGACAACCGTGATTGTGCTTATGTGCTTTTTCGGGGGCTTTCAGATTATGAGTATTGGAATTGTGGGAGAATATGTAGGAAAGATATATTTGGAGACAAAGGAAAGACCGAGATTTATCATTGAGAATACGCTTATGAAATAGCAGCTTATAGCTACGAGAGGAAAGTAAAATGAATGATATGGAAACTAAAAATAAATTTAGGTACAAGCACTGCTTTTCAATAAGTGCATATAAGGAATCGCCATATTTGGAGAGCTGTATAAAATCTCTGATGGCGCAGACTGTAAGGACAAGAATCATTATGTGTACCTCCACGCCAAACAGCCTTATCAGCTCTTTGGCGGAAAAATATAATATAAGGTTGTATGTGAGAAACGGAGCAAGTGATATAAGGTCTAACTGGAACTATGCTTATAATATGGCTGACAGCGAATATGTAACTGTAGTGCATCAGGACGATATCTACGGCAAAAGGTATGTGGAAAAATTTTTTCAATGTCTGTCAAAATATGAAAAATCGGGTGCTGGAAAAAAAGTGCCGGTAAGTATTTTTTTCTCGGATTATCGTCCTATAAAAAATGGAAGGGTAGGAGATAGAGATATCAATTGCAGGCTGCGCAGGCTTCTGAGGTTGCCGCTTAAGAATGTGCATTTAGCAGGAAACAAGCTGGTAAAAAAAGCCATATTGTCCTTGGGAAACAGCATATCGTGTCCGTCAGTCGCCTATAATAAAAGCGTGTTGGGTGACAGTATATTTACCTCTGACCTTCAGTTTAACATTGATTGGGATACGTTCCTCAAGCTTGGAGCCGTAAAGGGGGCGTTTTTATATTGTGATTATCCACTCATAGGCTACAGAATACATGAAAATGCAATTAGTAAGGAGTTTATAGACAATAGGAAACGATATGATGAGGATATGATTATGTTTCAAAAAATTTGGCATGAAAAAATTGCAAGGTTTATTATGCGCTTTTATGTAAAGGCATATGACACCTATAAGGAATAATAATCAAAGAAAAAAATTTTATTGCAAAGGAAAGTATACATGAATATTGCATTAGTGTTTAACGGGCTTGGCACAGGGGGCGTTGAAAAGGTCGGTTCAAATTATGCAAAGCTTCTTGTGGAGGCGGGGCATGAAGTGGACGTTTACAACCTGACCCCAAAGCTTCATTCTATGGAAAACAGATTTCCAAAGGAAACAACAATAATAAGAAAAAGCTTCCCGCTTTTATTGGTGCCGGGTTATTATATTTTGTTGGTAAAAAAATATACGTGGGGAAAGTATGTATATCCCATTATTTATTTTATGACGACTATTTTATTGCAGCTAAGAAAATTATTTGCAGGAAATAAAAAGAAATATGATATTGCTATTGCATTTTCAGGGCATCTTCGGGACCTGACGTTTGTGGCGCAGGAGCTTGTTCAGGCGGATAAAAAGGTCTGCTGGGTACATGGAGCGATGATAAGTAACCTTGCGACAGCGAGCACCTATGGGGATTTATATGCCAAAATAAAAAATGTTTGCGTGCTTTCCGAGCATATGCAGGAGCTTGCAATATACAATAACCGAAAGCTTGCAGATTTAAACATTAGGAAAATTTATAATCCTGTCACACTGCCACAGGCAGAGTATGACGTAAAGCTATGTGAGGAGTTGAAGAAAAAATATGGTGATTATCTGCTTATGGTTGGCAGATTTGAAACTGACAAGGATCAGCTTACGGTTATAAGGGCAAGAAAAATTTTGGAGGAAAAATATCAATTAAAGCCGAAGCTTGTCTTTGTGGGTGGTGGAAGCACATTGAAGAAATGCAAGGCATACGCAGAAAAAATCGGGCTTAAAAATGATGTTGTTTTCATGGGCGAACGACAGGATGTACAGAATTTTTATGCTTCTGCAAAGGTGTTTGTCCATTCCAGTCCGGCTGAGGGACTTCCTACTGTATTGCTTGAGGCAATGAATTATGGGTTGCCTGTTGTTGCCACCGACAGCCCACCGGGTGTTTCTGAAATTTTACAAAATGATAAATATGGTATAAGATGTAATATTGCAGACCCCTATGACATGGCGGACAAGCTTGCAATTATGCTTACCGATACTGAAAAACGGGAACATTATAGTTCAAAGGGGAAAGAACGTTTGGAGGTTTTTTCCTTTGAAAAAATTTCTGTAAAGCTAAAGGAACTGTTAGCAAGCTTGAAATGATAAAGCTGTTTGGTATGGAAAGGGATTAATGAAAAGGAGACATCTACATGAATGATGATATTATGGTTAGCATATATTGCACGGCATATAACCATGAAAATTATATAAGACAGACCTTGGAAGGCTTTTTAAAACAGAATACGGATTTTAAATATGAGGTCATTGTCCATGACGACGCCTCCACGGATAAAACTGCGGAAATTATAAGGGAATACGAGGAAAAATACCCTGATATCGTTCGGGCGATTTATCAGAAGGAAAACCAATATTCTAAGGGAGTAAGGATTTTTGAAACATTTATTGCGCCTGTCATAAAGGGCAGATATGTAGCTGTCTGTGAGGGCGATGATTTTTGGACGGATGCAGAAAAGCTTAAGCTTCAGGTGGGATTTTTGGAACAGCACCGTGAGTATTCCGCATGTGTGCATCAGACGGTGCTTTTTGACTGTAGGACAAGAAAAAAAAGGCTGCTGTCACCATATGACAGGGACTGTGATGTTGACATAAGAACAATCATAAGCGGGGGCGGGAAGGCATATCATTTGTCATCTCTTGTATTTCGCAGGGAATTTGCAGAACAAAGACCGGATTTTTATTATTTGGGAAAAAAAGTAGGTGATTATCCACTTGGCATTTTTTTGGCAATGAAGGGGAAAATCTTTTTTATGAACAGGACGATGTCTTATTACAGACAATTTTCCGGACCATCCTCATGGACCTCTGAAATAGGCATAAGCGAAGCAAGGCTTGCCGAAACAAATAAAAATCTCATTGCAATGCTAAAGGGTGCAGATGAATATTCAGCGTATCAATATCATAAGTATTTTGACAGTGCCATTTCACATTTTGAATATGAAATCAAACGGCTGAATCACGATAAGACGATAATAAAAAATGCAAGATACAAACGGTGGTTTAAAAGGGAAACTGCTGTAAATAAATTATATATTTTAGCAAGGCTTTATGTTCCTGAAAAAATATTTAACACAGTAAGACGGATAATGAGGAAGGACAATGGAAGCAGATAACAATACAAAATCCAGCATAATGTCCAACTTGATATGGAGATATGCCGAACGGTGCGGAGCCCAGGGCGTCACATTTATTGTTTCCCTTGTTTTGGCAAGGCTTTTAGATCCTGCAATGTATGGAACAATCGCCATCGTAACGATCATTACAACAATTCTTCAGGTTTTTGTGGACAGTGGCATGGGAAATGCACTCATACAAAATAAAGATACAGATGATTTGGATTACTCTACCGTATTCTTTTTTAATGTTGTATTATGCTGTGTGCTGTATGCTGTTGCTTTTTTTTCAGCGCCCCTTGTATCAAAATTTTTTGACAATCCGGAGCTTACGCCCATCGTGCGTGTTTTATGTCTGACAATCGTTTTTTCGGGCGTGAAAAATGTTCAGCAGGCATATGTGTCAAAGACAATGCAGTTTAAACGGTTTTTTTATGCGACCTTGGGGGGAACCATAGGCGCAGCGATAATTGGAATCGTTATGGCGCTTAAGGGCTTTGGCGTGTGGGCACTCGTAACACAGCAGATTTTCAATGTTGCCATTGACACACTGATTCTGTGGCTTACCGTTCACTTTAGACCAAAGCTTATGTTTTCCTTTCAGAGGTTGAAACGGCTGTTTTCCTATGGATGGAAGCTTTTTGTGTCCACACTGTTTGACACGATTTATACAAATGCATTTCAGATAATAATCGGTAAGTGGTATTCAACGGAGGATTTGGGATGCTTTAACAGGGGAAAACAGTTTCCTGAGCTGATTATAACAAATGTAAATTCCTCCATAGACAGCGTCATGTTTCCCGTGGCATCCTCCATGCAGGATAGAACGGACGACCTAAAACAGCTTACAAGACGTGCAATAAAAACAAGCAGCTTTATTATATGGCCTATTGTTACAGGACTTGCTGCATGCAGCAAGCCGCTTGTGATTGTGCTGCTTACTGAAAAATGGCTGCCTTGTGTTCCTTTTTTACAGATTTTTTGTTTTTCCTACGCATTTTGGCCGATACATACTGCAAATTTGAATGCAATCAAGGCAGTGGGAAGAAGCGATATATTTTTAAAATTGGAAATACTGAAAAAAACAATAGGAATTTTGCTGCTTATGATAGCCTTTCCTAAGGGTGTGCTTGCAATCGGAATTACATATTTGCTGACGGCCCCGATTAGTGCTGTGATTAATGCTGTGCCTAACGTAAAGCTTATCGGTTATTCCTACAGGGAGCAGATAAGAGATATTATGCCTGCACTGTTGCTTTCTCTTGTTATGGGAGCGATTGTGTTTGCCATGTCGTTTATAAGGCTGAATGTCATGCTTGTTTTAATCATGCAGATTGTGGCAGGCATTTGTATCTATGTGGGAGGCGCAATATTGTTTAAGGTTGAAAGCTTTGGATATATTTTGAATTTAATCAGAAGAAAGTAAAAAAAGTGTCAGCCCATGAGTTCTCGATTTACAAGGTAAATCGGAATATATGCTGAAAGCAAATTTGGAATGGGCTGATGTTCAAAAAGTGGGAGCTTGATTATGGGTGAAAAAATTGCAGTGATAATGACTGCTTACAACGAGGAAAAGGAATGGGTATGCGAGTGCATGGACTCTCTTTTAGGGCAGACCTACAGGGATTTGCATTTATATGTTTTGCTTGATAATCCTGAAAATGATGCTTTGAAGAATCTGCTTAAAAGCTATGAAGAAAAGGATTCTCGTGTAAGCTTTTTTGTGAATGAAAAAAATTTGGGGCTTGTTATGTCGCTCAATAAGCTGCTTAATATGGTTACTGAACCGTATATTGCCCGCATGGATGCAGACGACATATGTGAAATAGACAGGCTGGAAAAGGAAATGAAATTTTTGACGGATAACAATTTGGATTTTGTGATGACGGGTTGCAGCTTTCTCTACCCAAGTGGTGAGCGGGGCTGCGGACAGTCGCTTCCTGTGTTGGTTGGTGAAGCATTTAATGAGGCTTCAGCGTACGGTAATGTTTCGCTTCATAATACGTGGCTGATGAAAAAGGAGGTTTATGATTCCCTGAACGGGTATCGGGATATCAGATTTTGTGAGGATTATGATTTTGTGCTTCGTGCAATTCAGCATAAATTTGCCATTGGAAGAATGTCGGAGGAAACAGCAGTTTACAGACTCCGTGCAGGCAGCGTTTCTTCGCTGAATGCAAAGGAGCAGTTTGAAAAGGCAAGGCTGCTTAGGTATATGTACCGAAAGGGCAGAAGGGTAAGCAAAATATCGCCTGAAAAACTAAATGACAAATTTTCAGACTATGGTACAGAACAAAAGGAGAAATTTGCGGCGGCAAAGACGGAAGTAGATGCCTTTGCAGGAAGCCTTTATGATGGGAATTATATAAAGGCAATGGGCAAGGCAGTAAAAATAATGCTCTTAAACAGTGAGGGCAGGAGATTATTTTTTATCCAATTTTTTGGAAGATGCAGGCTGTCCGCAGTTTATAAAAAAGCGAAAAGGAATTTAAGTGAGGATATAAAATGAAAAAGGTTTCAGTTATAATACCGGTATATAATGTTGAAAAATATTTAAGAAGATGTCTGAACAGCGTGCTGAGGCAGACCTATGATGATTATGAGATTATATGCATCAATGATAAAAGTCCCGACAACAGTGACAAGATACTTGCCCAATATGTCAGGAAATTTCCAGATAAGATAAGCGTATATACAAATGAAGAAAACCTTGGCTCGGGAAGAACAAGAGAAAGGGGCTTACGGCATGCAGAGGGTGAATATGTAATGTTTATCGATGGTGACGACTATATAAAAAGCGATTATATAGAAGCCTATGTAAGCGCTATGGAAAACGGTTCATATGATATGGTTATCGGTGGCTATATCAGGGACGTGGAGGGGAAAAAGAAATCACATCATGTATCGGACAGTATATGGAGCGTTCTTACCTATCCTGTGCCGTGGGCGAAAATATTTAAGAAATCCTTTATTTTGGATAATCATATAGAATTTTCAGATATAAGATGCGGTGAGGATATCTATTTCAGCCTTTCCCTTGCCTATCATAACGTAAGGTACAAGGTAATAAATTATGCGGGATATTATTATTATTTCAATAAGAAATCCACAATGGGCTCTATGGATCACAGTAAAAACCATGAACAGTTTGTTGCAAGCATTTACTCAAGGTTTATGAAAAAGCATGACATGGCAAGGCTTGATAAAGATATACGGTATGTAATTGAATATTCTTATATTGCAAACATGGTAAATGCGCTTATCACATATGACCACGGCGCAGGGATAAAGCTTATGAAGCAGAAGTACGAGTATGTGATGAGAGAGCTTGAGCGAAAATTCCCGAACTACAAGGAAAATCCTCATATCGGAATTTTAAAGCCAAAGGGACAGACACTTAAAATACGCATGGGTGTAGGGGTAACAATGCTGCTTAACAGGGCAGGATTGGACAGGCTTATGTTTTATGCGATAGCGCTTGTCTGAAAATTGAGAAAGCAAGGCTTTATCTGTGACCAATAGATTGTTCAAGGACAGGAGTGACACACTTGGATAAAAAGAATAACGTAAAGAAAAATTGTATAAGGTGGGCTGTGATTGTTGCCGTGTCACTGCTTTTTTCCGTCCTGACGGAGCTTGTATTTAATTATAAATTAATTTCCATTGGTGCGGCTAACCGCGGGGTATTTTCCGTCAGCATGGAGGAGCTGTCCTATACGGGATTTGCACTTGATGGAACTACTTTCGTGGCTACGGGAGAGGAACCGGCGGTTATCAGAATTGATAAGCCTGTAAAATATTTGAGCAAGCTTTCCTACAATCGAAGTACGGGAACGGACACACGTACATTTATTAATGTTTATTCAGGTGGCGCGCAAAATGAGATTATTGATGCAAACAACAGATGCATCAGTCTTTCCGAGCAGGTGGTAAATGGCTCTGTGGATTATATCGAGATGGTGTTTGAAAAGCCGTATGAAGGTATGGAAATAAGCGGCATTACATACGATAATACGATAAATTTTAGTTGGCGGAGAATGTTGCTTTTTGCTGTGGGTATATCTATAGTCCTGTTTTTGCTTTTGTTTAGAAAGACCATTGGGGAGCATATGGAATTTGCCTTTGCATATGTTGCCCTTGCTGTCGGACTTGTGATGGCAATTGGATTTCCTGTGCAGAAGGTTTCGTGGGACGAGGAATACCATTTTACGTCCGCCTATCATCTGAGCATTTCCAAGGTTGTCATGACCCCTGAAATATTATATTACGGTGACGCCTACGAGACGGGCTCCCTCATGTACCCAAAATCCGAGAAGGAGTTTTCTCAGTTTAAGGAATTTTTGGATGGCAGCGACATCTATAATTACGACAACGCAGAACAGGTGCAAAAAGGTGGCTTCATGGGCTTGTCGAGTATAGGGCACATTCCGTCTGCCATTGGAATGAACATAGCGAGATTATTTAAGCTGCCATTGTCATATCTCTATATTTTTGGCAGGGTATTTAATCTGCTGTTTTATGTGCTCTGCTGCTTTTTTGCCATAAAATATATGAAGCTTGGAAAAAGACTTCTGGCAGTGGCTGCGCTTATGCCGACGAATCTTTTTTTGGCATCTGTTTTCTCCTATGATGCCGCAGTAAACGGTATGCTTTTTTTAGCAACAGCAATCATTTTATCTGATATTGCGGACGAGAAAGCGGTATTTAACTGGAAAAAATATGTGTTTACAATGGGACTTATTTTTGTGGCGTCCGCCATAAAAATAGTGTATATCCCATTTGTGCTGCTGATATTGATTGTGCCGAAGGACAGATTTAAAACGAAAAAGGATATGCTTATTATGAAAGGGCTTATCATTGCAGGTGTTGTGTTTGCTGTAGCGCTTTTGCTGTTCTTTGTAGATTTGGCTGATTTTATGTCGGCGGATTTAAGAGGCGGGGAAACAAACGTGGCGAAACAGGTTGCGTACATGCTGGATAACATTCCTACGGTTGCTGGGCTGGTAGTAAAGAGCATTGCGTCGTCATTTGTAAGCTACTCTGTCGGAAATGGCGCATATGGTTTAGTGGGACATTTTGGAGAATTTCCATATGAAATACTCATTATTGCTTCTATGTGTGTCATTATCCTGACGGACAGCTCGGAGCTTATGCTCAATATAAAGAGCAGGGTAGGCGTGGCGCTTGTCATGCTTGCAACGACAGTAGTTGTGTGGCTTAGTATGTATATTGTGTTTACGCCTGTGGGTAGTCAGTGGATTGGTGGCGTTCAAGGAAGATACTTTGCACCCATAAGAGTTCCGTGTTATCTTTTGCTTGCGCTGCCTTTTGTAAAATTAAAAATACCAAAAGCGCTTCACAATGCGGCAGTGCTTCTGGTACCAGTTGTCTTAAACTGTGGAATTTTAGCTGTAGCATTTTGCAGTTGGGCGAGGTAAGGCTTGTCCTAAGGAGAGACCCACGCAGTGGGAGGATACCTTAGGACGGACCCACGAAGCTATTGCAGTCAATATATGAAGGGGCTGTCACGGTAAGGATTGAAGGCACACATAAAATTACATAGACAAGCCTCTTATATTTTGTATTTTTATGGTTACCGGCTATCTTTAGCATATT
>JAMPFU010000057.1 GCA_023664385.1 Clostridium sp. | reverse complement strand
AACAGTATAGCATACAGTCCTTGGAGAGGGACTATAAACACTACTACTTTATAATGCGAGGAATGGTGACTAATATGTCAATGGAGATTACAAACAATTATAATCATTATGCAGCAAGCAGTACGAATGCTGCAAAAAATGCGGGCACCTCAAAAGAAAGTAATGTAATAACAAGTGTTGTGGAGCTGAAAACCTCGACGCCCGGTGTAACCAAAAAAGAGGAGATAAAGACAGGCTATAAAAATGTAAATGACTATTCCAAATATTTACAGGGAAAGTACAGTTATATGAATATAGGGACAACCTCAATGGAGGGTGTTCCGACAACGGTTTCAGTCTCAGGTGCATTTTTAGAAAAATGCATGAATGACCCTGAAAAGGCTAAATATTTGGAGGAAAATCTGGCGGCTATTCCTGATTGTGCCGCATATGCCGTATCTCATTCGTTGGGAACCTTGACAAGTCTTACCTACAAATTTGATGCCGACGGAAATATAACCATAATATCATCGGGTACAAATGATCCTGATGGAAAGATAGCACGGGAAAATGCAAAAAGAAAAGCACAGGAAAAGAAAACGGCAGAGGAAAAGGCATCCAAAAAGCGGGCAGAAAAAAAGGCAGAGGAAGAAAAAACAGCGAAAAAACGTGCAGAGCAAAAAGCAACCGAAGAAGCAGGGACGAAGATGGGAATGTATACGGTAAGTGCAGCAGGTACAGATATAAAAACGGTTACGCAGAGGGTTGTCACGGCATCGATTGATACATCTGCGTCCACAGGGGTAAGCTTTGATATTAGGGCATAAGTAAAGTACACAAAAATCCTCTAAAATTTGTCGATAGGGAAAAGCATATCAGAAATGTTGCAAATGGCTGGTATCGTTATAATTCTCGCTTTGCACTGTCCATTTACGTTATCAAAGTGTCTTTTCACGTCATCGGCATTAGTTAGAAATTTATATGTTCCGATAGTTTAAGGGAGAGCCAAAGGAGAACATATGATAAAAATGCAATATGCGGTGGTGAAAAGGACATATGAAAAATATGTATGTGATGTTTTTATCTGCCTTGTAAAGCATGAGGTGGATAAATACATGAGAGATACGGGCGTTACGGCAAAGAAAAACGAATTTATCGTAACCGCGTTGTTACAGGAAAGGAGAAAGAAATGAGTATTTTAGGAGTAAATGACGTTTTAGCGGGTGCATATCAATATGCAAACAGGACACAAAAAACAGCCACAAGTGGAGCAAGTTTTACGGAGCAGTTACAGAAAACAGGGGAAGCGGCAGGTACGTCAAAGGTAGATGCCTACACGGAATATTTGAAACAGAGATATGGGGCAGGGGTGTCTATCCAGAATGTAGGAAAAGACCAAAGCAGCATAGATCGTATTGGTGCGGAAACTGCGGGGACTGGAAATGTTGTTATTGCGTCAAATATTTTGGAACAAATGGCAAATGATCCGGAAAAAGCTGCCTATTATGAGAAAAAAATACAGGAACACTTTGATTCCCTTCCACAGACGGAGGCTTTTATGGCAGCAATCGGACACAAGATTACTTCCTGCGGAGTAATAATACATGCGGACGGAACCGTGACCTATTATCTTAGCGGTGAGGAATCACCAGAAAAGAAAGCAAAGGTAGAAGCTGAACAAAAGGCAAAACAGGAAAAGAAAGCGGCACGACGTCAAGAGAATTTGAAACGCAGTCAAGAAGCAACGGAAAAACGTAGGCAGGAGATGGAGAGAGCATACAGGAAACAAACTATGGAGGAAGTAATTGCAAGCTATATGGTAGACACAAGCGGGGTTACATATACAACTACATCAGAGGTTATGAGTTCCGCAATTGAGGCTTACGAGAATCACATCATGGAAGCAACGGGCATTTTGGAATAAGACAAAATATGTCCGAACTTATCATAAGGGGCATATGCGGTTCTGAATGACAGAAGAACGTCAATAAATATTGATAATAATGGAGAAACACATATAGGAAGGGCAACAATATGGATATACAGGCAATTTTGCCACAAAGCAATAATATTGTAAATTCATCAAGCAACGCAATAAAGCGTGGAGATGGATTTGAGAAGCTTTTACAGCAGATAAATGAAAATACAGATATTGCAGAAATGAAGAAATTTCTGGACGAAAGGTTTAATGTTAATACGGTTGTTGTAGATTACGGCTGTGCAAAAACAGATGCAGAAGCAGAACTGTATGATACTGCAATGTTAGAAAAATATGATTTGCATGGTGGCAGAACTGTAATTATTTCAAAGGAAAGCTTATTAAGAATGAAAAAGGATAGCACCTTTCGGCAGAAAGTGTATCAGTCAATCGCAGATATACCGTGGGCAGGTAAGTTGACTGGCGGCTTGGTAAAAAGTCACGGAGTGTTTATCCATGAAGATGGAACAGGCGGCTACTATTTGGAGTTTGATTGGGGAGAGGAAGCAGACGAGAAAAAACCTAAAAAATCCAAGAGAATATATGGTGATAGTTCGGAATTAAAGGACCTAAATACGCTTACCCATAACGAATTAAACAACATTGGACTTCAAACAGATATATTACCTTCCTTAATAGGGGCAAATTTTATCGGCAAGAAGAAAAGATAAATTGTCCGGAAAAATTTAAGATGCAATATTTTTATGTGTGTAATGGATAAAATTCTGTTATAATTAATAGTATCAATTTTATTGGGAAAGGTGATGCAACTATGGGACAGGGTTATATAACAGATGAACAGGTTATAAAACGGGCAAATGCTGCTGTAGAAATTGAAATAGAAAAATTAAAAGCACTAGATGCACCTATTATCGTTTATGACAGAAAAAAACAGATTGTAGTAAGACGAAATAGTGATGGAACGGAAACTGAGGTTGGAAAACGGTTGAGAAAGGGGCATTATAGTGAGCGAGTTGCAAAAGAAACCTGAAATTGTTGTGTTTGCAGGACCGAATGGTTCGGGAAAGAGTACATTTACGGCATTGTTAAAGCCGTCTATGGATTATATCAATGCAGATGAAATAAAGAAAAATTTAAAATGCTCAGATTATGAAGCGGCGGAATTGGCTGAGAAACAAAGAGAGACGCATTTGAGAAATATGGATGATTTTTGTTTTGAAACAGTCATGTCTACGGAAAGAAATCTTAACTTACTCAGAAGGGCGAAAGAAAAGGGATATTTTATTAGATGCTATTATATTCTCACGACAGACCCGATGATTAATGTTTTTCGGGTTAAGGCAAGGGTAGAGACTGGTGGACATGATGTCCCTGAAGACAAGATTATTATGCGTTATGACAAGGCATTAGCGTTAGTTCAAGAGGTAGTTAGTGTTTGTGATATATGTCATATTTATGATAATTCAGAGACCAAGCCTTATCGCATTTATAAAAAAAGAAAAGAAGAGTCTTTTTTTGATGAATGTGACGATTGGACAAAGTTGGACATTATTCTTCTCACGAGAGATAATAATGCAAAAAGAAAGAATTTGAATGGCTGACCATATAAGAGAAAATGAAGTTGGAAATGAGACAATAAAAAAGAATGCACATATATAAAAAGGCATTGATTGAGGAGATAAAATATTATGCAAGAGATTAAATGTCCTAGTTGTGGAGAAGTTTTTTTAGTCGATGAAACCGGATATGCACAGATTGTCCAACAGGTAAGGGATAAAGAATTTGATAAAGAGCTTAAAAAACGTGAAAAAAATTTTGAAGAAGCAAAAGAAAATGCATTAAAAATTGCCCGGATGGAGCAAAAGGATGAATTTGATAAAATCCTGTCGTCAAAAGAGGCAGAAATAAATGAAAAAGAAAAAATGATTGAACAATTAAATTCTCAAATTCGTAGCAACGAAACAGAGAAAAAACTTGCAATAAATGAGGTTGTCAGCGAAAAGGAAAAAGAGCGGGAAAAAGAACTGGAAAAGAAAAATGCTGAAATTATGGAGCTGAAAAGCCAATTATCAACGAAAGAAACGGAAAGGTTATTGAACGAACAGGCTTTACGGAAGGAATATGAGGGAGCTTTAAAGCAAAAAGATGAGCAGATTGAATATTTTAAGGATTTTAAAGCCCGCCAATCTAATAAAATTGTAGGGGAAAGTCTTGAGCAGCATTGCCTCAATCAATTTAATTCAATCAGAATGGCTGCTTTTCCGAATGCTTATTTTGAGAAGGACAACGATGCCAGAACCGGAAGTAAGGGAGATTTTATTTTTAAGGAGTCAATGGATGGAACAGAATTTATATCCATTATGTTTGAAATGAAAAATGAAATGGATGAGACGGCAACCAAGCATAAAAATGAGGATTTTTTTAAAAAGCTTGATAAGGACAGGAAAGAGAAAAACTGTGAATATGCGGTATTGGTTTCACTGCTTGAGATTGACAGCGATTTATATAATCAGGGGATTGTAGATGTTTCTTACAAATATGAAAAGATGTATGTAATCCGTCCACAATTTTTTATTCCAATGATTACGTTATTGCGAAATGCGGCATTAAGGTCTTTGGAATACCGGCAAAAATTTGAAGTGGCAAATAGCCAGCAGATTGATATTTTGCAATTTGAAGCCAATATGAACGATTTTAAGAATGGGTTTGCACGTAATTACCGTCTTGCAAGTGAAAGGTTTAAAACGGCTATTGATGAGATAGATAAGACAATTACCCATTTGCAGAAAACAAAAGAGGCACTTCTTTCCTCTGAAAATAATCTCCGGCTGGCAAACGATAAGGCAGACGATTTAAGCATAAAAAAATTGACAAAAAATGCACCTGCAATAAAAAATATGTATGATGAAATAAAAAATAAGTAAGCTATGAATTGTCGGAGCATGGGTGTTTATGAGACAAAAAACATTCCCTAACACCCTGTCCCATCATATGCATTTCGTTCCACATAGGTCATCATGGCATTGTTTCTCCAGCCGTGTGCAAATGCCAGCATTAGGATAGAAGCATATACGAGCAGCGGCTTGTCAAAGAAAAAGCCTGATACCAGTATGGCAAGTATGCAAATGCCAAGAAAACACATAGCGGCTATATGCTCTTTTAACCATTTCTTTTTATAAAAAACAATTTTGTCGTGCAGGGTAAAGCTGCTGACACGGATTGCCTGTGCCAGATTTTCCTCGGCAGCCTCCTTGTATGCTTCCTCAGATAAGCGTTTGCCGCTTAAAATTTCATTGATGCTTACGGAAAACAATTCACTCATTGCAAGTAAAGCGTCAGCAGGAGGAAGATATGTGCCTGTTTCCCAGCGGGAAACGGTTTTGTTGGTCACGCCTATTTTTTCTCCAAGCTGTTCCTGTGTAAGCCCCTGCTCTTTTCTGAGCGTTGCGATAAATTTACCGATTCTGCTTAAATCCATTTGTACCACCTCTTAAAAATATAGTTAGAGATGAGCAAAACTCGTTCTTTTCAAAATTTAGTTGTCTATAGGCAATTGCGAAATTTAACGATTTCACAACGTATTATCTAAAAACATAGTTTAGCAATTGCCTATTTAGTTATCTATATTGCACAACTAAGCTTTGGAAATAGTACGTTTCGCTCATGGTTAAATATAGCATGTCCAAGCTTTTTTGTCTTTCCCATAAACAGCGAATTTAGGGAAAACGGTACAGTTTAAGCAGTTCCCAATACAGCCTCATAGATTTTCCTGTCACTGTCCTTAAAGACATTGAAAATAATCCGTTCCATGCAGCTTCCATGAGATTTCAAAAAAGAAGCTACCGTATCGCAGGCTATTTTGGCAGCCCTGTCATTTGGAAAATGAAATTCTCCTGTTGAGATACAGCAAAATGCAACGGATTTAATATTGTTGTCCACGCAGCATTGCAGTACAGTTTCATAGCAATTTCGCAAGTCCTGACAAAGAGCATCGTTTAGTCTGCCGTATACAATCGGACCAACCGTGTGAATGACATAATCACATGGAAGATTATAGGCTTTGGTCAGGGTTGCCGTGCCTGTAGGCTCCTCATAGCTTTTTCCGTACTGGATACGCCGCTTGCCCATAATGTGATTACATTCATTTCTAAGCTGAAGCCCTGCAGCACTGTGAATGGCGTTGTCAATGCATCTGTGACATGGCACAAAACAGCCAAGCATCTGTGAATTGGCAGCATTTACAATGGCACCGACCTTAAGCCGTGTAATGTCGCCCTGCCAAAGGGAAATTTTTGACTGTTCCTTTATGGTTGGAATATCCGATAATGAAACAATGCCCTTTGTATTCAGCTCGTCCTGTAAGTAGCTGTCCTGCAAATTCGCTAATTCATCAGAAAGCTCCCACGGCATGCGTATGTTCATTAAGCCCCGGATTAAATTTTTCCGTTCCGTTTCTGACGCAGGAATGGCAATCTCTTTGTATTGCTCAGAGTCTGCTATCAGAAGCTTTAATAATTCGTCTGTTTTTTCCATTTTGTCACTACCTCGTATAATCTATTTTAAAAATAATTTATTTTATATACAATTTGTTATATCAAGTCGAAAAAATCTAATTGTCCGTCCTTCCACGATTTTTGGTCTGCCTGCGTTATCACATCATGCTCCGTTACCTCCCCAACAAGAAGTGGCGAGGAAGCGTTATGCAGGCGTCTGTTTTTTGCAACTGCTTCAGCGTTGTAGTTGGCATAGCAATATAAACAGCCGTGCCCGCAGGTGTTGTAGGCACCGATGTCTGCACCGAGCAGACAGGAACATTCCTGACGTGCCGTTTTCTTTTGTGGCACGGCAAGCCTGCATCCGATGGCTTGTTCCAATACTGCTTTTGACATGCAACCGTCAGCATCTACATTTTCTCTGGTGAGTGCTTCATTTTCACAGCATAAATGTATCTGTAACCCATGTTCCTTGGCAATTCCGGAAAATGCAGCGATTAAGGCTTCCTGCTCATCGTTTGTGACGCTGCGGATTCCTTTGAAATTCCGTTTCGTTTTCTTATACAAATCAATAAAGCTTACCACACATTGGTCTGTGTATGCAGAAAGTGCATTTGCCATTTGGCGAAATTGCTCAATATGATAGCTTGCCGAATATTTGTCCGTAACAAAAATTGGGTCGTACCGCCAGCTTATTTTCCCTTTTCCCACAAGCTGGGAAAGCCGCTGAAACTGTTTTATAACTTGTTCCTTTGGCGGCACATACGGTTCAATATCCCGTTCATATGGCGTGATGGTTACAAACCAAAACATGTCAAAGGATGACAAGAGAAAAAGCCTGTCAAGCATTGGGAACGGATTTTTGGTACAAAACACGATGACGTCAATTACATCAGGGGTCAATACGTATTTCGTTATTTGCGTCGGATAGTAAGGGTTGCGTGCATATACATAGCCTTCTTTTATGCGGTTAAAAAACCAGTCGCTGTAATAAGCAGGTATATCCGTCCTGCTGCCTGTATTTAGTATCACGAAAATCCCTCCTTTTTTGGAAAACATAGAGATGAGCAAAACATTACTTTTATGAACTAAGTTTTGAAATAGTACATTTTGCTCACGGCTATGGAAAACAAGTTACGCATCTATCATTGAGTGTATCACAAAATTAATGTCATCGTTCATACAAATTGACTTAAATTTAATTTCCTCAGGAGCAAATGCCTCGCCCATATTTAAGCATGCATAATCAGCGTTTTTCCAATTGTATGTCATGTTCCAAAACGGATACTTGATAATGGCGGGGGTGTTGTACCCCACGCCCAGCTCCAAAAACAATGTGGCAGTGTGCTTGTGTCGTTTTAAAAATATCTCGTATCGTTCAAGGGCTTTGTGCCAGCCTTCGTCCTGTACAAACGTGTCATCTGCCCGGAGATTCATGTTCATTGGCTTGCCGCATTTCGGACAGTGTGGTATCAGCTCGTCAGGGACAGTCATTTTTGCAGAAATTCCTTCAGGCAGATACAAATTGTTGTCGGTATCTATTTGCCAGCCCTGTGTCTGTACCATTTTCAAAATTGTATCATAGTTGTCATAGGTTTCCTCGTGACATGGCTCGCTGCACTGAAATAAGCCGTAATCACCCTGTGTATAGTACAATCTTTTTTTATCAAAGCCTGCCTTTTGAAAGCAGTGGTCCACATTGGTCGTAATGACAAAGTAATCCTTATCCTGCACGAGCTTGTAAAGCTCTTTGTAAAGCGGCTTTGGCGGGTTTGTATAACGGTTAATATAAATATATCTGCTCCAATAAGCCCAATGCTCATTTAGGGTTTGATACGGGTAAAAGCCACCTGAATACATATCCCTAAAATGATATTTGGAAGCAAAGTCCCCAAAATAGTTCTGAAAACGCTTACCACTGTAGGTAAAGCCGGCTGTAGTTGAAAGTCCTGCACCTGCCCCGATAATAACCGTTTCTGCCTGCATGAGCTTTTCACGTAATGCCTGTATTTTGTCAATTTGGTTTGTATGTTCAGCTTCAACTGATTTTTTCCTGTCACGCAGCATGGGAAAGACCTCCTTTTTTACAATATTAGCCATGAGCTAAATTCATTATCTCCAAAAACTAGTTGTGCAATATAGACAATATCATGAGTATGGCATTGAATGTCCTAAGGTGGGTGCGAAGCAGACAGATTTCTTAGGACAAGTGGCAGATAGCACTTAAAATCGTGTTATGTGCGACGCATGACGCAAGTGTGCCTTGTAGTGCTTTATCTATATTGTACAACAGGCGTTCACAAAAGTAATGTTTTTCTCATGCCTTTCTTTTAAAGGTATTGTAACAGGAGAAGCAGAAGGAGAAAAGTACGCACATTTTTGTAACCTATGATATAATATACACGAAAGCAATGAGCAGTGCCAGACTGTAAGATGAAAAACGGTTGCTTGCAGACCGTTTTTCAGATTGCAGTCTGATAGGGCGAATGCCCGTGAGCGAGATGAAGCGTAGCGAAATCAAGCTGAACTGTGGACACATGGTATATATAAGTAAATGCACATTATACTTTGCGAAGAACATTGAAATTGCCAATCTTCGATTGACGATATGGTTATAATATGCATATATTTTTGGAGATAACTGTTATGTCGTTGGATGCCATACAGAAAAGAAGAAGTATCAGAAAATTTCAGCAAAAAGCTGTGCCGATGGAGCTGATAAACAAAATTTTGGACGCAGGAAGGGCAGCACCATCTGCGAAAAACAGACAGCCGTGGCACTATATTGTTTTTGCAGGTAAGCATAAAAAGGAGCTGCTTGATGCCATGGAAGATGGGCTAAAGAGAGAAGAACGGGGCATAACGGACTTGCCCAAATCACGCTATGGTCTTGCGGATGCCCGAAACACGCTTCGGATTATGAAGGAGGCACCTGTTATCATTATTGTTATGAATACAAATGGAAAATCTCCATTTCTTTCCATTGATCATGATGAACGAATAACAGAGATTTGTGACAGCCTTGCTATCGGTGCCGCAGTTGAAAATATGCTGCTTGCAGCAGAGGAGCTTGGTCTGGGTGCCTTGTGGATTGCCAACACCTGCTTTGCTTACAGGGAGCTTATTTCCTATTTGCATACGGATAAGCAGCTTGCCTGTGCAATCGCAATAGGGTATGCGAATGAACAGCCCGACAAAAGACCACGAAAGCCATTTGATGAGATTGTTGAATATAGATTATAGGAGGATTTAAAATGGCAGTATCAAATATAAAAGTAGTTTTTCATAGTGATATTAAAAAGGTGTGGGATACGGTTACATCACTTCATAACTATGCGTGGCGGAGTGACCTGGATAGGATAGAGATAAAAGACGAAAAAACATTTGTTGAATACACAAAGGAAGGCTATGCGACTACCTTTACTATTACCGTAACCAAGCCGTGTGAGCGATGGGAATTTGACATGGAAAATGACAATATGAAAGGACATTGGACTGGCATATTTACGAAAGAGGGCGACGAAACAAAGTTGGATTTTACGGAAGCAGCAGAGGCAAAAAAACTTTTTATGAAGCCTTTTGTAAAACTGTATTTGAAGAAGCAACAGAAGCAGTATGTTTCAGACTTGCAGAAGGAATTATCTAATTCGTTGAATTGAAAAGGGTGGTTGATTTTTCAACCACCTTAGTGTATGATTTACTCATAGGTAATCGGATATGACTCCGATTTGCCCTCAGTTAATATGATTATCAAAAGAGAGAAGTGCTTTAACGTTGGGTTGCGTCGGGCACTTATTTCTTTTTGCCAAAATGGTTATCTATGTAAGATAGAGCCGCAAAAATTACTAACAATAAAGTAAGTACTTCTATTGTGTTCATAGGGCATCCCTCCTTTTGTAATACTGGAGGGCATCTGACAATCGGAAATTCACACCCGATTTTTCAATTATACAAAGATATTATAATATTATGCGTATAATATTTCGAGGACAATAAGAATTTTTGCATAGAGTAGAAGAACACCTTGAATATAAAATTTAATGATATGAGTTTTACACTAAGTAAAAATCTAAATGACGATTTGGATTTTTTGTAGTACAATCAATTTGGAAGTTTATGCAAGGAGGTTGTCCAATGATTGACAACAAGAAGGAACAAGAGAGGGAAGAACTACATCGTACTATATGGAACATGGCAAATGACCTTAGAGGAAGCGTAGATGGTTGGGATTTCAAACAGTATGTGTTAGGTATGCTGTTTTATAGATATATTTCTGAAAATTTTACCAGATATGTAAATGCAGGAGAGATTGAGGCGGGGAACATTGATTTTGATTATTCTGTTCTTTCTGACAGTGATGCAGAGCCTGCAAGAGAGGAATTGATTGATACAAAGGGGTATTTTATTTTGCCAAGTGAACTGTTTTGCAATGTGAGGGAAAAAGCATCACAAGACGAGAACTTGAACGAAACGCTTGAAAAGGTGTTCCGCAATATAGAAAATTCTGCACAGGGACATGACAGTGAAGACGACTTAAAAGGTTTGTTTGATGACCTTGATGTAAACAGTAACAAGCTTGGTGGGACAGTGGAAAAAAGAAATGCGAAACTGGTAAAACTCTTGAATGGCGTTGCTGAAATGAAATTGGGTGATTATCAGGATAATACCATAGATGCATTTGGCGATGCTTATGAATATTTAATGGGTATGTATGCATCGAATGCAGGAAAGAGTGGAGGAGAGTATTATACACCGCAGGAAGTATCTGAACTTTTGACTAAAATTACGGTGCTTGGAAAGAAAAATGTAAATAAGGTGTATGATCCGGCATGTGGAAGTGGCTCTCTACTCCTCAAATTTGCGAAGGTTTTAGGCAAAGAGAATGTTCGGCAAGGTTTTTTCGGACAGGAAATCAACATTACCACATATAATCTCTGCCGAATCAATATGTTCCTGCATGATATTGGCTACGAGAAGTTTAACATTGGACATGGAGATACATTAATAGAGCCTCTACATTGGGATGATGAGCCTTTTGAGGCAATTGTGTCTAATCCACCGTATTCGATTAAATGGGAGGGAGACGATAACCCTATTCTTATCAATGATGAAAGATTTTCTCCTGCGGGTGTACTCGCACCAAAGTCGAAGGCTGATCTTGCATTTATTATGCATTCCTTGTCATGGCTTGCAACAAATGGTGTAGCAGCTATTGTATGTTTTCCGGGTGTCCTGTATCGGGGCGGGGCAGAACAGAAAATTCGTAAATATTTGATAGATAACAACTATGTAGAGTGTATTATTCAGTTGCCGGGGAATTTGTTTTTTGGTACGAGTATTGCAACCTGTATTATGGTTCTGAAAAAGAGCAAATCAGAAAATAATACATTGTTTATTGATGCATCAAAAGAATGTGTAAAGGTTACAAACAACAATAAGCTTACAAGTGAGAATATAGGGAATATTCTTGTTGCTTATGAGGCGAGGGAAGATAAAGCGTATTATGCAGCGGTTGTGGCAAATGATAAGATTGCTGAAAATGATTACAACCTTTCTGTTTCCTCTTATGTAGAGCAGGAAGATACAAGGGAAAAGATAGATATTGCGAAGCTGAATGCGGAGATTGAACAGATTGTGGCGAGAGAGCAGGTGCTTCGGGATGAGATTGCAAAAATCATTGCGGAAATTGGGGAGGATGTATGATGAAAAATTTTGATTTTTTGATATATAAGGCAGAAGAAGATGTTTCCGTTAATGCAGTTATCAAAGATGAAACAATATGGCTGACACAAAAATCTATGGCAGAATTGTTTGAAATAGACAAATCAGGAATAAGCCGACATTTGAAAAATATTTTTGAAAGTGGAGAATTGGATGAAAAAGTGGTTGTTGCAAAAATTGCAATACCCACTAAACATGGAGCAATTGAGGGAAAAGAACAGTTATCACCAACAAATTATTATAATTTGGATGCTATTATATCCGTGGGATACCGAGTTGATTCCAAGCGTGCAACCCAGTTTCGTAAATGGGCGACTGGAGTATTGAAGGAATATATGATTAAAGGCTTTGCTTTGGATGATGAACGCCTGAAACAAGGAAAAACAGCGTTCGGGAAAGATTATTTTAAAGAACTGTTGGAGCGGATTCGCTCTATTCGTGCGAGTGAACGTAGGATTTGGCAGCAGATTACAGATATTTTTGCTGAATGTAGCATTGATTATGATAAGGATGCCACGATCACGAGGGAGTTTTATGCAATGGTTCAGAATAAATTTCATTATGCGATTACAAATCATACGGCAGCGGAGATTATATATCGTGGGGCAGATCATGAAAAAGAAAACATGGGGTTGACAACATGGAAAAACTCACCTGACGGACGCATATTAAAGTCAGATGTCACTGTGGCAAAAAATTACTTAGATGAAAAGCAGATACGTCAATTAGAAAGGGCGGTAACGGGCTATTTTGACTACATAGAAGATTTGATTGAAAGGGAAAATACATTCACTATGGAGGAATTTGCATCCAGTGTAAATGAGTTTTTGGCATTTCGCAGATATGAAATATTGCCGGATCAGTGTAAGGGGAAAATTTCAAGGCAGGATGCGTGGAAGAAAGCACAGGCTGAGTATGATATTTTTAATAAAACGCAAGTCATTCATTCTGATTTTGACGAACTGGTGAAAGAAGTGCTTGGGAAAGAGATGGAGCGGTGTGAGCAGATTGAATGAAATGATAAGGCGATTTAAATGGGATGCTTGGAGTAATACTAGATTACGGAATATAAAGATTTAACAAATTACGAAAATAGCAGATGCTTCGTGATGAGATTGCAAAAATTACTGTGGAAATTGAGGTATAGAAATGAGGTTATCGGATGTTTTGTCAAAACCACCGTAAAAGGATTATATGCAAGTTGATGGTTTTCTACAAGGGAAAAAAGGACATATAGGTCAACAAGTAGATTTAACGGTCGGGAATATCGCTTTGAATTATTTTTGTTCGGAATGTGATGACTTGAGAACCTATTGTTCAAATGGGAAATTGACAGCGATTTTTGTTGATAAAGATACAATAAGCATTGATGCAGTTTTAGAATGTGGAGCTTGTAAAAATTGTACACAAGTGTGGTATTTGATTCATTTAGAGGGTGATATTACTTTTGGTGCACCTAAAATAAGAATTTTAAAATTGAGTAAACATTTATCGGAAAAAGTAGCTATTTATGGAACAAAATATGGGGAATACTCATCGTTGTTGGATAAAGCAGAACTAGCGTACAATAATAACTTGGGCACGGGTGCTATTATATATCTTAGAATATATGAGAAAATAATAATACGTACCGCACAACAAATGAATATACAATATCAGCAATATGAAGGAGGTAATCCTAAAAATTTCCGAGAGTTGCTTGAAGAAGTGGACAAGCAGTGTTCAATCATCCCATTTGAATTTAAGAAAATGGATATAAACTTTTTAGAGAATTAAGTGATTTGATACACGGAAACTGTGATGAGACTCTTGGTTTATTAAAATATGAAGCACTAAATAGGCTTGTTATTGGCATATTAGAGAACACAAGCAATAGAAAAGAGTTGAAGGATGCATTAACTCAGTTAGGTATTGATAATGGAGAAGAAAATGAGTAGACTTGAAGAATTGGTAGAGGCATTATGCCCAGAGGGAGTAGAAATAAAAGGACTTGAAGAAGTAATTATTTCATTAAATACGGGTTTGAATCCGAGAAGTTTTTTTCGGCTAAATACGGAGGATGCATTAAACTATTATGTTACAATTAGGGAGATGCATGGTGGAAAAATTGTATTTACGGATAAGACGGATAGAATAAACGATGAAGCTTTAAAATTGTGTAATAATCGTTCCAATTTGGAGCGTGGAGATGTTTTGTTTTCAGGGACAGGAACAATTGGTGAAACTGCAGTAATTGAAGAATCTCCTCATAATTGGAACATTAAAGAGGGTGTATATGCAATTAAGCCAAATCCTGCTTTCGTAGAATCGAAGTATTTAAGCTACCTTCTTTGTTCATCTAAGGTGCGAAATGATTATATGAAAAAAATTGTAGGTGGAACTGTAAAAAGTATTCCAATGGCAGAATTGAAAAAAATAAAACTTCCTGTACCTCCTCTGGAGGTACAACGTGAAATAGTCCATATCTTGGATTCTTTTACAGAGCTTACAACAGAGCTTACAACAGAACTTACAGCTCGGAAAAAACAGTATAACTATTACAGGGATACGCTGCTTTCATTTGATAATACAATTAAAAAAGTAAAATTGAAAGACATTGCTATTGATATATATCGGGGCACGGGTATTAAAAGGGAAGAGGTGACGGAAACTGGCATACCTTGTGTTCGTTATGGGGAAATATATACCACATATAATACTTGGTTTGATACCTGTGTATCGCACACAAAACTAGAATATGTTTCAAATCCAAAATATTTTGAACATGGGGATATTTTATTTGCGATAACTGGAGAAAGTGTTGAAGATATTGCAAAATCCGTGGCATATATAGGAGATGAAAAATGCCTTGCAGGAGGGGATATTGTTGTCTTAAAGCATAATCAAGAACCTCGTTACCTTGCACATGTTTTATCTACGTATGAAGCAAGACAGCAAAAAAGTAAGGGAAAAATTAAAAGCAAGGTTGTTCATTCAAGTGTACCTGCCATTGAAAACATAGAGATACCATTGCCATCTATGGAAGTACAGAGAAGATATGCAGATGTACTCGATAACTTTGAAAAAATTTGTAATGACTTAAATATCGGACTTCCTGCTGAAATTGAGGCAAGGCAAAAACAATATGAATATTATCGGGATTTACTGTTGACATTTGCTGAATGTGGCGAGACAATCTTAACAGACAGACAGACAGACAGACAGACAGACAGACAGACAGACAGACAGACAG
>JAMPFU010000056.1 GCA_023664385.1 Clostridium sp. | reverse complement strand
AACAGAACCGGGGCAACTCTGCCTATTTAATTCCTACAGTAAATTTACGCTATCCACTAAAAGAGAAGTCATTGATTTTTATTCTGATATGTGGGAAAATGAGGTTATGCATTTATACACTGCCACTGCCTTCAGCGGAGAACTTGTCTGCGACTGTAATGAGGGAACATTAAAATGGATTCCTATGAATGAGGTTTTAGACCTTGCACTTTGGGAGGGAGATGTTATTTTCCTGAAGAAGCTTTTGGCAAATGAGCAGGATATAAGACTTAAGCTTAGATATGAGGGCGATAAGCTTGTGGAGGTCGAGGATATTATGGGTATGGATATAAAAAAGAGAATTGTTGACATTGCAGAAAAATTAAATGCAAATTACAGGGAGCAGGACATCTTTGAGATGGGAATCGGGGAGCATCTTCCAAAGCGGGCAGAGATAATAGAAATTTTAGATGAGATAAAAAGGGCAGTTTTCCCGGGATATTTTGGAACGGAAAATACTTCCTATGTATCACTTGAAAGCTTTGCAGGAAATCGGATTGCAGTTATCTATGAAAAATTGTTCAAACAAATACGCATCGCTCTTTCTTATAAGAATGGGCGAACCGATGATACTGCTGTTAAAAATGAGGCGGAGAACATCACAATTGCATTTCTTGACAGACTGCCTCATGTTCAAAATTTGATTTACAAGGATGTGGAAGCGGAGCTTTCAGGAGATCCTGCAGCAAACAGCAGGGAGGAAATCATATTTTCCTATCCAGGCATATTTGCAATATTCGTGTACAGGATTGCCCATGAGCTTTATCTTCTTAAGGTTCCGTTTATTCCACGAATAATGACGGAGCACGCTCATGGAAAGACAGGGATTGATATTAACCCGGGCGCTGAAATCGGCGAATATTTCTTTATTGACCATGGAACAGGAATTGTTATCGGCGAAACTACAAGGATAGGAAACAATGTAAAGCTTTATCAGGGTGTTACGCTTGGGGCTCTTTCCACGAGGGAAGGACAGTCGCTTTCAGGTGTAAAGCGTCACCCTACGATAGAGGATAATGTTGTCATTTATGCCAATACCACAGTTCTCGGAGGAGAAACCGTTGTTGGGAAAAATTCGGTCGTTGCGGGTAATTCCTTTATCACAGAGTCGATACCGCCAAACACAAAGGTATCGGTACATATGCCTGAGCTAAAAATGAAAAGCAGGGAGTAGAGGTATTATTTCAGCCTTGAAAATACCAAATCCGAACATGATTTATCCAATTGGCAATATTTTCAAAGGTATTATATTTTTTAACTAATCCTTGAAAACACAAATATTGCAATACCAAGTAAAACAAGAACCACGCCTGTTGCCCGGTTGAGGGTGGCAGGCGTTGCTTTATTTGCAAATTTTGCGGCTATCCTTGCCCATATAAGAGTAAACACAACGCAGAGGGCAAGTACTGTTAAGTCGGGCATGCCGCCTATGGCAAAATGGGAAATTGCGCCTGTAAGCGCAGTAAATGTCATAATAAATACGCTTGTTCCGACTGCTGTTTTTAATTCATAGCCAAGTACGCTTGTGAGAATTAGGAGCATCATCATTCCACCGCCTGCACCGACAAAGCCGCATATAAAGCCGATAATCATGCCGCAAAGTATAGATTGAAGCATCCGCTTTTTTGCAGAGACAGACTGCATTTCAGCCTTTGTCGTCATAACAGGACGCACAATAAATTTAATTCCAAGCAAAAATGTCATAACAACGGAAAAACCGCCCATTGTTCCTGAGGGAACATGGCTTGATACATAGCTTCCGACAACAGTAAATAAAAGCACGTTTGCCATCATGACAAGTCCGTTTTTTATGTCAAGATTTTTGTTTTTCCCATAGGTGTATGCGGAAATGGCACTGGCAAGCACGTCCGATGAAAGGGCAATCCCCACTGCCATGTAAGGCTCCATATCTAAAAATGTGATAAGCATAGGGCTGATTACGGCAGCAGCACTCATGCCTGCAAAGCCTGTTCCAAGACCTGCACCCATGCCTGCAAAAAAAGTAATTATAATTGTGAAAAGTAAATCGGTCATTTTATACTCCTTATGTCATATGTTGTAAAAAATATAAATAATAGCTTCGAAAATTAAGTTTCAAAATTAAGTTGAATATTTTTTCAAAAAATTTAGTAGCATCTGCCACATAGTTTAATATTATACTAAAAAGATAGCTTGAAATCAATATTCTTTGCTTTGTATTTGAAAAATTTTTGTATTTGTCAAAATTTACTATTGGCATTTGCTATTTGCTATTTGCTTTTTAATTTACGCTATCATAATTGAAAAATTTTCTTGACCTGAAAAATTAAATTTGGTAACATGACTTTAATATAAAATTCCAAAAAAAGGGAGTAGCCGGCATGTTTATATGCTTGCATATCGTCAGTACGATTTAATTTTATTAAATCCGGTATGTAACTAAGTGGCGAGACTTTTGTTGTATTATTTTAATACGGCAAAAGTCTCGCCATTTTTATTTTTTAAATGAAAAAAAGAAAGGGTGGTAACTATGGAAATTTTATTACAAATCATTTTAATGGCTGTTGGCTTTGCGCTTCTTATTAAGGGGGCAGATTTATTTGTTGACGGCGCATCGGGAATTGCCGCAAGGCTTGGTATTCCGCAACTTGTAATCGGGCTTACGATTGTTGCAATGGGAACAAGCGCGCCTGAGGCTGCCGTAAGCATATCCGCAGCGTTAAAGGGCAATGCAGAAATTACAATAGGAAATATTGTGGGAAGCAATATTCTTAACATTTTTATTATTTTGGGAATTACCTCCGTAATTATTTCTGTCAAGGTTGCGGCTTCTACGGTAAAATATGAATTGCCGTTTATGATTGCAATAACTGCAGTGCTGCTTTTGTTTGGGTATACAGGTGGAAATATAACATTTTTTGAGGGGATTTTGCTTTGGTTTTTGTTTATTTTATATCTTGCATATCTGTTTGTCATGGCAAAAAGGAACAAGGAGGAGATTGATGACAAAAAAGAAGAAAAACCTTTGTGGAAGCTTATTCTTTTCATTTTGCTTGGTCTTTTTATGATAGTGTTCGGAAGCGATATCTCAGTTGATGGAGCTTCTGCAATTGCTTCGGCAGTAGGAATAAGCGAAAGATTTATTGGTCTTACGATTGTAGCCCTCGGAACGTCCCTGCCGGAGCTTGTTACCTCCATTGCGGCGGCAAGAAAGGGGAAAGCGGATATTGCCATAGGAAATATCGTGGGAAGCAACATATTTAATATTTTGTTTGTTGTGGGAACAACATCGCTTATCACGCCGGTTGTATTTGCGGATAACTTTATCATTGATACAGCGATTGCAATTTTTGCAGGAATTTTGCTTTTGGTGGGTGTGCTTAGGAAAAAGGAGCTTAACAGGGCGACAGGGATTTTAATGCTTGTCTGTTATGGGGCGTACTTTATATATCTCATATAAAAGATGTTACCATCCCATCACTGTCATTTGATGATTTAAAGAAAATTCGTAAAGCAAATAATATTTAAAAATTCACTTGTAAACAGACCTGTTATATTTTAAAATATAACTGCACAGTTTTAAAAGTGTAAAGTGCAAAAGAAAACATTTGAAAGCATAGGAGATAGATTATGGTTGTTACGGAGCTTTTGGAAAGAAACGCAAAATTATATGGTGATGAGGTTGCCCTTGTTGAGCTTAATCCTGAGGAACAGGATAACAGAAGAATTACATGGAAGGAATTTGAGCTTGTCGAGCCTGACAGATTTCAGCCGTACCGCCGCGAAATTACGTGGAGCGTGTTTAATGAAAAGGCAAATCGTTTTGCAAACATGCTGATTGGCAGAGGAATCAAGAAAGGGGACAAGGTTGCAATTTTGCTGTACAACTGCTTGGAGTGGCTGCCGATTTATTTTGGAGTGCTAAAGACGGGGGCTATAGCCGTACCGTTCAATTTCAGATATGACGCAGAGGAAATTCTTTACTGCGCAGAGCTTGCCGAGGTAGATATGATTGTGTTTGGTCCTGCATTTATCGGGCGTATCGAAAATAATGCGGAAAGGCTCTGCAAGGGAAGACTTCTTATATATGTGGGAGATAACTGTCCAAGCTTTGCGGAAAGCTACCATGAGCTTGTTGCCGATTGCTCAAGTCAGACGCCTGACATTAAGCTTACGGAGGAGGATTATGGTGCAATTTATTTTTCATCGGGAACAACGGGATTTCCAAAGGCTATTTTACATAAGCACCAAAGTCTGATACAGGCGGCTGAGATGGAGCAGAAGCACCATGCAACAGGACGAAATGATAATTTTCTCTGCATACCGCCTTTATATCATACAGGCGCAAAGTTCCATTGGATGGGAAGCCTTGTGGCAGGAAGCAAGGCTGTACTTCTGAAAGGGACAAAGCCGGAGACGATTTTAGATGCAATATCCAAGGAGCAGTGTACGCTCGTGTGGCTGCTTGTGCCTTGGGCGCAGGATATACTGGACGCTTTGGACAGAGGAGATATAAAGCTTTCAGATTACAAGCTTGACCAATGGAGGCTTATGCACATCGGCGCACAGCCTGTCCCGCCTTCACTTATCAAACGGTGGAAGGAGTATTTTCCACACCATGCTTATGATACAAACTATGGACTTTCGGAGTCCACAGGTCCGGGCTGTGTCCATCTCGGCATGGAAAACATACATAAGGTTGGCGCAATCGGCGTTCCGGGCTATCGCTGGGAATGTAAGATTGTTGATGAAAATGGTGCTGTTGTAAAGCAGGGTGATGTTGGCGAGCTTTGTGTAAAGGGTCCCGGAGTCATGACCTGTTACTACCGCAACGAGGAGGCAACTGCCGAGACGATAAAGGACGGATGGCTTTATACAGGCGACATGGCAATGCAGGACGAGGACGGCTTTTACTTCCTTGTTGACAGGAAAAAGGACGTTATTGTAAGTGGTGGCGAAAATATTTACCCAGTTCAGATAGAGGATTTCATAAGAAAAAATGATAAGGTTAAGGATGTTGCAGTTATCGGGCTGCCTGACAGACGGCTTGGCGAAAAGACTGCGGCTGTCATAGAGATTAAGGATGGCTTTACGTGTACCACTGAGGAAATCGAGGAGTTTTGTCTTGGGCTTCCAAGATACAAGCGCCCGAAGGAGATTATTTTCAGTGAAATTCCAAGAAATGCAACAGGCAAGATAGAAAAGCCGAAGCTCCGTAAGATTTATGGGGCAGACAGGCTTGTGGCAAAGGAAAATATGGCGTAGGATAATTTGTAATTTAAAAGGGGCTTGTCAGCGTAAGTTTAAGTGTGACTTAAATCCTTACTGCGACAGCCCCCATTTTTTCTAAATGACAAGAAGTATCAGCACGCCCGAAAGATTAGCGATAAAGTGTGACAGTGTGGAGATTGGTATATTGTGGGTTCTCTTATATACAAGTCCGTAAATTATTGCATTGATAACGATGAACAGCATATCATACAAAATCACGATAACGCTTCCCGTAGTCATGTGGCAAATGGCAAAAAGCACAGACATAATCATTAAGCTGACCCCAAACGGTAATAGTTTTGAGAGCTGTGGCTGAAAAAAGCCTCTCCAAGCGATTTCTTCACCCAATGCGGCAACGATTAGCTCCACAAGCAAGATTAAAAATTTATCAAATGCAAGGAAGTCAGTACGGTCTGAAATATGCTCCAAAAACTCAGGCAAAATATATTTTGCCAAAGTAAAACAAAGGATATCTGCTAATGTAGGTATGATAACCAGCAAAATTGTGATTTTATCCTTCAGCAGCTTTGGAACCGCTTTTAAACTCATAACATCCTTATCCTCCGGCTCCCTTGTAATGAAAAATACAATGATACCGATAAGAAGCGTAATGCTGGTAAGGGTTAAAGGCTCGCCGTTTACTTCCAGCTTTAAAAAAGCGGATAGTGAAAATGCAATCATAAGTAGTATTGAAATCAGTGATAATGTTTTAATTTTTTTCATGTTTACCTCCCTTTAAGGAACTGACAGTACTGTTAAATACATTCGTCAGTGCGTTGATTAATTGTGTTTCATCATAAACCATTGAATTATTGGCAAATAAGCTTGCGTACCCGTGAACAAAAATAAACAGGGTAGAAAATAGTTCTTTTGCTTCCTCTGCAGATATATGTAATGTCTGCTGAAAAACAGAAAGAAGCGGTGCAAGTTCTTCCTGATTTAGCAGATCAGGCATGCTGCTTCCCGAAAATTCATTGGTTTGAAACAAAAAGCGAAATAAATTTTTTTCCTTAATTGCAAATGTAATATAATTCATTCCTATGGTAAGCATGGGATTTCCATAGTCTTTTTCCATGTTCATGATATAATTGGAATGATAGTCATCCGCTTTTTTATACACAGCTTTTTTTATGTCTTCCACAGTTGCAAAATAATATAGCACAGGCTGGGTAGAACAGTTAAGGTGCTCAGATATGTTTCGGGCGGTAATTCTGTCTGCACCCTCTTTTTGCAAAATGCTGAAAGCAGAATTTAGTATCATTTCTTTTGTTATTTTTGCTTTTGGCGGCATTGGTTCTCCTTTCGAAATGTAATTTTTTAAGTAATTGCGAAATACTGTCTTTTTAAACATTCGTTGTGCAATATAGACAATATCACCACAAGGCACGCTTTCGCTGCTTGTCACTCGCAACGGTGCTAAGCTCGAAAAAACCTCGCTAAGCACCGGCGGCATTAGTCCTAAGGAATCTGTCTGCTTCGCATCCACCTTAGGACATACAAAGCACCTTGCGTATGAATTATACATTTTGCACAACTCACTTTTTGAAATCGCTAAGTTTCAAAATCACCTAAATATAATTTATGTTATATAACATAAATTATATTTTGCCTTTTGTCAAGAGGAAAAGAGAGCGAAGATGCAGAGTATCATCATTTTTAAATGTAATTGAAAACAAAGGTTTAATATGGTAAATTTAAAATGTGGATAAAAATTGTATGATTGTTTTATAATGATATGATTTTGAGAAGTAGGTGAAGTATATGAAAAACAAAAAGCAGGTTGTTTTATATATCGTATTGCTTCTGACAGGTTTGTTGATGATTATTTTGCAGGCATTTGTGTTTGAAGCACCTGATGGCTTTTTGGGCTTTTTAGTATGCCTGGTCAGCGTCTGGTTGATACTCGGAAGTGTGATTAAATTATGTAAATTGAGTGGTTCGTTTCGTGATAGTGCAATTGATATGTTGCTTGATATTTTGGACAATGTCCTTTGGTTTAAATAAATATGGCAACGGTAAGGAGAATACATGAAAAACCGGATGAAAGACAATAAATGGCATGTTTATATGTTTTTAGCGTTGTCAGTGCTGTTTTGGGCGGTTGTATCTGATGCATGGGGTTACTCGGAACATTTTTTGACGAAGCTGCCAAATGATTGGAACAGATACATTTATGGCTATATAAGCAGACTGGTGTGGGGAATGCCATTTTTGTTTATTCTTTTAAAAAGAAAACAGGAACAGGTAATTCCGCTGAAACAGCTATTTGGATTTCATTTTCATTGGAACTCTTTTTTGTTGGTATTTGCCATTAGTACGATATGTGTGTTGGTAAAAATGTTTTTCATGCACGGCGGTTTTTGGATTAATCCAAGCATTATTTTTCCGCAAGAGCTTTGTCATTTTTTCATTGTCGGTTTTGTGGAGGAGCTTGTGTATCGTGGGTATGGGCTGAATGCGTTGTCCCAATATATGAATGAAAGGAAAGCAAACATGATATCGTGTTTATTTTTTATAGCATTACATATACCTGCATATCTGATTCATTGGTATTGTGATGGTATATTTTCCCTGACGGCAATGCTGACACAAGTGGGAAGCGTTTTCATATGCGGATTGCTGTTTGGCATTGTGTTTAGAAAAAGTAAATCTGTATGGGCTTCGGCAATTCTTCATTTTTGGTATGATTTTGCCGTTGTTGTTTTTATCGGTTAGGTTTAGGCTTGACTAATCATAAGATATAAAGTACAATTACAAAAAATTCTTAGGAGGATTTTGCATGTTAAGTGTGGTTGTAATGGAGAAAATTGCAAAATAAATATTGCAGGGATGATTTTTAGCTTACGCTAGAGGTCTGTCCGTTTGTTGACAACTAAGTTGTCAGCGTTTTCGCCTTTACATGCTTAATATTGTGGTATACTTCCATAGATAATTTTGGCGTGGCATCTGTCATGCTGTTTTTATTTAATAGAATAATCATATCAAGATTAAAAGACCATAGTATCTGAATGCAATTAGGGGATTTGTGGTCTTTTTTGTTTTTGTAAATCACTGTTTTGGGAAAGGTGAAAATTTTATAGTTGATTGTAAAATAAATTTGGAGGAGAATAGAAATGGAGCATATTAAAAAATCAATGGGAAACAAAAGGCAAGCTACAATGAGAAGTGAACACTACAGAAACTATTTTAAAGTTCCTTTTATGATGGGACCAAACTGTTTAAGATTTTTGGATGAATTACTGGAGGAATATCCATTGCAATTTACATCTGATAATTTGGTTTTGGATTTGGGATGTGGAAGCGGCATAACCAGCTTGTTTATTGCAAAGGAAACAGGAGCAGATGTATATGCAAATGATTTATGGGTATCGGAGGAAGAAAACCGAAAGCATTTTACAGATTGGAATATGAATGATAAAATTACTCCTGTGTGTGAAGATGCCGCGAATTTACAGTTTGATAAGGAAATGTTTGATGCAGTGATAAGTATTGATTCGTATCACTATTTTGCAGGAAAAGAGGGATTTTTTGTCGATAATATTTTACCGTATGTAAAGCGTGGCGGCATTGTATTGATTGCAATTCCCGGTATCAGACACGAATATGACGGACAAAGTAAGGAGCTGCTTACGCCATGGTTAGGGGAAGATGCATATATGTTTCAAAGTGCTGACTTCTGGAAACGGATGATTGGAGGTCATAAAGACATAGAAGCCGTCAGGACATGGGAGCTGTCATCCTTTGAATTGCCTTGGCAGGAATGGTTTGATACGAAGCACGAATTTGCATTGAATGATGAAAACTATTTTGAAAACTATATTAAGCCGTTCACAACCTTTGTTGGAATTATGGTTAGGAAAGCGAAAGCTGGCAATGCTTTTGAATAAGGATGCAGGGATGTTAAAAAATGAGCGTGCCGGTTTGGTATTCTTGTAGAAAAATTATTGAAAACCTATAATATCTATGTTATATTAAGCATAGAAAAGAGGAAAGCCATAGAAGCGGCTACCCTCAAATAGTGATTAGCTACATTACGCAGCCGTCAACTAGTGCGAATAGTTGGCGGCTATTTTCTTTTGTCCTTGAAAATCTTATAACAAAGACTTACAAGAGCTACAATGAATATCCCAATTTGGATTAAATCCGCATATGTAATATACATCGCATCACCCTCCTTCCTCTTTTGAATTCCGGAGGGCTTACCCTCCGTGACGGAGAGCAGCCACCTTTGGCTCTATGGTTTTCCCGTGCTGATAATATATCATACATTACTATCGTAAACAAGTAACTTGTCTGCTTTGCCATTTCATTATATATCATTGCAAACAAAAGAACAGTATGATATAAAAACAACATAGAAGCAGTTAGGATAATAAGGGAATGGAGTGATTTATCAATGAAGAAAATATTAATTTTGTATTTTTCGGGTGTAGGTAATACAAAGTATGTTGCTGAATATATGTACTTAAGTATAAAGAAGCAGTGTGTGGTTGATATAAGATCTATAGAAGAAATAGATGTAAGTTTTGATTTTTCTCAATATAATAAAATTGTTTTAGGAACTTCAACAATACACTCTGAACCGGCAAAACCTATGAAAGATTTTTTAAAAGCTATTGATAGTTTGAAAACGCCAATTCCGGCTTTTATATTTGCTACATATGGATTATATCCAGAAAATGTGCTAAGAGTATTTGCTGAATTATGTATTGCTAAGAATATTGTACCTGTTAGTTATTCTGGATATAGATGCAGTGCAACAGATGGCATATTGCTTGTTCCAACAATAATTTTTTTTACAAAAAATGAAAAATATATCAACAAGAAAATCGAAAAGGATATTAATGAATTTATAAATGAAGATAAAATGAATTTCAATAAGCCTAAATATAAGTGGTATGGATTACTTAATTATCCTAACAAATGGATTGGGCAACATTTTCATTTTAAAATATTTCTTCATAAAAAGCATTGTGCTAGATGTAATAAATGTGTTGCTAATTGTCCTGTGGGAGCAATAAAAAGGGATCATTTAGGGTATCCTGTTATTGATAGACAAAAATGTATAAATTGTTATAGATGTATACATAATTGTTCAGATATGGCATTATCACTTTTTAAAAAAAAGAGACATAAAAAAACTATGAAACATAAAGAATAGTATTTTTGACGTGGATACATTGAACATATTGTTAAAGGGAGTGTCATTTAAAAAATCTTAAATTCAATAGCTACTGAAATAACCTAATTTTGTACGATGAGTTCTAAAATATAATAGTAGGTTTATTTATTTGTGTTACATATGTTCATAGAGTCAGCAATGTTCATTTATGGACATTTTGTTCATGGTAAAAGTTGTACGAGGTAAAGTTTGTTGTGAGCATTTATAGGGATTTGCACACATATGTACTTAAATTGGCAGGAGATACAGAAGATGGTAGAGTTAAAATGTGATAAATGCAAAAGGTATTTCGATTAAAGCAATATATTGAGCAGATGTTAATTGAATAAGCCGAAAACGGAGTGTTCCGAGTATAAATAGAATAGAATTAGGTCAATACCTGACAAAAGGTGGCACTGTATGACAGTGTGACAGCACCAGAGACGCAGGGGAAAGATAACCGATTAGTGTCGGCTTTCCTTTGCGTCTCTTTTTGTGCAGATGAAAAGACCTTTCTTTCGGTTATCAGCCGGAAAGAGAGGAAATATGTACGATATTAAAGAAAGTGGAGCAGGGAGGGGATTGCGAAATATTTAAAGCGTAATCCTGCGTCGTGCTTTGTTGCAGAAGATGACGGCAAAATCATAGGCGTAATTCTTGCGGGGCATGATGGCAGGAGAGGATATATTTACCATACCGCTGTGATGTCAAGCCATAGAGGGCAGGGCATAGCCAAAAGGCTTGTAGACAATGCAATGGATGTGTTAGATAAAGAGGGCATACATAAGGTGGCTTTGGTTGCGTTTAACCAAAATAAAGTGGGAAATGAATTTTGGGAAAACATGGGGTTTACGGTCAGGGATGACTTGATATACCGAAATAAAAATATACATGAGCTTCAGAGAATAGACAGTTAAAACCGCATAAATTCCAAAGTTAAATACAATTTCGTTGAAAAAAATGTAGTGTACGACGAATTTTCGTTGTAAAAAATGTAATGATATGACAAATTTTCGTTGTAATTTTTGTGAATATGAAGCGGCAGGACTTAATCAGCGTACACTCTTAAACGGCAGCAGTTTATTTTCTGAATTTAAAGGTGCACTTACGGAGCAATATGTTTGTCAACAGCTTAAAACCATAGATGATTTGGGTATTTATTATTACACAAATGACAGGGGTTCCTGTGAAGTGGATTTTGTTGTTGATAATGGCGTAAGCGTAGTGCCTGTGGAGGTTAAGGCAGAGGTCAATCTGAAGGCAAAAAGCCTTAAAATATATTATGAGAAATTTGCACCTGAAATTTCTGTCCGAACATCAATGACAGATTATAAAAAAGAGGCTTGGATTGTCAATTTGCCTCTGTATGCCGTGGAAAAAATTTGTGATGAATGTCCAGACCAAAATCTAATGAATGATTAATATTTGACGATATTATAAATATAGGGTATGATAGGGATTGTAGATACTTACAATTCATTTATAATTTTCGTACGAAACAAGGAGGTGTCGATATGAAAATTGGAGAGGCAAGACAAAATTACAATGTGTTGCTTAAATCCTACAATATGAAAAAGTGGGATATTCATCAACAGCAAATGGATTTGCAGGAGAAGATGAAGAAGGAACCTGAAAATGACATGTACAAGGAGCAGTCTGTTATATTGCAGCTTTCCTATGATGCACTTGATGAAAAGCAAAGTGAATATCAGGAGTACATGGATAAGCTTTTGGCACAGGAAAATTCCATCATTGATAAGATTGCCGCAGAGCAGCAGGGCGAAGCCATGGAGGAATATGCCAAAAATATTGGCAAGATTATGGAGGTTGCCCGCCGTATTATGAAGGGGCATAAGGTTCCTGCACAGGACGAGAAAAAGCTTATGGAATTTGATGATAAGCTATATCAGGCGGCTAAAAACATCGGCAGCATGGTAAAGCTTAGAAAGAAAAAGGAATATGATTCCCTTTGGGATGATGAGGAAAAGAAAGAGCAGGTAGATGCCTTTGAGGAGGCAGAAGGAACGGAGGCATTTGCAAATGGACCAGCAGAGGTAACTGTTGAAGATACGCTGGCATCTGTTGACGGTGCAGCCTCCGTGGATGTGTCGGTTGATATTTCGGTTGATGTCGCCATATAAGTAAGACCGTTTGAGGACGTTGGTACATGAATTAACATTTGGGAATGGTTGTACTGATGTTTTCAAACGGTTTTTTATTGTATTAAGGGGCATCAACGCTTACCGCATTATCTGTATTCGGTATGCCGTAGTCTGAGGCGGAATGCTTAGTGTCATAAATGTGGCATGTGTTATTCTTACCCTCATCCCCGGCATAAGGGAGGAAATGCCTGCTGATCTGCCAAAAGGGGTCATGATAATGACATCGGGTGCGATATTGAACCTGATTATGGGTGACATATTGGACTCTACAAGTACGGTTATAAATCGGTTTGCACGATTTACATTTACGATTCTGCCTTCGGTTGTATTGTAGAAGGAGGAACTGTTTAGCAGTTGGATTGTATAAGCTGCAGCTTGAGGCGGAATACTTCTTGTCATGACGGTGGAAAATGAGGCATTTATGTTCATGCCGCGGCGCAGTCTGTCTGCGGCTGTGGGATTTCCCCATTGGTCGATAATCAAAGTATTATTATCTACGATTAAGGTCACGCGATTTACATTATTTACACATCTTACACATTCATCATAAGAGATTGTGACAAAGCGGGTTCCACGGTCAGTAAATATATCGTCTATCACTGCATGAAATACATTGATTACAAAATTATTGCTGGCAAATGTGTCTGACAACTGAGATATGGCGATGTCAGCAGGGATGTCAGATGAGCTTGGCATAGCAGTATCGGTTTCTGTATTTGGGGCAGCCATATTGTTATTTGGATTTATTTGGTTCAGGGTATTTGTGCTGTTCATAATATTTTGTTCTCCTAAATAAAATACTCCTTATATTATATGTGTTTATGGAAGCACAGTTACAATATGTCCGTTGGGAAACGCACATTGTTTTTTGCATAGTTTTCCATAAAAATTTGAAAAAATTGATTCATATACAAAAATATATTGAATTATATATGATCTTGTGTTATCATTTCCCTAAAGCATAAATCTTTCAATTCTGTTTTGAGGCGCAAGTCTCGTTCAAAAAATCAGAAAAATTCGGAACTTCGATGCTTTGAGTTCATTACATTACAATTTAAGCAGAGGGGTTGTCCGTATTTTGGAAGGATGCTGTATGCAGATGTTTTATTGGGATTTTGTTGTGGTATGGGCGAATTTTCAATACAAACGGAATTTTACTACAAGAATAATTCGGCAAGAAAGATTTGGGTAACCTCCTGCGGCACTTAGTTAAAGGAGGAAACCGATTGGGAAAAGACATCGCATATCAAAACAAAGACATTATAAGCAAGGTCTTTGCTGAAAACCTGAAAGAAAAATCATTTACGGCATACGGACTCGACATACCTAAAATCGTTCAGGTTCTGCCGACAAACCTGCCTGAGATAACGGCAAACGAGCTTCGGATTGACAATTTGTTTTTGTTAGAGGATGGAACGATAGCTATTGTCGATTACGAAAGCGAGTACAAGAAGGAAAATAAGATAAAATACATATCTTACATTACAAGGGTTTTGGAACGGTACAGACGGCAGGGCATCTATGACATACAAATCAGAATGATTGTCATATACACGGCAGACGTGAGCAGGGCGCAGACCGAGGAGGTATATGATACAGGGGCATTCCGTCTGAATATTGAGGAAGCTTTTTTATCGGAGCTTGACTCGGAGGAAATAAGGAAGCGACTTACGGAAAAAATACAGAACAACGAGGCACTTACGGATGAGGAGTTAATGGAATTTATCATTCTTCCACTGACATATAAAACGATGGAGGAAAAGAGGAAAGCCATTAATGCTTCAATAGAATTGGCAAAGCAGGTAGCTGATGTAGAAAAAATGGTATTTTTGCTTTCAGGAACCCTTGTTTTTACCGACAAGGTAATAGATAGAAAAACCAGTAATTATGTGAGGGAGTGGATAAACATGACACAGGTAGGAAGATTATTTGAAGAAGAAAAACAGCAGGCAGTAAAGGTGGCAGTTAAACAGGCGGTTGCGCAGGCGGTTCAAGTAGCTTTGGTTGAAGGTGGATTTAAAAATCTTATCACATTGGTTTGCCGTAAATTAAGAAAAGCAAAAGAAGTAGCTGTTATTTCAGATGAGCTTGAGGAGGATATTGAGGTTATATCAAAAATATGCAAAGCTGCTGAGGAATTTGCCCCTGAGTATAACGAGGAGCTTGTATATGAAGCTTATAAGAAACAGTATATGGCTGTTTAAGATGCAGTATGTTTCAAAAATACGTGAGTACAATAGGGGATGATATTTGGGAAAGTGGTGGCAATAACCGTTGCTGAATGTATTGACGAAAGGATAGGGAAGGAATTTTTTTGTGGGATAAGCTTATGTTAAAATAATATACAGTTGTTATTGGCATATAAGGACAAGGCATTGTAGCACTGTCTACAACTTTTTGTAGGACAAAGAAAAAAGAAAGCCAGTAAAATCAAGGCTTTCTGTTAAATAAAAAAGAGCGCGAGACGGGGATCGAATTTTCCCCCGTCTAAAAAAGCAAATAAAACAAAGGGGAAAAGCACATTATTTCCGCTTTGTCTACAGAGTGTCTACAATTAAATACTAAATTTAGAAAAGACCTTATATTTCATGTTTGAGAAATACAAGGTCTTTTCTATTTTAATAATCAAACTGACTCAAAAATGTTGCTATTACTCCACCAAACATCAAAAGAATTATAATCAAAAGGAGAAGTATGCAAAAATATGCCCTTGCAAAATTGCGTACATTAATATTGCCAGTTGCATTAAGTGCGAACAACAAAAGTATAAGTTGTCCTAAAATAGGAATTGAGAACAGAAGCATATATCCGACGTATCCCCAAGGACGTATTGGTGTATAATCTTTATTGTTACCAATTTGTCCATACCCTATAGGTGGTACTTGTATATCCCGTTCCATAGCCGTATGTGTATCTGTTGGTGTTTTCCATGCATATCCCGTTCCATAGCCGTATGTGTATCTGTTGGTGTTTTCCATGCCGTTATTATATGTATACCCACTTTGTCCATTTGGAGCAATATTGCCTGACGGTATATAATCAATCTGCTGTTGTGTGTATGTTGTTTGTTGTAGCTTGGAACAATTCGGACATACGCCATTTACTAATGTTGCACCACAAGTTGCACATT
>JAMPFU010000055.1 GCA_023664385.1 Clostridium sp. | reverse complement strand
CGAAAAAATGGAGAGCAGATTATAGAGGACAAGGAGAGTGCGGAAATAGCGCGGGACTACTGGACTGATATAAACGATTGGCGAAATACAATCGTCGCTGGAAGCTCTGAGGAAGTTCAGGAGGCAATAAATCTTGTAAATCAGAGAGAGAGTGCTGTCCGTTTGTTGGGATTGTCACTGCAGGCGGTAAAGATATTATGGAAGCATACATTGTAAGGAGAATAAAATGGTGGCGGCACTGAGCAGATATAGGGAAGCATATGATTTAATGTTGGATTTATGCAGAAATTCTGTAAATATGCTTACTGCGGCAAAATATTTATATGAGGATATGGATGTAACGCAGTCGGAAGAAATCGGAAATTAGAAAGAATTGCACAATTGAGATTAATAGTTGGTAAGGTTATACATATAACAAGAGGGGCTGCCACAAGTGGCAGCCCCCTCTTGTTAATAGGAAATCGTATCCTATATTATGTTTTTTTCTACAGTGCATCAACAAGCTTCTTGATAGCTGCAAGCGCCTCATCAGGGAGTTTATCATAGCCCTCTTTCTTAGTGGCGAAGCCTTCAACAGCATCTACACGGTTCTGCATAGCTGCCTTGAGTGCTTTTCTGTACTCAGGGTCATCAAGATTTGGTCTAAAGTCAGCAGTCTTGCCATCCCAGTCATACATAATTTCAATATCATCAAATGGACCCCATTTCTCAAATGTAGCCTTGCCTTCAACGATTGTCTCAAGTATTCCCAGTGTATCAGCAGGCTTACACTTTGTTCCCATGAAATCACCTGTGTTTACAATGTAGCAGTCTACGTTTTTCTCCTCAACAAGCTTCTTGAACTTAACGTAGTCATTTACAAGAGGATAAGTTCTGAATGGGTTTGCGTAAGGAACGATACGAAGCGCATTCATATCAGTGCCTGCTGCAACACGTTCAGCAGTTGAAGTCTTAGTAGCAAGGGTAGCACCCATAACAGATGCAAGAGCAGCACCCTTAAGCTTAACTACAGGTGGAATTGTAGGGTCTTTCATAATCCAAAAGATTGCATTTACAGGTGCATCAATCTTGTCCACACGGTTTGGTGACCAAAGCTTAGATTTGATTGCACGTCCGTTACCATTTCTGATGTCCTCAGTAACGAGCTGGATTTTTCCATCCTCGTCCATTGTTGCGGAGCAGTTCTGAACAGTAAGTAAGTATTGATTGTCAGGACAGCCTGTAGGATAGTCGGCAGTCTTGTCAAAGTAGGTTGGCTCAAGTGCAACGGAAGCACATGTATCTGAGTTGATAATGAAAGCATCATCATGGAGAACCTTGATACCACCAAATGCGTCATATTTTCCATTATGCTTTGCATGGGTAAGCGTTGACTTACCTGAGCCTGAAAGTCCGTAAACGGAAGCAACGAATTTCTTGCCGCCTTCAAGAGAGTATTCCTTCTGTCCACCGTGGCAGGAAGCGTAGCCGTTTCTGTTTGCAAGCGCCCAAGCCATTGTAAGAGTACCCTTCTTGTGCTCACCAAAATACTTCATACCAAGAATTGCTGCACAGTTCTGGTTCGTATCGAAGTAGCAGAGTGTAAGCGGGTCGCTCAAGCAGCTATAATCAACGTCAGGACTCTCTGTAGGTACCCACTGTGGGTCAGAGAAGATATAAATATCAGGCTCCTTGCCGTCACCGATAGGCTTTGACTCCTTGTACATCTTCACATATTCATCTGACATATACTGGAAGTTCAGCATCCAGTTGTAGAGGAGGTTTTCCTCTCCCTCAGGAATAAGAAGATGTGCCTTTGCCATAAATTCAGGGTCAAGACCTACGAAGCAGGTAGCGTGATAGAGCTTCTTAAAACGTGTCTTGTAGATGGCGTCCATAACAACCTTATCAAGCTTTGCAGCGTCTACGCCCGGCTCGCCCTTGATACGGCGTGCTGCTGCATAACGTCCTGTAACTGCACCGTCATTAAATAATAAAACCTTTGCGTCAGCATCAAGCCCGAATTCCTCGCCTCTGTAAACAGGCATATCCGTTACGATGGTACCAGGGGAATTTTTTGCGAGATTGTAAGCTTCCTTTAAGGTATTTACCTTTACTACGTTATTTCCATAGTAAGCTGCTTCAATGATGGCACGGGTGTTGGTTACTGCTTCGCCGGTTTTTGGGAAACCAACCTTGCCTGCGCCAATTTCGTCAAGTTTGTAGTTTGCTTTTGTTGACATTTCTTTTCCTCCTATAAATAAAATTTAATTATTAATTATATCAAAAATTAACCAATATAAGTATATAAGCAAGTTAAAAATAAGTCAATAGTGCTATTTATTTTACTGCATCAATATACTTCTGTACCTTTTGCTCCACAAATTTAAACTGACATGGACCTGCGTCAAGTACAACCTGATGGAAAACCCTTTCATTGAATTTGCCGCCAAGCTGCTCCTCAGCCATTTCCCTTAATCGTTCAAATTCAAGCCAGCCTGTGCAGTACATTTGGTAGTTTGCAGGCTCTGCAATGACATAGTCAAAAATATCTTGGGCAACGCTTCCGTCAAAGCCTGCCTGCGTGAGATAGTTTGCTGTTTCCTCCACGGTCCAGCCCTCGTAGTTTACGCCGATTTCAATACGTGCAGAAACAAGAATGTTTAACTGGCTGTTTATCCGTTCCATGTCGGCAAAGCATTTTTTGCTGTAGCCATCATAGTAGTCAAAGGATTTATATTCTACATATGTTGCCCAGCCCTCCTGATAACCGTTAAAATTAAGCAGCGTCCTTAAAGGATTTGGGTCATTTGAAAGGAAATAAACAAATTGGTACATATGTCCCGGAACACCCTCATGTGCAAGCGTGCTCCAAAGGGAGCCTGCACCGTCGCTGCCCATGTTCGTGTGAATGACATTATCCTCATATGCATCAAGCGGAGGGGTCATGTAAAATGCAGGGCTTACCATATCTACAAGTGATTCATGAACAGGTGATATGGTAAAGTCAATTTCAGGTATTTCAGGGAAACGGTCCTCAAATGCCTCCTCGAAATAAATAATAGTATCTTTTGGGTCTATGTCGCTGTAAAAATTCTCATACTCATCAAAGTAAGCCATATAGTCGTCGGAATTTAACATTGCAAGCGAGATAAGCTCATCCATGACAGTATCTATTTCACTGTCTAATCGTGTGATGACCTCCTCAGGGGTAAGCTCTGTTCCAACCTTTGATTTTAACAGGTAGATGTAGTAATCCTTCCCACCCTCAAGATGAGACAGTCCCAATTCGTTTTTGCAGGTTGAACGAAGCTCATTAAATGTGTCTATTACCTTCTCATAGGTTGGTATTACCTGATTGATAACTGCGTCATGGTTTGCCTGCTTGTAGCTTTCTATCTCCTCAGGGGTAATACCCTCCACATCACCGATTCTTGCATTAAAGGTTTCTATGAGGAGATTTTTTTCAGGGTCTGCAATAAATTCGTTGCACTGTCTTATCACCTCATCGGTAGAGTTTTGTGCCATGAAAAAGCCTTTATCCGATTTCTCACGCTCAAAGCTGAGCCAGCTTTCAAAATAGTCAGGCATAAGCTCAAGCAGCTTAATGTAGTCCTCAACGTCCTCCTTGTCATAAAACTTATATTCTGACATAGTAATAGGAAGGTTGACATGTAAACCGCTTGTGTAGGCAAAAGGCTCATAAAGGTATGGATTATTATATGAAAGCAGGTCGGTTTCCAGTGACTCCATAAGTATGTCGTAGGTGAATTTCTGGTCGGTTGTCAAAAGCTCATAGTTGTAAGCTTTAAGCTCAGAAATTGCATCTAGGGTTTCTTGTTTTGCCTCCACAAATGTGGCTTCTCCGGTATAGCCGTCACCGTAGGTAACCTCATCCATCTCAATCCCTATTTTTTCAGGATATGCAAGAGAATAGTGCAGGCTTACCGTGTCGCTTACGACAGATTCCCGATAGCTTTCGTCAAGGTACTCGTCAAATTTTTTCTGCTCCTCTACAGCCTCGGCTGAGGTCGGGTCGTCCTTTGCCTCCGTATACTCCGTTACGGACATGGCAGGATCTGTGGCAGTTGAAAGAACCGAAGTGTTATCTTCTGTGGAAATAACTGCTTCCGTTGTGGTTTCCGCCTCTGCCTTGTCTTTTTTTTCGCATCCGAAAATTGAAACAGACAGTATAGCAGCCATAAACATGGCTAATATGGATTTTCTTTTAATATGCAATTTTTTTCCCTCCTGATTATTTCCTAATTGGGATTGTCCCATCAATCAATAGTATATACATTATAGGCAAAAAAATCAAATATTATAAAATGACAAATTGTCACAATAAGTAGAAAATACGGAGAATTTATCTGACGATAGAGGAATGTGTTAAAGACATAAAGATGATAAAGTAAAGGATAAGGTAAAATTGAAAGGAGGCGTAATGCTTTATGGAGAGCTTTATGATAAAAGACGCTACAAAAAAGCTTGGGATTGAAGCACATGTTTTAAGATATTGGGAGGAGGAGCTGGGACTTGAAATTAAGAGAAACAGCATGGGACACAGATACTACGATGAGAAGGACATCAGAATGTTCGGGGAGATAAAAAGGCTTCGCAATGAAGGCATTTCCTTAAAGGAGATACGGGCAAGCATAGAACGGATGAAGGGGAAGGGAGAAAAGGAAGAAGATACTACTGAGAGGATAAATGGAACGGAGGCAGGAGACACAGAGGAAATAAGAGATACAAGCGAAACAAAGGCAGCAAATGGTATTGAGGAAAAGGAAAACGGACAAGCAAGTAAGGGCAGCAGTGAAATATGTGTGATCCATAAATCCGAGCTGGAGGGTGAGACTGATAAGGACAAGAAGGAAAAGGATAATATTGTAGATTTTAAATCTGCGCAGATGCAGACGCTTATGAATAAAATTGTGGCAAATGCATTTAGGGAAAACAAAAGCATGCTTACAAATGCAATTAAGTCCGAGATAACGGAGGATGTGATGAAGCAGATGGACGTTATTATCAGGGAGAAGGAGGAGAGAGAGGAAGCGAGATTCAGAAGGCTTGATGAGTGCCTCCGTCAGATACAGAGAGCAAATGAGGAGGTGGCAGCCACAAGAACAAAGAGAAGATTTGGAAGGAAAAGGTATTAAATGATTGAAAATGTAGGATAAATTGGGTATACTAGAGGACGTAATTTTATTTTTACATATTTACTGAATGGTGGTAATTAAATGAAGCTTGAGGTACTTTATGAGGATGACGTCATGATAGCCTGTGTCAAGCCAGCAGGTGTTCCTGCGCAGAGTGACAAATCAAATGATGAGGATATGGTGACCGTTATAAAAAATTATTTATATGATAAAGGCGATACAGATGGGGAGCCTTACGCAGCACCCATACACCGTCTTGACCGACCCGTAGGGGGTGTTATGATTTTTGCAAAAACACCCGAGGCTGCGGCTTCCCTAAGTGCGCAGGTAACGGACGGCACTATGGTTAAGTTTTATCAGGCAATTGTGACAGGGACACTTCCCGATGAGGCGGGGGAGATGAAGGACTATCTTGTGCGTGACCCTAAAACGAATACCTCTAAGATTGCAAAAAAAGGGGATAAGGGTGCAAAGGCTGCCAAGCTTTATTACGAGGTGCTTGACGAGCTGGAGACTGACGAGGGCATTTTGTCATACATACTGATAGAGCTTGAAACGGGCAGGCATCACCAAATCAGGGTGCAGCTTGCATCAAGAGGCTTCGGAATATGGGGCGATACAAAGTACAACCCTAAATTTGCAGGGAAGAAGGGCAAGGACATAGGACTTTACTCGTCAAGAATAGAGCTTGCACATCCTGTTACAGGGGAGCATATGGTTTTCAAGAGCGAGCCCTGTGGCGGGGCATTTGATAGTATTGAATTGGATGAATTTTAAATTAGATGATAAACGAGGAGAAAAAAATGGCGAAGGACAAAAAATTAGTGGAACAAATTACATCAATGTCGGAGGATTTTGCACAGTGGTATACGGACGTTGTTTTAAAGGCAGAGCTTATTGACTATACAAGCGTAAAGGGCTGTATGGTGCTGAAGCCGGCAGGCTATGCAATATGGGAGCTGATTCAGAGACAGCTCGACGACAGATTTAAGGAGACAGGCGTTGAAAATGTATATCTTCCGATGTTCATTCCTGAAAGCCTGCTGCAAAAGGAAAAGGATCATGTTGAGGGCTTTGCGCCTGAGGTTGCATGGGTAACACATGGAGGACTTAATCCGTTACAGGAAAGAATTTGTGTAAGACCTACATCAGAGACATTATTCTGTGATTTCTACAGCAAGGAGGTAGAGTCCTACAGGGATTTGCCTAAGGTTTACAATCAGTGGTGCTCTGTTGTCAGATGGGAGAAGGAGACAAGACCATTCCTCCGTTCCAGAGAGTTTTTATGGCAGGAGGGACATACAGCACACGCAACAGCCGAGGATGCAGAGGAAAGAACAATACAAATGCTGAATGTCTATGCCGATTTCTGTGAGCAGGTGCTTGCAATCCCTGTGATTAAAGGAAGAAAGACGGACAAGGAAAAATTTGCAGGCGCTGAGGCTACCTATACAATAGAGGCGCTTATGCATGACGGAAAGGCGCTCCAATCAGGTACAAGCCATAATTTTGGAGACGGCTTTGCAAGGGCATTTAACATTCAGTATACGGATAAGGACAATAAGCTTCAATATGTGCATCAGACCTCATGGGGCATGTCCACAAGATTGATCGGCGGTATCATTATGGTGCATGGAGATGACAGTGGACTTGTGCTTCCTCCAAGAATTGCGCCTGTGCAGGTTATGATAGTGCCTATCATGCAGAAAAAGGAGGGCGTTCTTGAAAAGGCGCAGGAGCTTATGAAAATGCTTTCCAAGTCGTGCAGGGTTAAGGTGGACGCCTCCGACAAAAATCCGGGATATAAATTTGCAGAGCAGGAAATGCGTGGAATACCGCTTCGTGTTGAGGTTGGACCAAAGGACATAGAGGCAGGACAGGCAGTTGTTGTAAGGCGTGATACCCGTGAGAAAATAACGGTAGCCTTTGATGTGCTTGAAGCAAAAATTACTGAGCTTCTTGAGATAGTGCAAAACGATATGTTTGAGCGTGCCCAAAAGCATAGGGACGAGAATACGCACGTTGCAAAGGATTGGAGCGAGTTTACGGATATACTTGAAAAGAAGCAGGGCTTCATTAAAGCAATGTGGTGTGGAGAGGAAAGCTGTGAAATCGCCATAAAGGAGGAAACGGGAGCAACAACCCGCTGTATGCCTTTTGAGCAGGAGGAAATATCAAATGTGTGCGTACATTGTGGTAAGCCTGCAAAGAAGATGGTATATTTCGGAAAGGCGTATTAGAAACTTCAGAAAAATACAGTTAAGGGTCTGTCACAATAAGGATTTAAGTAAGAGCTTCTTAAATTCTTATTGTGACAGACTCTTTTTATTCCAAAAACGTGTCGTTCATGCAAAAAATGTGTCGTTCATGCAAATATTGTTTCATGCAAAATAATAAATTTTATAATAAAGATGCGTTTTGCAATAATAATATGAGGTGACGGCATGAGGTGCTTAAATTGTGGAAATGAAATAGGTGAGAGAAAAGTATGTCCTGTGTGTAAGGCACCCATACGGAACGTGCTGTGTGGGCAAGATAATGAACAAAAGCGGTATACGGATGAAACACAAATAATGTCCATTACGGATTTTGACGGCATAGAATTTGAAAATGCAAAAATGCAGGAGGAAGTAACAGAGCATAGTGCTGTCAAGAAAATTCCGGAGGAAAAAAAAGCTGTAATTACGGATGAGAATATTGATAAATTATTGTGCAGTAAGCCGAAAAAGAAAAAATGGTCTGTAAAAAAAAGAGTATTAATAACAGGACTGATAGCAGCTGTCTTGTTAATCATTGCTGCTACAATAATTTTTATAAAGGACAGAAAATATTGGAACAAGCTTGTAAAACCCCAAATTATTTTTGTGCATGATGAAACGTCATATAATATAAATGGTAATTTGATTGAAAAAGAAAATGTCTTAAATTTTATTCCCAATGAGGCTTTTCTGTATAAGACATCCGATAATAGCTGTGCAATATGGGCAGAAGAAGCAGATGGGGGTATGCATATAAGCTTAAAAAACAAATATGGAAGCTTTTTTGTAAAAAAAGTGACAAATGATTTAGTAAATATCTGTATCAGCTCAAAGGGATGCTATAGTGCTTATTCGGAAACATGGACATATGAGAAGTGGGTAGAGGACAGAAGCATAGAAGCAGGAGGAAAATACGAGACAGTTAAGGTTACCGATTTATATCGTATTAGTCCATACGGAGAAAGCAAGCTTATGGTAAGTAAGGAGGCTCCTATTGTGCTGAGTGGCATAACCGACACAGGAAGCATTATTTATATTGACAGCGAAAAGGAAGAGACGGTTTTTGTATCTGATACAGATGAGGAAACCATTGAGGGAACAAGCAAAAAAACAGTTGTATACAATGATACGGGAATTGCGTTTTTATTGTCAGAAAAAGGCGATTTGTACCTTGTTAAAGGCAATGCCAAGACAGATACCGACAGCGTAGAAAACTATGGAACTATACTGTCACAAAAAATTGCTACAGAGGTAAAAGATTTTTATTTTATAGATGATAATGGTTATGTGAAAAAAGCAAAGCAAATTGAGAATGTTGCTTCAAGCGAAAGTGTTTCCATGATGATAATATACGTGAAGGAAGGAACAACTTATATTTATACGGCAGGAAAAGAAGAACCGTCAATGAGACTGCTGGATGAAGAAATTGATTTTTCTAAAATTGCCTATATCGATACAGAAGAAATGTATTATGAGGATGGGGAAATTTACAGGCACTATAGTAAAGAAGAAAACGGTACATGGACATGCGTACAGACAGATAAAATATCTGAATTTAAAAATTGCTGTGGTAAAGGGTACTCGGTGCTTCGTGACGGAACAATATATTACCATGATAAATGGGACTGGAAGCTTGATGACGCAGATGAAATAAAATGTCTGGCAGGAAGATGGGTGTACTATATAAAAAATGGAGAGACATACAGACAGGATGTACGAAACAAGAAAATTGAGAAACTGTTTAGCATGAATATGGATATTGAATTAATAAAAAACGGAGAGGATGCATATGTTAAATGAGCTTATATTAAACAATGTTATATATGATGTGAGCAATGAACACTACATAGGATATTTATTAGGAGATAATTCTTTTTTTTATAATACCATGTATCAAATAATACAAAAGGATGTGAGTGGAGATTTTGTAAAATGCTACAAATCGCTTCAAAACGGACATATAAAGCTCATATATGATATTGAAGGGTATCGGTTATTTTCGTCAATAGCAAATGTAATCGAGGAAAACAGTTTTTTTCAATTGATATATAAGCTTATTCTGTCATTGGAGAAAATAAAAAGAAATGGTTTTATATCCTTGGACGCAGTTGCTTCATCAGTAAACAGAATATTTATTGATACGAAAACGCTGAGTATAAAATTTATTTGTATTCCTTTAAGCACCAATACGGTATGGAAGGAACAGAATTTATATGAGTGCGGGCTGTTAAATGTGATTGCGGACATAATAGCAGAGTCGGTTTATATTGGTAATTACTATATGCTTCAGCTTATGGAGGATTGCAGGTCTGGGCAATTTCTTCTGGATGACATTTGTAATTTTATGTATTCGGGTAAATATGGAGATTGGCAAACTATAATAGGAAATTCATATGTAAATGATACATTGGACATCCATGCTATAAGGCTGTGCGGCGAGGAAGAAAGCTATGGCAGTGAAATAATCATAAATAAAAGCAATTTCATCATTGGCAAGGATGCGGCGCAGTGCAGCTATGCGATAAGTGCGTCAAATAATGTGAGCAGAAAGCATTGTGTTATATCTGAGGAATATGACAAATGGTATATTGAAGACCTTGAAAGCACAAACGGTACATACCTCAATGATGTGAGAATAAGAAGTGGTCAAAGGATGCCTATAAAATCGGGAGATAAAATTGTCATAGCAGACAGGCATTATATTGTAGGAGACTGTGTGAATTCCGTTGACGAAGATAAATTTAAAATTGGGCTGATGCAGGGATAGGCAGGTGTAAAAATGACAAAAAAACATATAGTAATAGCAATGTGTGATGAAAAATATGTTGCATCACTGGAAATCGGTTTTTTAAAAAATGCATATGAAAGTATAAGGCTTGAGACCATAACAGAACAAAGCTTTTTCGAGCAGTATTTTAGTACGCCTCAAATAATTGACTGCCTGATTATAGATGAAAAACTATATACGGAAAATATTTCAAGACAGGGCATTAATCAGGTGTTCGTTCTTGCTAGTGACGATTCGGAAGAAAATAAATATTACTATGCAAATGTAATCTCAAAGTTTTCAAGCGTGAAGGAAATCGTACATAAGGTAACGGGAAAATTGGGAATATCCATGGGAGTAAGCGAAAAACGGGATGGCAAAGCCGGTGCGGTTCTTATAATGGTATATTCTCCCATAGGAGGAGTCGGAAAAACAACGGCGGCAATGGCATTATGTTATCAGCTTGGGCTTTTAAACAAGAGGGTAGTTTATGTGAATTTAGATACGATACAAAATTACCAGTGGATTATTAACAGGGAAGAATATATAGAAAACGGCTTGGAACGGTATATGACAAGACATGACATATCCGTGGTGGACAAGCTGTCTGAGGAAACGTGGCAGTGCGGCTTTTCCTGTGTAAAGCCGTTTAAGAGCTCCAAATTATCCTATGGAATGAAAAATTCCGACTATTTGTTTGCCATAGAGGAGCTCAAGAAAACAAATAAGTATGATTACATTGTGATAGACGCCATGTCAGATTTGGGAGAATTGAATTTAAGCGTATTGGACAAATGCGATAAAGTTATCACGGTTATGGATCAAAGCGCATATGGGGTTTATAAAGTAATGAAATTCCTTGAATGTATCAATTATCAGGATAATGAAAAATTTATGTTTCTTTGCAATAAATATTATGATGGAGGATATGATTACCTGCAGCAGTGCCCTGTGGATATCATTGAGAAAATACCATATTTATATTCGCAAAACGGATGCCTGACTTTAGATGAAATAATGAGTAACCATTTAATGAAAAGGGCAGCGCTTATTTTACTGTGAGGTGGAAGCATTATGACAAAAAATCTTATATTAACATTACATCTTCATAAAAGAAATTATATATGCGACATTGAGGTTGCAGGCGACGTAACAGCGAATGAGCTTGTAATAGCTTTAAATCATGCATACGGCTTGGGTATAGATTTAGCTGATATAACGGAATGTTATTTGAAAACAGAAAACCCTATTGCACTGCTAAAGGGTAACAAAACACTGGAAGAATTTGGACTTAGAAACGGAACCATAATTAATTATTTGAGGTAGACGAATGGAAAATTACAATTATAAGGCGGTTGTATTCGGCAAAAGCCTATATCAGGAAATAGCATTGCAGGGAGACTATAAAAACGAAGTCGTGTTAGGGACGACAGGAAGGTCAAAAATAAGATTTGACAGGCATAGGTTTTTTGAGGATTTTGAGATAGAGCTATTTTGTGATGGGGATAAATGGAGGATAAGCTGTAGCAGCAACATATATATTGAATCGGACAGTGCATTAAAGCTGTATTCAAAGGAGCTTAGCCATGGGGACGAGGTGGAGATAAGGTATGAAAGCAGTAAAGCTTCGCTTTTTAAAATCTCCTTTACAATAGATTTTGACGAAGTGTGTTCTGATTATAACAAGGTATATGACATTAGTACTGTAGGCAGCATGGAAATAGGCGGTACAGATTACTGTACAATTAAAATAAATAATGAGCTTGTTGGTAATGATTATATATTGCTGACCAGACAGGGAGAGGAATTTGTAGTTGATGATTCACATACAAAGTATGGAATTTACATTAACGGCTTTAAAAAGAAAGAAAGCATAGCTGTAATACAAAATTATGATTTTTTCATGCTTGATGGGGCAAGCTTTTATCTTAAGGACGACAGGCTTTACACAGACTCAGGGAAGAACGGCACGCAAAGTAAGCTTAAATGTACATATGTTGTAGAACAAAAAAGTGCAATGGAATATCCACAGTTTAGGAAGAATGTAAGAATTCGCAGAATTGTTCCTGATAAAAAAATTAAAATACTGCCACCGGAGCCAAAACCGGAAAAGAAAGATGAAAATTTTGCAATGACACTGCTTCCGACACTCATATCATTTGTTGCAATGCTTGTTTTAAGGAGCATGATGCGTGGGAATAAAATGTTTGTAATATATTGCGCCATCACGATGGGCATGGGCATTGTAACATCGATATTATCGTATTTTAACGGTAAAAAGCAATACAAAAAAGACGTGGAGGACAGAAAAAATGAATATAAGGAATATCTCAAGAAAAAAGAAGAAGAAATTGTAAATGTAAGAAAACAAGAAAAAGAAATTTTGGAAGACATATACATTGATTCTGATGTGGAGATGGCTCAAATTATGTCATTTGACAGAAAACTGTTTGAAAGGGACATGTCAGATGATGATTATTTGATTGTAAGACTTGGAGCAGGAAAGGTAAGAGCAGGCTGCAACATAGAAATAACTGAAAAGGAATGTATCAAAAGCGGCGATCCGTTGTCTGAGCTTCCGGAGCTTCTCGCCAGGGAATATGAATACATATCGGAGGCTCCTGTTATTGTGGATTTGAAAAAATGTAATGCTATCGGAATAGTGGGTAGCGGCGAAGCACAGTATAACATGCTAAAGCTGATTACAATAGATATGGCAGTCAGACAATATTTTGAGGATGTAAAATTTTATTATATATTTGATGCTGCATATGAAAATATTTTTTTAAATTTAAGATGGCTGCAAAACATTTATTTGTCCGATGCCCCTGTGCGAAATATGGTGTATGAGGAGCAGGGCAAAAAGATTATTTTAGAGTATCTTTACAGTGAGCTTTCAAGAAGGGAAAACATGAATCAGGACGAGCTTAAAGATATGAAAAATCATGTTGTATTTGTATATTCGGCAGATGTACTTTTTGCACATCCCATATCACAATATATCAGACGGGCTAAGGAGCTTAAGTTTACGTTTATATTTTTTGATGAAAAAAGGGAGTTCATACCTCAATATGCGGACAAGCTTATCATGCTTGACACTCCAAATTCCGGTATGCTGATAGATGCTGAAAATTCAGATATAAGAGAAAATTTTGTATTTGAGGCATTAGAGGATGAAAATCTGAAAGAGGCTGTATTAAGGCTTGGTTGTATTCAGGTGCAAAGCGTAAATCTTGAAAGCAAGCTTACAAAAAGTATTTCTCTTTTTAAGCTGCTGGATATAATGAGTGTTTCTGACATGAACATAGGCGAAAGATGGAATACATCCCGAATATATGAAAGCATGGCGGCACCCTTGGGCGTTTTGGCAAATGGAAATGTTTTATATTTGGATTTGCATGAGAAAAAGCATGGACCGCATGGCTTGGTAGCAGGAACAACAGGCTCGGGAAAAAGTGAGATATTACAGACCTATATTTTATCAATGGCATCACTGTATCATCCTTATGATGTCGGCTTTGTGATAATAGATTTTAAAGGCGGAGGCATGGTAAATCAGTTTAAGGATTTGCCGCATTTAATAGGGTCTATAACCAATATAGACGGAAGGGAGATAGAACGGTCGCTGCTCTCAATAAAGGCAGAGCTGAAAAAAAGACAGACTATGTTTGCAGATGCCGGAGTAAACCATATTGATGCTTACATAAAATTGTTTAAAAGGGGCGAGGTAAGAGAACCTTTGCCGCATCTGATACTTATTGTCGATGAATTTGCTGAGCTTAAAAGGGAACAGCCTGACTTTATGAAGGAGCTTGTAAGCACTGCAAGAATAGGGAGAAGTCTCGGAGTGCATCTCATACTTGCAACGCAAAAACCGTCGGGTGTTGTTGATGACCAGATATGGAGCAATTCAAAATTCAGGCTATGCCTCAAGGTGCAAAACAAAAATGACAGCAATGAGGTGTTAAAATCGCCAGTGGCAGCAGAAATAAAAGAGCCGGGCAGGGCATATTTGCAGGTTGGAAATAACGAGCTTTTTGAATTGTTCCAATCGGCATACAGCGGTTTGGGCGTCGATGAGGAGCATACGGGAAAGGAAAGGGAATATAAAATATATGAGCTTAATCTTGCAGGCATGCGAAAAACTATATTTGAGCAGAAAAAGAAGAAAAATGATGAGGCTGATACGCAATTAGAGGCATTGGTAAAGTACATAAATTCATATTGTGAAACAAATGAAATACAAAGGCTTCCAGGCATATGTATGCCAAGTCTTGAAAACCATATTTGTTACGATGGCAAGTGCTACGATTTTGAAGGGAATGTTGGTGTAGCGTTGGGAATATATGATGATCCGTCACAGCAGCTTCAGGAAACAGTGCTGTTAGACATTACACACAATCATACTTTTATTGTGGGCTCTGCACAGTATGGAAAGACAAACATACTCCGACTGATAATAAAACAGCTTGCAATGCAGTATTCTCCTGAGGATGTAAATGTGTACATGATTGATTTTGCTTCAAAGGCACTTAAAATATTTGACAGTCTTGCACATACAGGCGGCGTAATACTTATATCTGATGAAGAAAAAATGGAAAATTTTTTCAGGTTAATAGCAGAGGAAATGCAGCAGCGTAAGGATAAGCTTGCATCAATAGGAATAAGCTCATATTCAGCTTATCGTGAGGCAGGTTATACTGATATGCCGCAAATAGTTATTCTTATAGATAATTTTAATGCTGTCAGGGAAGCTTTTTTGTCAAAAGAGGATAAATTGCTTCCGATTTGTCGTGAAGGCTTATCGGTGGGAGTTTCCATTATATGTACCGACATACAGACGTCAGGTATTGGATATAAGTATATGTCTACATTTTCACAAAAAATAGCATTGTTTTGTAACAATGATGGCGAGTATTCTTCACTGTTTGGCACATGCAGAATGAAAAACAGGAATATACCCGGACGGGGTATTGTAGAAATAGATAAACAGTTGTATGAATTTCAGGCATATCTCGCATTTGAAGGTAAAAAGGAAATAGACAGAGTAAATGAAATAAAAGATTTTATAAAGAAAACAAACGATTTATATCCTGCTTTAAGGGCAAAACGTATACCGGAAATACCAGAACTTTTTTCATTGGCATATGCAAGAGCTAATTTCCCAAAGCTTCTTAACATACCATATCAGGTTTTATATGGAATAAATTATAGAAACGCAACACCTGAGCTTCTTGATATGAGAAAAATAACGGCAATAGGGATTGTAGGCAGAAACGGCATGGGAAAACGCAATATTGTAAAGGTTATACTCGATTCATTGGAGAACAACTGCGATAATGCACCAATTGATATATACATTATTGATGATTACGAAAAGCGGTTTATTACATACAGTAACCATAAATGCGTAAAGAGGTATACATGCAGCAGTGAGGATATTGGAATTGTTCTTGAGGAAGTAGAAACACATGCAATGGAGCTTAAAGAAAATATTGCAGATAATCCTGATATTCTTAATACAGTGCCGCTTAAATTTATTGTAATTCAAAATAAAGATGCTGTTGAAGCAATACAGAACAATAAAAAAAGCATGGAACGATTTAAAAATATTACGGGTAAATATAAAGAATTTAAAATATGCTTTATTATTGCTAATGTTGATAATGCTTCTGTTCCATTTAGCGGGGCTGAGGTTTACAAGTATTTAAAGGATAGTCGAAGCTACATTATTTTGGATGATTTAAAAAATTTCAGAATATTTGATATGCCGGTGTCAGTAAGAAAGGCATTTGAAAAAAATATAAATGTAGGAGAAGGATATTACTGTGGCAGCGGAATAGTTAAAAAACTCAAATTTATGAAGGCGGAGGAGTAATTTGTAAAGGAGGAAACTGATGGGCTATAAAATCAATTATGAAAAAAACATAGAAATGAACCTGAAGGC
>JAMPFU010000054.1 GCA_023664385.1 Clostridium sp. | reverse complement strand
ACGTCGGAGATGAGCGAAAGCGTGTTTTTTGTTACTGTATCATCTAATCCGTACAGGGCAATTCAAGTACCCAAATATACAATGGGGTTTCGCACATATAACGGGCTCTGATGTCCGTAAGTGCGGCAGCTTCTTTTTGATAATTTATCTTTGGCTGCACGTATCGCAAATTCCTGAAAACAGCACTGATGCTTCTTCAATGGAAAATGCTGAGTTTTTTTTCGCAGATGCAATAAGGGCAGGCAATGGCTGCATCTCCATGTCCTTTACGGCGCCGCAGCATTTGCAGAGGAAATGATAATGTGGTGTGGTTGTGGCGTCAAAATGATCGGTTTTGCCATTACAGGAAAGCCGCGCAATAATGCCTGCGTCTGCCAATTGATTGAGATTTCTATATACGGTTGCAAGACTGATACTTGGCAGCTCCTGCTTTATATCCTGATAAACCATCTCTGCCGTGGGATGGTCATAGCGTGATTTTAAATTGTTTAAAATTGCCTCCCGTTGGTGGCTGTACTTAATCGGTACGGACATAAGTAATCTTCCTTTCAAACTGATAACAATTATTATTTTCAGTATATTCGTAAAAATGTCATTCGTCAATATACAATAATTGGAGTGTAGAAAATTTTTTTATTTTCTGCTTTTTTTGTGTGCAAATTGCATAAAGTAATTGACATTAATCTTTCGTGGTGGTACATTTGATTTACATGCAGTTTTTTGTACTATGGTAAATATGGGAGCTTAAATTATGGATTTTGGTGAAATTAAAGAAGGCTTGGATGTTGAAGGCACTAAAAATGTGATAGATTCCATTTTAAATGCGGGATTTAGTGCTACAATTGTCATCGACAGGACCAGCTTTGAAATTATATATGAGAATAAGAAGGCAAGGGAGCTGATTGGAAGTAAGATTGGTGCTGCCTGCCATGAGGTTTTCTGTACAAAAGAGGTACCATGTCAGGGTTGTCCTATTGTAAGTCTTGAAAATACCTCAGTTCTTATATCAAAATATGAGGAGCTGTTTGACGAGAAGGCAACATGGGTCTTTTCAAATATCCGATGGTTTGACGGAAAAGATGCAATCATGGCAACATTGATTAAGCTGGAGGATAAACAGAACATATCCATTGGCGCTGATGTCATTGAACCTATAGATGATAAATTAAATCTTCGCAAAAGCGAGGTAGACAGCCTGACAAATATACCGAATTATGCTAAATTTTACATAGATGCAGAAAGCATGATAAGAAGTAATTTAGATAAACAGTATGCCATAGTCGTTTTTGATATTGACAGATTTAAAAACATAAATGATTTATATGGAATGTCAAAGGGTGATGAGGTTTTAAAGTTTGTAGGCAATGTGCTTAGAGATACATTTGGTTGTAGTGAAAATTACGCAAGAATGCACTCGGATATGTTTTCCTTTTATATGGAATATGACAGGAAGATAGACATTATCCGTGTTATAGAAAAGATAAGGAAAAAAATAAGCGCAAACAGCGTGGACTGTGACCTGAATACTTCATTTGGAATTTACCTTGTTCAGGACAGGGGCGTACCGATTAACCTTATGTGCGACAGAGCGATGGTTGCAAGCAAAACGACAAAGGGTGACGTGATGAGGTTTTGCGCATTTTACGATGAGCAGTACAGGGAGGATATGCTCAGGGTCAGCGAGATAGAGCATGATATGCATAAAGCCTTGGAGGAGCGTCAGTTCCAAATGTATTTGCAGCCTAAATTCAGGCTTGATACGGAGGAGCTTTGTGGTGCTGAGGTGCTTGCAAGATGGCTGCACCCAAGCAAAGGAATTATCCCGCCGATAGATTTTATACCGCTTTTTGAAAAAAATGGATTTATACTAAAGCTTGATGAATATATGTGGGAGGAAGCCTGTAAGACGCTCCGTGGCTGGATTGACGAGGGCAGGGAGCCGATACCCCTTTCCGTAAATATATCCAGATACCATATCAATCACAATGACCTTGAAAATGTACTTATGGGACTTGTGAATAAATATGGCATAAAGCCGGAATATCTCCATTTGGAGATTACGGAGTCCTTGTTTTTGGATAATCCGGAGGAGCTTAACCGTGTGCTGGAAAGACTTAAAAAGCTGGGATTTTCTCTTGAGGTTGATGATTTTGGCTCAGGCTTTTCATCCCTTAACCTTATTAGGAACATAACGGTTGACACAATTAAGATTGATAAGGACTTTTTGGATAATGAGATTGCTTCCGAAAAAGGACAGATTGTTGTAAACCATACGATAGACATGGCAAAGGATTTAAGGCTTCAGGTTATAGCGGAAGGTGTGGAGACAAAAGAGCATGTGGACTTTCTTAAAAAGTCCAGGTGTGACATTGCACAGGGCTATTATTTTGCAAAGCCAATGCCCCTTACCGAGTTTATGAAATTTGATTTTTAAAAAAATAAATAACAATTCTTGACATATATATATAGCTGTTGTATATTGAAAAATATAAGAGGCTGGTAAGGCTATCGGATTTATCATAAAAAAAAGGAGATTATAAACTATGTTAGAAAAAATGAAAGAAATTATTGCTGAACAGTTGGGAGTCGATGCTTCAGATGTAGAGCTTTCAACATCCTTTAAGGACGACCTTGGTGCTGATTCACTTGATCTTTTCGAGCTTGTTATGGCACTTGAGGAGGAGTTCAACTGTGAGATTCCTTCAGATGATTTAACATCAATTGCAACTGTGGAGGACATTATTAAGTATCTTAAGGATATGGGTATTGAGGAGTAGCTTCGGCTGCTACATAGTTGTATAAACACAGCTTAAAATAGATTTAGAACAAAGAGGCTGTTGCAGTAACAATTTGAGGTTTATCTTAAATTATTACTGCAGCAGCTTCTTTTTTCCTTGCTCCCGGGTATTGACAAAAGCTGCCAAAAGAATTATCATTGTGATGTTCAATTTTGCTACAAGGCTAAGTAAAAATGAACATTATTCAAAGGAGGAGTATCACTTATGCAGGGGATTATTTTGGCTGCCGGAATGGGAAAGCGGTTAAAGGAGCTGACAAAGAATAATACAAAATGCATGGTAGAGGTAAATGGTGTATCGCTGATTGAAAGGCTTTTAAGGCAGCTTGAACAGTGCAGTTTATCAAGAATTGTCATTGTAGTGGGATATCAGGCTGAAAAGCTGATAGAATTTATTGCAACGCTTGATATTAAAACGCCGATTATTTACATAAACAATTCCGTATATAACAGTACCAACAATATATATTCACTGCATTTGGCAAAGGAGTGGCTGTGCAGGGAGGACACGCTATTGTTTGAATCGGACATTATTTTTGAGGACGAGGTTCTTTTTGGACTGATAAATGATGAGCGGGAAACATTAGCGTTGGTAGATAAATATGAAAGCTGGATGGACGGAACCTGTATGCGGTTATCAGATGATGATACCATTGAGGAATTTATTTCCGGAAATGGATTTAGATTTGGAGAGACAGGTAATTATTATAAAACCGTAAATGTATATAAATTCAGTAAACATTTTTCCGAAACGCATTATGTGCCGTTTTTGGAGGCATATATAACAGCCTCGGGTAATAATGAGTACTATGAGCAGGTGTTGAAGGTTATTACCATGCTTGCCCACCCTGAGATTAAGGCAAGGCGTTTGAACGGGGAAAAATGGTATGAGATAGACGATATTCAGGATTTGGATATAGCGTCGACTATGTTTGCAGAATCCGACCAATGTGTTCATCTGCTGCAAAAAAGATATGGGGGCTATTGGAGATACCCGCAGATGATAGATTTTTGCTATTTGGTAAATCCATTTTTTCCACCGCAAAGGTTAATTGATGAAATGAAGCTATCCTTTGAGAAGCTGTTGATGCAATATCCGTCAGGTATGGAGATAAATGCACTGCTTGCTGCTAAAAATTTTAATTTGCATCCGGAGGATATCGTAGTAGGAAATGGTGCGGCTGAGCTGATTAAGGCTTTTATGGGTCTTTTGCATGGCAAAACAGGAATCGTAAAACCGACCTTTGAAGAATATGCAAACAGATATACGGAGCAGCTTGAGGTGTTTGTTCCTGAAAACAGGGATTTTCATTATACGGCAGATGATGTTATAAATTATTTTGATGATAAGGCGATTGAGAATCTTCTTATTATTAATCCTGACAATCCATCAGGAAATTATATTGCAAAAGAAAATATTTTAAAATTAATTTCATGGGCGGGAAATAAAAATATTAACATTGTAATAGATGAATCCTTTATTGATTTTGCAGATGAAATGGACGCAACAATTATCAGACAGGATATTTTGTACGAAAATCCACATTTGACAGTAATAAAAAGCATTTCAAAATCATATGGTATTCCCGGCTTGCGTTTGGGCGTGCTTGCATCTGGAAATAAAGAATTGATTGCCAAGCTGAAAAAGGAAGTAGCAATATGGAATATTAATTCATTTGCAGAGTTTTATATGCAGATTGCAGAAAAATATAAAGGTGATTATGCAGATGGATTGCGGCTTTTGAGAGAGGAAAGAAAAAGCCTCGTAAAGGAGTTGGAAACAATAGATGCCATAAGGGTAATTCCTTCACAGGCAAATTACATAATGCTGGAGCTTGTGAATGGCAAAACGGCAAGTGAGCTGGTATCGGATCTGCTTGTCAAATATAATATTTTGGCGAAGGATTTATCGCCTAAGATAGAAAGTGGAGAATACGTACGGATAGCAATCCGAAATCATGAGGATAATGAAACGCTGGTTTTCGCATTGAAAGAGATATTAAATGGGAGGTTTGTAGATGAATCATTGGGATAAGATTTGGAAAAACAGGGAAACAAGGCTGACAAATACGGATGATGTATTTCAGATGTTTTGTAATTTGAAAAAGGCGAATGGATTTGATACGCAGGACGTAGACAATTATTATGAAAGCTTTTATGAGGAGTGGCTTGAAAGAACAAGGTTTATCAAGGAGCTTTGCAAAAAGCCGCTAACAAGCGTTTATGAGGTCGGCTGCGGAAGCGGTGTTAATCTCTATATGTTTCGCCAGCTTGAGAACATCGAAAAGCTTGGCGGCATCGATTATTCCGAAAATATAATTAAGGCTGCAAAAACTGTCGTAGATTCGTCGGATTTATTGTGTGGCGAGGCACTTGCAGTTTCTGTTGAAGAAAAATACGATTTGGTGCTGGCGGACAGCGTTTTTCAGTATTTTCAGGACGCAGAATATGGGATGCAGGTTTTGGACAGGATGTACCAAAAGGCAGATAAGATGGTTGTAATTACAGAGATACATGATGAGAGCAGAAAAGAGGAGCATTTAGAGTATAGGAGAGCCTCTGTAGAAAATTATGATGAAAAATACAAAGGCTTGGATAAGACCTTTTACACAAAGGAGATGTTTCAGAATTTTGCGGAAAAGGCAAAGTGTAAATGTGTGATTAAAAAGCCGCAAAATGAGATTTACTGGAATAATCAATTTGTATTTGACTGTTATCTGTGCAAGGATAATTAAAAAACAAGGTTTATTAACCATTGCACAAACAGCTAAAATAAAAGCTTTTTTGTGCAAAATATATAAGAAAGTATAGAGAGAAGTATATGTTGACAGAAACACAATTTAAAATACTTTACACAGTGATTCAAAAACAGGATTATAAATTTACGCAGAGAACCCTTGCAAGGGAAGCAGGATATTCCTTGGGTAAGATTAATGAGGCGGTAAAGGAATTAACACAAGCAGGACTTTTAAACAATGACATGCAGATTTCTTCTGTGGGATATGAGGCTATGGAGCCATATAAGGTTAAAAATGCAGTTATCATGGCGGCAGGAATGAGCAGCAGATTCATTCCTCTTTCCTATGAAAAGCCAAAGGCATTGCTTAAGGTAAAAGGGGAGATACTCATTGAAAGGGAAATTAAGCAGCTTCAGGAGGCGGGCATCACCGATATAACGGTTGTTGTGGGCTATTTGAAGGAGCAGCTCTTTTATTTAGGAGATAAATATAACGTAAATATTGTTATCAACGACGACTATTACAGATATAATAACACCTCCACGTTAATTCGTGTGGCTGACAGGCTGGACAACACATATGTATGCTCCTCGGACAACTACTTTGCCGAAAATCCCTTTGAGCCTTATGTGTATCGGGCATATTATGCGGCTGTATATGAGGCGGCGAAAACAGACGAATATTGTCTGTCCTTCAATAATAAAGGACGGATAACAAAGGTAACCATAGGCGGACAATCCTCCTGGTATATGCTGGGACATGTGTATTTTGACAGGGAATTTAGCAAAAAATTTGTCAGGATTTTAAGAAATGAATATGACGACCCCTTAACGAAGCAGCAGCTTTGGGAGGACCTTTATATACGCCATATTAAGGAGCTGGATTTATACATCAGAAAATACGATGCTGATAAAATCAAGGAATTTGATTCCTTGGAGGAGCTTCGGGGCTTTGATGATAAGTATTTAAAAAATGCCAATTCAAAAATATTTACAAATATTTGTACTGCTTTGGATGTGAAAGAGGAAAATATAACAAATATTGTTCCTATTAAAAAGGGTCTTACAAATTTTTCTTTTTGTTTTACCGTAAATGGAAAGGAGTATGTGTACAGGCACCCGGGCGTGGGAACCTCCAATTTCATTAATCGGACAAGCGAAAAAAAGTCGCTGGAAATTGCAAAAAAGCTGGGGCTTGATGATACATTTATCTGCATGGATGAAAAGGAGGGCTGGAAGATTTCACATTATATAGATAATGTCCAAACCCTCGATTACCATAACAAGGAGCAGGTAATGGAAGCAATACGCATGGTTAGAAAGCTCCACACATGTAATGTAAGGACTGAATTTACATTTGATATATGGGAGGAAATCCGCAAATTTGAGGAGCGGCTTGAGGAACGGGGAAATAATCAGTTTGAGGATATGCAGGAGCTGCACGATGCAATGGAGCAACTTTGTTGTTCCATACTCAAGGAGGATAATGAAAAATGTCTCTGCCATTGTGACAGTTACGACCCTAATTTTCTTGTTGATGCTTCGGGGAAGATGTACCTTATTGACTGGGAATATTCCGGCATGGCTTACAGAGGCGGCGATATTGGTACGTTTATCGCCTGCTCAGATTATACAAGGGAGGAAGCCGATGGAATAATCAATCTGTATTTGGAGCATGAGGCTGATACAAAGGAAAAACGATATTATTATACCTATATAGCGGCAGCGGCATATTATTGGTTTTTGTGGGCGATCTACCAAAACAGCGTTGGAAATGACGTTGGCGAATATCTGTACATTTGGTACAAGTACACAAAGACGTACAGCAGGGAAGCGAAAAAATATTTTGAAAAATAATTAGGAGGAAGCTATGAGCAAGGAAGAAAAGGAATTGTCTCTTGAGGAGCTGATTGCAGCTGAGACGGAAAAACGGCTGAATGAAATGGAACAGCCTGATTATGAATTTCCAAAGAGAATTAACAAGGTGGATGTAATCGTTATGATTGCAGGATTTTTGGTAAGTGCGGTACTGATTGCACTTTGCATGACAGGGGTGATACAGTAATGGAAAAAAATGCAGATTACATAAGACAGGAAACGGTTACGGGTGTTGTACCGATGCTGAAAAAGGACAGACAGTATTCCTTTATTGATTTGCTCCTTTCAACAAGCGGCTTTGCCATTGCAACATGGTGCTACACACAGGGAGCATATGGGGCACAGTTTTTGACCTTTAAGCAATTGCTTATCAATATTTTCTGCTTCAATATCGTGTGGATTATTATTGAGTGTATTCCGGTATTGTTTGCCGTGCGGTACGGAATTGATTTGTGGATCTGGTTACGCTCCGTGCTTGGGGCGAAGGGCGTTGCAGTGATTGCAACGGTAATCAGTCTGGCAAATTTCGGCTGGTATGCAGTTGCGGCAAATCTGTTTTCATCATCCATGATTAACCTTGCGGGGAATTTTGGATTGCACTTAAATCCTGATATTTGGAATCCTGTATTAGGAACGCTTTGTGTCGTTCTTGGAACGCTGATTGCCTTAGGCGGACCTGATGTAATAAAATGGACAAACAGATTTTTGGTAACGGCACTGCTCATTGTTGGAGCCATCGTCGTGGGACTTTGCTTTACGGCAGTACCGTTGTCCGATATTGCGGCAGTAAAGCCGGTTGTTGATAACGGCAATTCTTCCCTCGTCAATTTTATGCTGTCGGCAGAGGGCAATGTAGCCTTTGCATTTTCATGGTCAACACAGGCACTTGTAATGCCGAGGCTTGCAAGGTCAGAGAGAAGTGGCTTTTGGGGTACGGCTATTTCCTATGGCATCGTTGCTCCTTTCTTTGTGGCAGCAGGCGGCGTTATGGCATTTGCCATGTATGTTAAGACAGGAATATACGAAAGTGACCCGACGGCAATGCTGTCTACGCTTTGTGGTTCAGGCTTTGCCCTGTTAAGCCTGCTTATGGTTGCTTTTGCAAATGTAGGCACACAGGGAACCGGCTCATATGTGAACTGTATGATTGTAAAGAGCGGCATGCCGAAGGTCAGCTATAAGCTGTTAGTTATCATTGCAATGGTGTATGTCAGCGGGCTTACAATCTGGGGCGGTGTAAATGACCATTTTGGTGCATTTATATCACTTGCCGCGTACATACAGGGACCTATCATCGGTATGACGCTGGTAGATTACCTGATTGTAAAAAAGAGAAAGCTGTCCCTAAAGTCGGCGTACGGCTTGGACGGGCATGATGCATATAAATTTACGGGTGGATTTAATCTTGTAGGAATCGGATGTCTTGTCGTTGCGTTTGTGGTATCCATGCTGTTTGTATACAATCCGATGACGGGGGTCATACACAGCGATATATTTCTGTTTACGACAGGAAGCGGATTTACTGCAATTTTCGGCGGTCTGCTTTATCTGATTGCAAGCCTGACGCCGTTAAAAAAATATATGCTCCGTGACAGGGACGATTTGGAGATTGTGTAGCAGACGTTGATATTCAGTGATGACGCTGGAGAAACTATAAATGGAAAAAATATGATAGACAGCCTATGGGGGATTGGGCATTTGAGTGCCCGTAAGCTATTATAGAATTATCACACAATTATATAGCCGACCACCTCTATTGTAGCATGCTACAATTAAGAAGCGGTCGGCTAAAAAAATGTATAATTTTTAACCCATTACAACCTCAACGGTGTGAGTCTGTCCATCTCCTGCAACAGGGATAACATTTCCGTCTACAGCCTTTCCGTCTACAACGAGGCTCTTAACGCCCTTGTTGACGTGGTTCGGGTTTGTAACCTTAATATCGTAAGTGTCTCCTCTGAACTGACGTGTTGCAGTAAGCCCGTCCCAAGCGGCAGGAATGGATGGGTCTATCTTAAGTCCGTCCCAATCAGGCTGAACACCTAAAATGTACTGTGAAATGGCTACCATATTCCATGCAGCAGTACCTGTAAGCCATGAATTCTTACCCTGTCCAAAGTGGTTGCCTGGTTTTCCGATATCGGAGCCTGCGTCCTTACCACCAATCATCTGTCCATATACATATGGCTCTGTCTTGTGGATATCAGAAGTCTCCTCCGTGAAGGCAGGAGCAATCTTTGAATAATATTCAAACGCCTTATCTCCACGTCCTGCATAAGCCTCAGCACAGATAATCCATGCATTGTTATGGGTAAATATTCCGGCATTTTCCTTGTAACCGCCAGGATATGTTGAAATTTCACCATACTGAATGTAATACTTCGTAAATGCAGGATTGTTAAGTACAAGACCGAAGTCTGTGTTCAGGTATTTATCGATAGCGTTAAGCGTCTTTATGTCAGCACCTTCCTCCTTGCCAATCTCTGACATAACTGCAAAGCCCTGTGGCTCAATAAATATCTTACCTTCCTCACATTCCTTGGAGCCCATCTTAGCGCCTGTTGAGTCATAAGCTCTGAGGAACCAGTCGCCGTCAAATGCATGCTCCATAACATTCTTCTTCATCTTGTCAATCTCTGCCTGAGCAGCCGCAGCCTCATCATCCTTGCCTAAATGCTTTAAGATAGCCACATAGTTTGGTCCTGTATAAGTAAAGAGTGTGGCAACCATAACTGATTCGGCAACCTTTGAATATCCGCCTTCTGCTGCAAACTTAGGGTTTGTATATGTCTGGAAGCTTTCGCCCGGTGTATCTGAGAAGCAGGAAAGATTGATACAGTCATTCCAGTCAGCTCTCATGGCAAGCGGAAGTCCGTGTGGTCCGAGATTATTTACTATTTTGTAGAATGAAACCTTAAGGTGGTCAAGCATCGGCTTTGCCTTTGACTCGTCATTGTCGTAAGGAACCATCTCATCAAGAATAGCCCAGTCGCCGGTTTCCTTGATATATGCTGACACGGAAAGAATCATCCACAATGGATCATCGGAGAAATCTCCGCCTATATCTGAATTACCCTTCTTTGTGAGAGGCTGGTACTGGTGGTAGCAGCCGCCGTCAGGAAGCTGTGTGGAGGCAATGTCGATAATTCTCTCTCTTGCACGGTCCGGAATCTGATGCACGAAACCGAGAACGTCTTGATTGGAATCACGGAAGCCCATACCACGACCGATACCTGACTCGAAGTAGGAAGCAGAACGTGAAAGATTAAATGTAACCATACACTGATACTGATTCCAGATATTAACCATACGGTTTACCTTGTCATCAGGAGTGTCTACTGTTAAAATGCCAAGAAGCTTGTCCCAAGTCTCCTTGAGCTCTGCAAGACCTGCAGCAACCTTTTCAGGCGTATTGTACTTGTCCATCATGGCAAGTGCCTTTGTCTTGTTGATTGTCTTGCCGTCAGCTTCAAATTTTTCTTCAAGAGGCATTTCAACATAGCCAAGAATAAATACTAAGGTCTTTGTCTCGCCCGGAGCAAGTGTAATCTTCTTGTAGTGTGAAGCGATTGGCGACCAGCCATCTGCAAATGAGTTGTTGGCTGCAGCTGCCTCAACTGCCTGTGGATTGTTAAATCCGTTGTAAAGACCGATGAAAGCATCCCTGTCTGTGTCGTAGCCGTCAATCTCGTCATTTACCGTGTAAAATGCGAAATGGTCACGTCTGTCCCTGTACTCTGTTTTGTGGTAGATGGTTGAACCAGCAACCTCAACACGACCTGTGGAGAAGTTTCTCTGGAAGTTTGTGCAGTCATCCTGAGCGTCCCATAAACACCACTCAGCAAATGAGAAAAGTGAAAATGTCTTTTCTGCTGCACCCTCGTTTGTGAGAACGAGCTGCTGAACCTCACCGTCATAGTTTTGCGGAACAAAGAATGTAACCTCTGCCTTCAAATCATTTTTCTTACCGGTAATAATTGTGTAACCCATACCGTGACGACACTCATAAGCGTCAAGCTCTGTCTTGACAGGCGACCAGCCCGGATTCCAAATGATACCGTTTTCATTGATATAAAAATAACGTCCACCCATGTCAATAGGAACGTTGTTGTAACGGTAACGGGTAATTCTTCTAAGACGAGCATCCTTGTAGAACGAGTATCCTCCGGCTGTATTGGAAATCAGTGAAAAGAAACCCTGTGTGCCTAAGTAGTTAATCCATGGATATGGAGTCCTAGGCGAAGTGATTACATACTCTCTGTTGGAGTCATCAAAGTAACCAAATTTCATGTAATATACCTTCCTTTCATAAAACACTGCCAACATTATATCATAACCACAATCAAAGATTGTGGTGCGCCATGCGTGTTAAGCACGTAATATAATATGAACCTTTGCATATTATATAATAAAAATGCCCAAAACACAACAAGAATTGTTGGGATTATGGGTATTATTTCACAAAAAGACAAGGCTGACAAAATAGACTGGAAAAGACCTGTGCCGGTTATACAGTGTTGAAATATTCGGTGCAATATGATAAAATCAGCGAGTATGTTGAGATTTTGCGAGGAGAAATCATATGCTTTTATATATAGATCCCGGAACGGGAAGCATGCTGTTTACAATTCTTATCGGTGTCATCGGAACAGCAGTGTATTCCCTGCGGATGCTTATCATTAAAATACATTTTAAGCTTACAGGCGGTAAGGTGACGGTAAATGAAAATAAAATACCGTTTGTGATTTTTTCAGATAACAAGCGGTATTGGTCTGTGTTTGAGCCGATTTGTCGTGAAATGGACAGGCGTGGAAAGGATATTTTATATATAACGGCATCTCCCGACGACCCTGTGCTTGAATGCTCGTACCCGCATGTTACGGCAGAATGTATTGAAAATAATAACAAGCTTTTTACAAGATTAAATTTTTTAAATGCGACTATTGTTTTGTCCACCACTCCAGGGCTTGAGGTATATCAGTGGAAACGCTCACGGGATGTAGCGTATTATGTGCATATCCCACATGCGGCAAGCGAGCTTATTCTTTATAGAATGTTCGGAATTGACTATTATGATGCAATTTTGCTTTCAGGGGATTTTCAGGAACGGGATGTGCGTAATCTTGAGAAGCTCCGTTCCCTGCCGGAAAAGGAGCTTGTAAAGGTTGGCATTCCATATATGGATGAGATGGCAAAACGGCTTGAAAAAAGCGGCTTGGCTCCTGAACATGAAAGGACGGTACTGCTGGCACCATCGTGGGGAAGCAGTGCCATATTTGGCGTGTATGGAGGAAGGATTATTGAGGTGCTTTTGAAAACAGGCTATCATGTCATTGTCCGCCCGCACCCGCAGTCCTTTACGTCAGAGAAGGATATGATGGAAAAGCTGATGGAGGAATATCCAGAGCAGGAGCAGCTTGAGTGGAACAGAGATACGGATAATTTTGAGGTTTTGCGCCGCTCGGATATACTTATTTCTGATTTTTCGGGTGTTGTGTTTGAGTTTGCCTTAATATATGATAAGCCGGTTATATATACGAACCCTGATTTTAATCTCGACCCTTATGATGCGTGGTGGCTTGACACGCCTGTCTGGACAACAACCGCACTTCCAAGGTTAGGCTGTGAGCTGAATGAGGATAATATGGAGTCGCTGAAGGAGCTGATTGACTCCTGTATAGAGGATGAAAAATATGCTGAGGGAAGACGTGAGGTAAAAGAGGAGACATGGGCATATTGTGGTGAGGGTTGTTGCCGTACAGTCGATTACCTGATAAAAAAGTACGAAGAAATAACGGTTGCAGATAAAGAGGAGCAGGAAAAATGACATTTTTTGAAATACTATATACAATATTCATCGGACCATTAAAGCTGCTCTTTGAGATTATATTTGAGCTTGCCAACAGGTTTACCATGCATCAGGGACTCTCAATTATTTTTTTGAGCCTTATTATGAATATCCTTGTGCTGCCTCTTTACAGACGGGCAGATTATATGCAGGAGCAGGCGAGGGATATTGACGCAAAGCTTCGTGACGGCGTGGCACACATAAAAAAGACATTTTCCGGCGATGAGAAAATGATGATGCTTCAGACCTACTACAGGCAGAATGATTATAAGCCGACGGATGCCCTAAAAGGCTCCGTGTCCCTGCTGCTTGAAATTCCATTTTTTATTGCGGCATATCAGTTTCTGTCCCATTTAGAAAGTCTGAAGGGCGTATCCTTAGGACCCATAGCTGATTTAAGCAAGCCTGACGGAATGCTTGTGATTGGTGGATTTGCCGTAAACCTTCTTCCTATTATAATGACATCTGTAAATATAATATCAAGCTTTCTTTATTTAAAAGGCTTCCCAACAAAGACGAAGATACAGCTTTATGGCATGGCGCTGTTTTTCCTTGTATTTTTATATGGCTCGCCATCGGGTCTTGTATTTTACTGGACGCTTAACAATTTGTTTTCCCTCGTTAAGACTATTTTTTATAAGCTGAAAAATCCTAAGAAGGTACTTTTTGTAATGCTGGCAGTTATTGGCACGCCGCTGTTTCTATATTCAGCATTTATATACAATACGCCTTCGCTTAAGAAAAAGGTCTTTCTTATTTTAATAGCACTGATTTTAATTTTGCCATTGGTGTTCAATATAATTTTGTCAAGTGTAACTGTAAATAAGGCATTGGCAAAATTAAAAAAATTGCTTGCCCATGCTCCAAATTCCAAGCATAACGAAGCAAAACCTCAGAAGGATAAGCTGTTTTTTGTGGGAACCTTATTTCTTACCGTGCTTGTAGGATTGCTTATACCGTCAAACTTTATTGCGGCATCTCCACAGGAGTTTGTCGATATTACATATTTTCATAATCCTATTTGGTATATCGTTGCCTCTCTTGCAATGGCTGCAGGCACATTTTTAGTTTGGCTTCGTGTGTTCTATCTGCTGGCAAGTCCAAGGGGAAGGGTATTTTTTGAAAGGCTTGTCTTTGTTATGTGTGGACTTATGTTTGCAGACTATATGTTTTTCGGTACGGGGCTTGGGAATATTTCTTCCACATTGCAGTATAGTAGCGGCATGATTTTTTCAAGGAAAGAACAGCTTATCAATTTGCTGGTGCTTATGGGAATTGCGTTGCTTATGTACATTTTAATATTGAAATTTTACCGTATGGCAGCTCCTGTACTGCTTGTTGCATCACTTGCGCTTGGCGTTATGTCAGTTGTGAATATTTCCACCATCAAATCCTCTGTGGATAAGCTTGTTGTAGAAAATGTTTCTGATGATTTGACCTTCAGAATGAGCACGTCAGGTAAAAATGTTGTGGTTATTATGCTTGACAGGGGAATGGGAGAATACATACCATATCTATTGAATGAAAAACCTGAGCTTGTGGAGCAGTTTGCAGGCTTTACCTATTATCCAAATGTAGTTTCCTTTGGCAACTCTACGAATTTTGGAGCGCCGACCTTGCTTGGAGGGTATGAATACACGCCTGTGGAAATGAACAAAAGGGCAGACGAGCCTTTGGTTGCCAAGCACAACGAGGCAATAAAAGTAATGCCTGTGTTATTTTCAGATAATGGATATGACATTACGGTCTGCGACCCTGTTTATGCAAATTATCAGTGGTTTTCTGATACATCAATTTTTAACGACTATCTGGATATTAATGCATGTGTTACGGAGGGAAGGTTCAGCTCACCGCAGACAAAGCAACAGAGAATCGACAATAATGAGCGTAATTTTTTCTGCTTTAGTATTATGAAAACAATGCCGCTTCTTGCACAGCCTACAATATACGCAAACGGTACATACAATCAGGCGCAGTCTGAGAGCAGTGGAATACAGACTTGCTATAATATGTCAAAAGCACAGGGTTTAAGCTCATTGTTTATGAACCCGTATAATGTACTTGACAATATGCCTTTTATGACGGCTGTGACAGAGGAGAATGTAAACACATTTTTATATATGACAAATAATACTACCCATGAGCCTATGCTGCTTCAGGAGCCTGAATATGTCCCTGCCGAAGTGGTGGATAACACAAAATATGATGCTGAAAATACGGCTCGTTTTACGGTTGACGGCAGGACGATGAAAATGGAAAATTATATGCAGATGTCCCATTACCAGTCAAACATGGCGGCTTTGCTTAAGCTTGGCGAATGGTTTGACTTTTTAAGGGAGCAGAATTTATATGATAATACAAAAATAATCATAGTTTCAGACCACGGAAGACATCTTGGGCATTTTGACGAGCTGGCAATGGGAGGTCAGGATAATTTTAAAAATGTGGAGATGTATTATCCACTGCTGCTTGTTAAGGAGTTTAACAGTACAGAGTTTGCGGTATCGGAGGAGTTTATGACTACGGCGGATGTTCCAACGCTTGCAGTAAAGGATTTGATTGACAATCCCATAAATCCGTTTACGGGAAAGGTAATTACAAATGCCGAGAAAACAGCACATGAACAGTACATTATTATGTCGGATGAATATGATGTTGCTGTTAATAACGGCAATACCTTCCTTCCTGCAAGATGGGCGAGGGTAAAGGAAGACTTGTGGAATAGAGAGAATTGGGAATTTTACGACGAGGAAATTGTACTTGATAAGTATGCATTCCCCACGGACGCCGTAAAATAAAATTTAAAAGGGGGTTGTCGCAGTAAGGATTTCAGGCACTCATAAAATTACACTGACAAGCCTCTTCTATTTTGTATTTTTATAGTTACCGGCTATCTTTAGCATATTGATATTTTGTCTTT
>JAMPFU010000053.1 GCA_023664385.1 Clostridium sp. | reverse complement strand
ACGGCAGGCTCGGCGGCGGGGCACAGGCGGATTCCATCATGGACAGGATCATCCACAATGCTTATGAAATCCCTGCAAATGAAACAAATTTAAGGAAGCTGTACGATTCAAGGAAGCTGAAAAAGCTTGTTGACGAGATTGAAGCCTGATCATCATCTGGATAAAAGTTCATCCATGCTGCCTCTGTTATATTTTAACTGACAGGGGCAGTACCACTATATCTTGTATTTGATGTGGCTCTCAAGGAAGAAATTTCCGGGTGGCTCCCAAGCAGGAAACTGGTGGCTCTGAAGCGGGATAATATTCAGTATCAATTAAGCGATTTTCATTTCCTGTATTTCATCTAACTGATTATATTTCTTGTATTTATCTCTTTTTATCTTTTTTCCCACACGTCTATCCAAATCAATATCAATCATAAACAGAACAAGGGCAGCTCTGCCTATTTAATTCCTACAGTAAATTTACGCTATCTTTTGTTATGAAACCTCTTGAAACTTTTTACATACAGTGGTATTATAACAATACAAAAGGAAAGCACCCACTCCAAAGTGGATGCTCCGAGTTTAGGCTAATGAATGTCCTTACGGACACCGCCTATCCTGTTGGCAGACAGGATAGGCATTTTTATTTTCGCTTGTTATTTCTCTTATCGAGAAAGGCAAGCAACGCAACAATTAAGCTACCAAAGGATATCAGCAATGCTAATATTCCAATGAAAATCGAAATGATTTCAAAAGCTGTCATCGGCGCCACCTCCCTTCCTATGTATTCCGGCACACCGGTTTTCATAAACTCGGGAGGCTACCACCCTGTCATGGGTACTTTCCGTAGATGTATTGTAACACGAAGAAATATAAATGACAATTAGTTTTTCAAATTTCAAATAGGTATCATGATACCCGCCCAAAATCCAGTATTCATCATATAATAGAAAGCACGCTTTCTATTGTCAAGAATAATTAGAGCCATTTTAGAGCCAACAGCCACAAAGCAATCCCGGAAACGCCCATTTTATCAGCATTTCCGGGATTATATCCCTTACTCGAACTCTATCGTTCCCGGCGGCTTCCCTGTACAATCATACAGTACCCTATTTACCCCCTTAACCTCATTGACAATTCTATTTGTCACCTTGGCGAGTACCTCCCACGGAAGTTCGGCTGCCTCGGCGGTCATAAAGTCGCTTGTGCACACGGCACGAAGTGCCACAGCATAGTCGTAGGTACGCTCGTCGCCCATTACGCCGACGCTTCTCATGTTGGTGAGTGCTGCAAAATATTGTCCGAGGGTTTGGTCTATGCCAGCATTTGCGATTTCCTCACGGTAAATGGCATCTGCCTCCTGCACGATGCGGACCTTCTCGGCAGTAACCTCGCCGATAATACGGATCCCCAAGCCCGGTCCAGGGAATGGCTGACGGAATACAAGATGCTTCGGTATGCCAAGCTCAAGACCTGCCTTACGCACTTCATCCTTAAACAAAAGACGGAGCGGCTCTATAATTTCCTTAAAATCAACATAATCAGGAAGCCCGCCTACATTATGGTGGCTCTTGATGACTGCGGAGTCCCCAAGTCCCGACTCGATTACGTCAGGATAAATCGTGCCTTGAACAAGGAAATCAACTGCTCCGATTTTCTTCGCTTCCTCCTCAAAGACACGTATAAATTCTTCACCGATTATTTTTCTTTTATTTTCAGGCTCCGTTACGCCTGCAAGCTTAGAGTAAAAGCGTTCTTGGGCATTGACACGTATAAAATTCAAATCATACGGTCCGTCAGGACCGAATACGGCTTCAACCTCGTCGCCCTCATTCTTGCGGAGCAAGCCATGGTCAACAAATACACAGGTAAGCTGCTTTCCTACTGCCTTCGCCAAAAGGACAGCCGCAACGGACGAATCTACTCCTCCTGAAAGGGCACATAATACTTTGCCGTTTCCTACCTTTTCACGGATTTCCTTTATTGTCGTTTCCACAAATGAGTCCATACGCCAATCACAGAAGCAGCCACAAATCTTTGTCACAAAATTGGAAATCATTTTCATGCCCTCTTTGGTATGCATAACCTCAGGGTGGAACTGGGTGGCATATAAGTTACGTGCAGGACATTCCATGGCAGCCACAGGACATACAGGCGTGCTTGCCGTAACAACAAAGCCCTCAGGTGCCTTTGCAATATAGTCTGTATGGCTCATCCAGCATACGGTCTGCTTTGAAACACCCTCAAACAACACGCTGTCTCCCGTAATGGAAATCTCTGCGTGACCGTACTCACTGACAGGTGCTGTTTCAACCCTGCCTCCAAGTGTGTATGCCATAAGCTGTGAACCATAGCATATTCCAAGTATAGGTATACCCATCTCATATATTTCCTTATCATATCTTAAGGAATCCTCGGCATAAACGCTGTTTGGTCCGCCTGTAAAAATAATTCCCTTCGGATTCATTTCCTTAATCTGTTCAATGGAAATCGTATATGGGTGTACCTCCGCATACACATTACATTCCCTTACCCTGCGGGCAATCAACTGATTGTATTGTCCACCAAAATCAAGTACAATAATAAGCTCCTTTTTCATATATTTCTCCTCTCGCTTTGAACGTCGCCGCATCCTAACTTTGCTTCGCAATATGTTCCAATTTACAAAATAAATCGAGAATTCTGTGGCGACGCTGAGTCTCGGCAACTTCGTTACCGGACATACTACATGTCAAGTTTTCATAGAAAAATTGACACAACCCAATTAACGTTCATGCTTTCAATAGAAATCTGACATAACGTATAAAATCATCTGTAAAAAAACAAAGCGTCTTCAACGCTGTAGTTTGAATCCTGGCAGGGTTTTTAATCCTGCTTACAGCCAGCATATAATAAACCCCAACGCAGCACTGCCAGTCATCAGCAGCACTCTTTAATATGGACGTTTTCCAAGCTCCTGTTCGTTTCCTTTTCATCTAATAGCTTAAAAGCAGCAATTTCCTTATAAGTTGAAATATCATTATCCTTTTTCATTACTGCGATATTTCTTTATTTGTGAACTTACTTCCAACTTTATTTCTCCTTCCTTTTTTAAGCGTCAGCCCATATCATTCTGCATCTGGTAAACGGCTTGATTTGTACTCTTGAACCGCCCAAACCATACCATCCGTCACATACAAATTCCACCAAAATGCTTTTACATCAGCAAAAAAACAAAAGTCAAAAGGATTTGACATGGAGTTTTTATATTTGAAAGCAAGAAATTAAACTACACTGGGGCTGTCGCAATAGGGATTTGTTTTCTTAGTAACTATGCATTTTAAACAAAGAAAAGCGGAAGTTAAGTAACACGTTGAAGCGTTCTTTGTTTAAAATGCATCATAAAATAGAATTAAAATCCTTATTGCGACAGCCCCACATGTATGTTACATCATACCTTTTATAACCTCCTCAGCCTTTTGAAGCTGAAGGTCGTCCTCATAATCTACGCCTACCGCATTGGATCTGTCCTCAAGCTCAACCTCGTAGTCAGGCTCAATGCCGATTTCATGAATATCGTTTCCGCCAGGCGTGAAATATTTTGATACGGTAATCTTGATGGCAGTGCCGTCTGAAAGTGGAAGGATTGACTGCACGATACCCTTTCCAAAGGTTGTAGTTCCCACAAGCTCTGCTGTGCCTGTATCCTTCATTGCCCCTGCAAATATCTCTGACGCACTCGCACTATTTCCATTTACAAGCACAACCATTGGAACATCTATGCTGTGCTTATCATTGTCATCATAAGAGGACGTGATTTTTCCATCCCTGTCCTTCGTGGTTACTATGTTTCCTCCGTCAAGCGTGTATGCACACATTTCCACAACTGCATTTAACAGTCCTCCCGGATTATCTCTTAGATCTACGATAAGCCCTTTAGCGCCCTGCTTTTCCAAATCCTCTACAGCTTCCTTATACTCCTTTGGCGTATTTTCATAAAACTGCGTTACGGAAATGTAACCAACCTTGTTATCTAACATGCTATAATCTACGGAAACATTTTCAACCTCTGCCCGCTTGATGTCAAACTCAATGTATTCGTCCTCAGATGGTCTGTACACCTTGATATGTGCAGTTGTTCCCTTCTCGCCCCTTATCATCTCGACAACAAGGGAAAGCTCCTGGTCTGTAATCTCGGTACCGTCAACCTCAACGATAACGTCATCTGCCTGAATGCCAGCCGCCTCTGCAGGGCTTCCCTTTACAGGACGGACAACCGTTACCTTCATTGTAGCGTCCTGTGTGACAACAGCACCTACTCCAAAGTATTCGCCCGAATTATCCTCAAGCAAATCCTCATATTCTTCCTTTGTGTAATATACGGAATAAGGGTCATCCAAGCCATTCATAATACCGTCATAAAAGGATTCCTCCTGAAACTCAGGGTCAATGTCAAAGTAGTAATAATTCTCTATGTACTTATTAATCTCGTCTACCTTTGCCTGAACATCCTTATCCTCAAGCATCTCCGAAACGTCCTTGCCGTTTTGCTTTCCTTCCTCCGCCTGTGCCCTTTCGCCTGAGCCGTTATCCTTCATGCTGAGATTTGGCGCACTGCAGCCTGCCAAGGAAAGTGCCAGCGTCAAAAATGTTCCTAATACCAAAAATCTTTTCTTTATCAATTCTATTCGCTCCTAACTATTTATAGGTAAGGTAATGGATCAACGTAGCTTCCATTAATTCTGACAGCTATGTGACAGTGAGGTGCCGTAGACTGTCCTGTGCTTCCTGCATATGCTATTACCTGCCCCTTTGCAACTACTGTTCCATATGATACTGCAAATGCACTGTTATGTCCATAAACAGTTGTCATTCCACCGCCGTGGTCTATAACGACATAATTTCCTAGTGAGTAGCTCCAGCCTGCCGTAATAACGGTTCCTGCCTCAGCAGCATAAATCGGCGTTCCTGTCGGACACGGTATATCCACGCCATGATGGAAGGACATTCCGAGAAGGCTTCTTGGTCCAAAATAGGATGATATATATGTATAGTTTCCCGGAACAGGCCATCCAAGAGCACCACCTGTATAGTATACCTGACCTCCACCGCCGCCTGCTGCCGCTAAGGCTGCCAGTCTTTCCTGCTCCTTCCGCTCCGCCTCTGCAATGGCTGCGTCAGTTGCCTCAATATCCGCCTGATATTTCGCTACCAAGTCCTCGTATTCATCCATAGAGTTCCCATAATTATCAACCTGCTTCTGCTTACCATCAATCATAACCTGAAGTGCATCCTTACTGTCATTCAGCTCCGTCTCAACAACCTCAACAGCAGCAAGCTCAGACTCAAGCTTAAGCTGCGTATCAGCAACAAGCTTTCTCACTTCAATTAGGTCACTTAGCATGTTTGAGTCATACTTGTAAATCTGCTCCGCATACTCAGATTGATTTACCATGTCAGCCATTTCAGCGGAGGTAAAAAGAGTATCCATATATTCCACATCACCGTTCTCATATGAGTATTGTATATGAAGCTTCATTGCATCATACTGTGCCTGCTCATCCGCCTGTGCGACTGCAAGATCCTCCTTCGTTACCTCAATATCAGCCTCAAGATCCACCTTTTTCGCCTCAAGGTCAACAATCTGGTTTGTGTAATCCTCAACCTTTGCGTCAAGCTCCTTTATGGCAGATATAATGTCTGCCTGCTCGGCTGTAAGCTGGTCTAAAATCCCCTGCGCCTCAGCCTTCTTGCTCTCCGCTTCTTTCTTTTCTTCCTCAAGCTGCTCAATCTCTGAAGCATTCACATATGTAATACTCGACACGCCAACAGCGGCAACAACTGAAAGCGTCAAAATTGCCCGTAGAATTTTCTTACGCATTTTATCCCTCCTTAAACCTTAAGATGTTTTCTTGTTGTAAATATACTGCCTATTAAGCCTAAGCCTATTCCTATCGCAATTGACACAGGAATCAGCACGGTAAACAGCTCCTTGACAGGAACAAATGCAAAAAGGTTTTTCACGATTGCAAATCTTCCTATAACATAATCTACTATATTATCATATAATAAATATACTAATACAAGCGGCAATGATGAACCAACCAGTCCTATGGTTACACCCTCCACAATGAACGGCGCCCTGACAAAGAAATTGGTTGCGCCAATCAGCTTCATAATTGCAATTTCTTCTTTTCTTACCGTAATACCTATAGTTATTGTATTACTGATAAGGAATATTGATACCAACAGAAGTATCGCAACAATTCCTACTGAGGCATATGTAACGACACTGCTAAGTGCCGATATGCCGTCCGCCGTAACCTCGGAGGTAAGCACCTTTCTTACTCCTTTCAGCTCCTTTAAATAATTAACAAATTCCGCCTGATTATCAAGATTTTTTAAGGTTATCTTATAGGAGGCGCTGTTCTTCAATGGGTTGTCCCCTGCAAATGCCTCCATGGCAGCCTCATAATCCTCGTAATTTTTCCTTGCATATTGCTCCCATGCTTCGTCCGCGGAAACAAAGTCCATTGTGTTTATTTCTTCCCTAAGCCTTATCTGCTGCCCTATCAGCGCTATATTATCCTCCGATATGCCTTCGTCAAAGAAAACGGAAATTGATACAGTATTTTTCAGGTCGGTCATCGCCGTCCTGAAATTTACGATAACGCAATAAAATATTCCAAATAAAAACAGACAGGAAACAATTGTTCCAATTGATGCCAAGGAGAACAAAAGGTTTCTTCTTATGTTCTTAAAGCCCTGTCTGATGCTGTATGCCATTGAACTAATCCTCATCTATATACCCACCCTTTTGTTCATCACTTATTATTTGACCCTTTTTCAGGGTAATAACTCTTTTCTTCATCATGTTTACGATTTCTTTATTGTGTGTAACAACAACTACGGTTGTTCCCTTTTTATTTACATCCTCCAAAAGCTTCATGATTTCCCATGAATTTTTTGGGTCAAGGTTACCAGTCGGCTCGTCCGCAAGCAAAATCTCCGGCTTATTTACAAGCGCCCTTGCAAGGGCAACCCTCTGCTGCTCGCCACCTGAAAGCTGCTTCGGATAAGACTTATACTTATCTGCAAGTCCTACCAGCGTAAGCATTGCAGGAACCTGTCTTCTTATATACCTTGTCGGAACCTCTATTACCCTCTGTGCAAATGCAACATTTTCGTATACGGTTCTATCCTTCAAAAGACGGAAATTCTGAAATACAATTCCCATTTTTCTTCTGAGCTTCGGCAGATTTCTCCTTTTCAGCTTGCCATAATCAACGCCTGCCACAGTTATCTTACCCCCTGTCGGGTCAAGCTCCTTGAGTAAAAGCCTCATAAGCGTTGTCTTTCCCGAACCACTGGCGCCAACAATAAATACAAACTCGCCCTTTTCGATTTTTATATTTATGTCGTTTAAGGCATAGCTTTTTCCACCCGGGTACTTCATTCTAACATTCTCTAGTGCAATCATAATAATCTCCTGTAATATAGGTCCGTAAAGCAGCTCCATAGGAGACCTTTACGGACCTATGTACTATATTTAATAATCTAAGGACTCCATATATTTCATATACTTGACTACCATAAGGGCAATCTTAAAGGTAATGGCATCCTCGAACACCCTAAGGTCAAGACCCGTACTCTTTTCCAGCTTATCAAGCCTGTACACAAGCGTGTTTCTGTGAATGTAAAGCTGTCTCGAAGTCTCAGATACATTTAAGCTGTTCTCAAAAAATTTATTTATTGTAGTCAGTGTTTCATCATCAAATTCATCAGGAGATTTTCCGTCAAATATCTCCTTTATGAACATTTTACAAAGAGGAATCGGAAGCTGATAAATAAGCCTTCCTATGCCGAGATTGCTGTAGGCGATAATCCTTCTGTCACTGTAAAATATTTTCCCGACGTCAAGGGCAAGCTTTGCCTCCTTGTAGGAACGGGAAACCTCCTTAATCTCATTCACGATTGTTCCATATGCAACATTTACGGAGGACATAGCCTCTGTATTGAGCATATCCACTATAACCTTTGCAGTTTTCTGCATATCGTCATATGTCTCATTGGGCTTAACCTCCTTGACAAGAATAATGTTTTTCTCGTCAACGGCAGTGATAAAATCCTTTGTCTTGCTTGAAAACAGCGTCCTTACCGTCTCCAAAGCATTTGTGTCCTTAACATTTTTCGTTTCTATAATAAATACAATTCTTTTTGCGTCCGTCTCAACATGCAACTTCTTTGCCCTGTTATATATGTCAACAAGAAGCAGATTATCAAGCAAAAGGTTTTTAATGAAATTATCCTTATCAAAACGCTCCTTGTACGCCACAAGAAGATTTTGTATCTGAAAGGCAGCCACCTTTCCAATCATATAAACATCCTCTGCTTCGCCCTTGGCAAGCAGCACATATTCAAGCTCATTCTCATCATAAATCTTAAAAAACTGGAAGCCCAGCATAACCTGACTTTCAGCAGGAGATTCGGCAAATGCCACAGCCGCCTCCTCATAAGCCTCTGTTTCCCTTATTGTAGACGCAAGATTTTTTCCCTCAGTATCCATAACACACAAATCAGTACGCGTAATATTTTTGATACCATCTATAGTATCCTGTAGTATCTGATTTGAAATCATTTTATCACTCCTTTAATTTGTTACAAAAATGTTACATTTTGTTACATTTTGATTATAGCAATTGTGCCATAGCTTGTCAATTCATTTATTTCAAATATGTACATAATTCTAAGAAATTCTATCTTTTTCAATCAGCCTTTCTCAGCATTTAGTATACATAATGTATTTTACATTAAAATCAAGAAAAAAAAAAGGGGAAATGCACAAAAATATGCATTTCCCAAATATTTCACATTTTAAACAAGATTAGTTTGCTACAACCTCACCTGTTTCCTTATCGAAGATATGTACCTTGCTAAGGTCAAATGCAAACTGTACAGTATCGCCAGGTCTTGCTGTAGTACGAGCATTAACTCTTGCAGTAATATCAAACTGGTCGAGTGTGAAATAGAGGTAAACCTCTGCACCTAACATCTCATAGATATTAATTCTTGCATCAATAACGCTCTCAGGTGATGACTCAATAAAGAGCTGCTCATCGTGTATATCCTCAGGACGAACGCCGAGAACAACCTCTTTATCAATAAAGTCGCCTGCAATAAGCTTGGAAGCCTTTGCATCTGGAACCTTAATTGAATGTGAACCAAACATAAGAAGAACATCTGCACCTGACTTAACGACCTTACAGTCGATAAAGTTCATAGGAGGCATACCCATAAATCCTGCAACGAACAAGTTACATGGCTTGTCGTAAAGGTTCTGTGGAGTATCTACCTGCTGTATAATACCATCCTTCATAACAACGATTCTTGTACCAAGAGTCATAGCCTCTGTCTGGTCATGTGTAACGTAAATAATTGTAGTCTGAAGTCTCTGATGAAGCTTTGAAATCTCAACACGCATCTGAACTCTAAGCTTAGCATCAAGGTTTGAAAGTGGCTCATCCATAAGGAATACCTTTGGATCACGCACGATAGCACGTCCCATAGCTACACGCTGTCTCTGTCCACCTGATAAAGCCTTTGGCTTTCTGTCAAGAAGGTGCTCAATATCAAGTATCTTAGCTGCCTCATGTACCTGCTTGTCAATCTTCTCGCTAGGAACCTTTCTGAGCTTAAGACCAAATGCCATGTTGTCATAAACTGACATGTGTGGGTACAGAGCGTAATTCTGGAATACCATTGCAATGTCTCTGTCCTTAGGCTCAACATTGTTGACCATCTTGTCACCGATCCATAACTCTCCTGAGCTGATATCCTCAAGTCCGGCAATCATACGGAGAGTTGTTGACTTACCACATCCTGAAGGACCAACGAAGATAATGAACTCTTTGTCATCAATCTCAAGGTTGAAATCCTTAACAGCGTTAAAGCCGTTTGGGTAAATCTTGTAAATATTCTTAAGTGATAAACTAGCCATTTTTAATTTTCCTCCTTAGATTAAGCTAATGTTTCTCTAACTCACGTTAGGATAATTTTAACTCAAATGTATATGAAATACCATATAACTTTTACACAAATAAGCTTAGAAAACATTGTATAATTTGTATATGAATAATTTTTCGACGTTTTTTTTGTCCATTTTAGACAAACCTTACCTAGGGTCTACCCCCTAAACTTTGTGAAACCTTCACCAAAAGCTTCTCTTATATCACCCACAAAGCAGATTGCATTTTCATCTAATTTATATATAACCTGCTTTAATTTTACCATTTCCTTGCCTGAAACAACGCACATTATCATCTTGCCGTTTTTATGTGTAAATGCCCCCTCCGTGTCTATATAAGTTGCGCCTCTTTCCATAGTTTCTACGATATATTTTACAACGTCTTCTTTTTTTTCGGAAATAATGTACAAAAGCTTCGCACGATTCGGTCCCTCAATTATCATATCAGATACCTTTGTCAAAACAAAAATTCCTATAATTGAATACATAATTTTGTCCACGCCGAATACCTGTGCGCCTGCCGAAACAATCACAATATCTATTACAGCCATGATTTTGGGTATTGACAAATGCTTCAGCTTTCTATTTATCAAGGTTGCCAGCAAATCTCCGCCGCCCGAGGAGGAATAGCTTATAAAGATTAGTCCAAGCCCTGCTCCCATCAGCACGCTTCCTGCCAGCATATCAACAAACAAATCCCCTGTAAGCAGATTTACATAAGGAAGTATGCCAAGCCATACTGTAAGAAGCGCCGTTCCCAAAATAGTTCTGAAAAACATGCCTATATCAAGAATTTTATATGCAACAACAAACAAAGGCAGGTTAAATGCGATATTAATTACCCACATGGGAATATCCATGGTCGCCTTAATGATTATCGCGATTCCCGAAACGCCTCCCACAACAACGCCCACGGCGTCAAAAAACCATACTACCGAGGCTGCCATTAAAAATGTGCCCAGTAAAATTTTAAAAAATGTATTCCATTTTCCTGATTTTAAAAAAAAATTCTTCATATATATAGTATGAAGAATTTTTCTTAGTTTTATACATTCCTAATTATGTATCTGTTCCACTTATTGACCGTCATCGTCATTTGTTCCAATGATTATGACAATATCCTTTCCTGAAACGTCTGCATTTGTGCCCTCCGTAACGACACCCACCTCATATGCAGCGCCGTTGAAATACTGCACAAGGTCCTTGCCTACCCCATCCTCAACAGCAACAATCCTTGTACTTGTCTGTGTGTCTGAATAATCGGCAGCCTCAACATTTGCGTAGCCCTGCTCCCTTAATCTGTCGCACCATCTTCCTGCAAGTCCTGTTGTATTGGTGCTGTTTAGGACAAGAATATTTTTATCATATGATGTGGAAACCTCCGGTGCCTCCGTAGCAGGCTCCTCAGTGCTCGGCTCCGCCGTATTGTATATCAGGTCGTCACGCCCCTCAACATCTGTAAGCACACTATCAGGCAACGTTGTTACGGGACCCTTGCCCTCTTTGGCGCTGTCACCGACAACCTTTGACAGAAAAAATATTCCAAACGCTATGATTGCCACGCCAAATATAATTACAACTGCTCTAAGTAATATTCCAAAAAATAACCCTACGGGACTTTGTTTCTTCATATGAACCTCCAAACTGACTTCATGTCGCCTTTGACAGTATAACAAATACAAATTATATTTTCAACCTTTTTCCCTGACATTTCCTGTTCACAGGTCACATTCACAATTTGCAGGCACAAGTGAAACTAACATGCTATTCAATAACCAGCTTGATATATTCCCCATCTTCCTTATTATAAACATGCTTTCCTACTATAGATAACAGCTTTTCTACATCCGAAATGTCCTCACTGCCAAATTCCACATAGGAATAAATCTTATCGCCTGCATTTTCATCCTCGTAAAAATCGGTAACATAACAAAAAAACTCATCCAATATATCCTCCAACGGATATTGGGATATATCAGGGGATGACGGCTCGTACTCGCCAAACTCCGTCTCCTGCTCAAACATAAGGGACGTCACATATATGGTTTCTCCCGACGCATCATGCAGGCTTTCATATATGGTTTCTTCATCATCCGGATATTTATAATATTTTTTTCCGTCATGCCAAATGATAAGGGTTCCTGCATTACGCTCAACTTCACGTTCTCCCTGCTTCCATTCGGTCATGCTGCGAAGCTTCTCCAATAAGGCTTCATCTGTTACGCCTTTCAGGGAAAGCGACGTATCGTCCTCCTCATAAATCTGTACTGTTTTATATATATTGTCTTTCACCTTTGTGTAGCCTTCACCATCATATTTTTTCGGATAATAGATTTGAATGTTCTTCATGAAATGCCTCCTTTTTTTAGATGAGTAACACACTTTCTTACTATAGTGCTTTACCCACAACAAATTTTTTCTATATTATATCATGAAAGATTATATCATTCTATAACATTTATTACTAGTACAACCCCCATGCTTGACAGTATTTTTGATTGTATATATTATGTAAGGGATGTTGGAGAACAAAGTGCCTTCGACATCACTTATGCTGCTACAGCTTTAATGGCACTTTGGGCGGAGCTTAGCAGGCTTCGCAAGAAGCGTGCATATAGAAAATGAAATTTTCTATAAAGGGTGAGGTATAACATGAAATCAATTATTATTACAGGCGCATCAGGCGGCGTCGGCAGTGCATTTGCAAGGCTTGTCGCTACTGATTATGAATATGTTGCCATATGCGGCTATAAAAATTCTGAAAAATTGTCAGCGCTTGAAGCAGGCATTACAACAGATAAAACGAAAGCAGGAAACAACACGCCTTATCAAGAGCAACAGATACAGGATATATGGCAAAACAAAAAATGTGTATGCCACAAATTTGTCGGCGATGTTGGAGATTATAATTTTGTCTCTAATATGGTTGATGCTGTTTTTAAAGAAGCAGGCAGCATAGATGCCCTTGTAAATATTGCAGGCATCTCTCATATAGGGCTTTTAACTGACGTGACGCCTGAATTGTGGGCTAATATTATGTCAACTAATCTTACCTCTATATACAACACCTGCCACTGCGTTGTTCCTCATATGGTACACGCCAAAGCTGGTAAAATCATAAACATTTCATCTGTCTGGGGGCTTACGGGTGCCTCCTGCGAGGTGGCATACTCCGCTGCCAAGGGTGGCGTGAACAGCTTTTCAAAAGCACTTGCCAAGGAGCTTGCCCCAAGTAATATTTCTGTCAATGCTATTGCATTAGGCGCAATCGATACCGAGATGAACAATCATTTAAGCCATGAGGAAAGAACAGCACTTGAAAATGAAATCCCTTACGGTAAAATGGCAGCTCCCGAGGAAGCCGCCACATTTATAAAGGGGATTCTTGATATGCCGCCTTACTTTACAGGCGAGGTCGTAAAATTTGATGGCGGGTGGATATAAAAGGGGCTGTCGCAGTAAGTAGTTAAGGCACATGGTTGTTTACCCGCGACAAGCCCTCTTTTGTTTTGTATTTTTATAACCTGTGCTATCTAAGCATATTAAGATATTTTGCTTTTCTATTATAGCTTGTGGGGCACTCCCTTGAACTCGTACACAGCCATGCAGCAAAGCGGTATGTGTATTTTGAATTTGTCAACAAGACCGTTTAGAATACCCACATTTGATAATTTGCGATGAAACATGCTGCGTAGCGTTGTCTGAGCGAAGCGAGTTTCGCTTAAGCAGCATGTAATCAAACATCGCAAATTTCAAATGTGAGGTATTCTTGCGGTCTTAAAAGGTTGCAATTCAAAATACACATACCGATTGGCAGCATAAGGCTGTGCACTCAGACAACAGTTCGTGCCCCACATAATAGAAAAGACAAAATATCAATATGCTAAAGATAGCCGGTAACTATAAAAATACAAAACAAAAGAGGCTTGTCAGTGTAATTTTATGTGTGCCTTAACTACTTGCTGCGACAGCCCCTTTTATTTTTACTCGCTCTTTCTAAGTCCTTTCAGAGCTGTTGTAAGCTTAATCGGATTACCATATCGAAGGGTAGACGCCCGAAATATCTTTCCACCGATAACACCCATAACAGCAACTGAAGTATAGAGTATAATAGCAGACAGGACGATTTCCCATGTTGCCACGGAGCCCATTGCCACTCTCGCAAACATTGCACTGTATGAGGAAAACGGAAGATATGAGCAGACCTTCATTGCCATGCCGTCTATGTTGGAAAGCGATATCAGAGTTATAAAATATACTATCATAACAAGCATCTGTGCAGTTCCTGCGGTTTTGTTAAGGTCTTCAATCTTAGATACAAGCGCACCAAGTGCTCCGTACATAAATGCATAGAACAGAAATCCACCGATGCCAAATATTGCAAATGCCACAATTACCTCTGACGGTATGTTAAGGAATTGTCCTATGTCAAACGGCCAATATTCCTTATTTATCTGATAGGAACCAAGCAGGCTTCCTCCGATAAGCCCAACCTGAAATACGGTTGCGATTGCTCCTGCAAACACCTTGCCAAATAAAAGAGCTGTTGAGCTTGTGCTCGTTACAAGTATTTCTATGGAACGGTTGCTCTTTTCGTTTGTAATTCCTGTTGCAATTGTGGTTCCGTACATGACTATGAGCATAAATACAATGATGATAAGAATGTAGCAGTAAAAGTAATTGCTTACGCTGTCCTTTCCAAGTACAGTTTCATTTACATTCACCTGCAAATATTCCAGTGCAAGAAATTCGTCCTTATCAAGATTGTTTATCTCGCAGTATTTCTTTTTTGCGGACATTTCCATGACTTCCGTAAAGATTGCCGTATTTTCGTCAAACATGCCACGGTTAAATACATAATAGTCATAGGCATCATATGCCTTAACAACATAGCCAGCCTCTGCCTCCTCATTTTCAACCATTGCCTTTACGGCATCCTCACTGTCACAGATTTTAAACTCCGTCTCACCGAAATATCCATTGAGAAGCTCCATATCAACAAGCCCCTCAGCATCGTAGAGTGCCATATATACCACTTCGCTGTCTTCACCATCCTCATTTTCTGCACCGCCTGACGATTCTGACTGCTCCGTGTCATCCTTGGAGGATTTATCCGTGTTGATGAATCTTGGCACAAACATAATGACTGCACATACAAGACAGATTAGCAGCGTTGATATCACATAAGATTTACTTTTAAAATAATTTGCAAGCTCAAATTTTAGTATCGTTCCAAAACTTTTCATTTCCGTATACCTCCTCTCCTATCTTTTTCGCCCGAACAGTCCTTTTTTCTTCGGCTGTTCCTCGTCTTTATTCTCATTTTCTTCCTCAGCTTCCTCCTCGCCTACTTTTGATACAAATATATCATTTAATGCAGGCTCATAAGCACCGAAGGTCTTAATATCCACGTTCTGCTCCCGAAAGGCATCCAAAAGCTGCCACTGGTCAACACCGTCTTTAATATTTAAAATTACATAGTGCTTGTTTACATCATGCACTGTTACCTTATCCGAAAGCTTGCTCTCACAAACATCTTTCAATTCATCTAATGTAAGATTGTTTGCACATACAATTCTTCTGCCTTTTCCGTACTCTGTTTTTATCTCATCCAGATTTCCTGCAAGGGCAATATCTCCATGATTAATAATTACAATGTCCTCGCAAAACTCCTCAACATAGCTCATCTGATGGCTTGAGAAAATCACGATTCTCCCCTCTGCAATAAGCTCACGGATTACATCCTTCAGTATTTGGGCATTAACCGGGTCAAGACCACTGAACGGCTCGTCAAGAATCACAATGTCCGGCTCTCCTACCAGTGTCGCCGCAAGCTGAACCTTCTGCTGGTTTCCCTTTGACAGCGTATCTAACTTCCTTGTTTCATATTCTATAACATCAAGCTTGGTAAGCCACTTCTTTGTGCTCTCCAACGCTTCTTTTTTGTTTTTTCCTCTCAGCATGGCAAGGTAAACCATCTGCTCCGTGACCGTCTTTTTCGGATAAAGCCCTCTCTCCTCAGGAAGATATCCAATCTGACTGCTCTTTGGCACAAATTTTTCCCCATCCAGCGTCACTTCTCCTTCGTTTGCCCTGAAAACGTCCATAATAATTCTTATGGTTGTTGTCTTTCCCGCACCGTTTCTTCCAAGAAGTCCAAGTGCCCTTCCGCTTTGCACACGAAATCCTATGCCATGCAAAATTTCCTTGTCCTCAAAGCTTTTCTTAATGTTTGTAAGCTTTAGTTCCATCGTTTTCTCCTTTCAGTTACATATATTTTTAGGTAATTGCGAAACTAAGTTTTTTAGATAATACGTTGTTCAAAATGTATAATTCAATGCATGGCACGCTTGC
>JAMPFU010000052.1 GCA_023664385.1 Clostridium sp. | reverse complement strand
TTGACAGCATAGCTGTGTACGAGTTCAAGGGAGTGCCCCACAAGCCATAATAGAAAAGCAAAATATCTTAATATGCTTAGATAGCACAGGTTATAAAAATACAAAATAAAAGAGGGCTTGTCATGGGTAAGCAACTATGTGCCTTAAATCCTTACTGCAACAAGCCCCTTTTTTATTTAGATTTCATTTCCTGGGAATTTCGGTATTCCTTCAAAGCCAGGCTTTAAGTCCTCGTCCGTTGGAATGTAATCTGACATCTCGCCGTCATGGAATTTCTCGTAGGCAACCATGTCAAAATATCCTGTTCCCGTAAGTCCAAAGAGGATTGTCTTTTCCTCCCCTGTTTCCTTACATTTGAGAGCTTCGTCAATGGCAACTCTGATTGCGTGGCTGCTCTCAGGCGCAGGAAGAATACCCTCAGTCCTTGCAAACTGCTCCGCAGCCTCAAATACGGAGGTCTGTTCAACGGAGACAGCCTCCATATAGCCGTCATGGTAAAGCTGTGAAAGCGTTGAGCTCATACCATGATAACGAAGTCCTCCTGCATGGTTTGCAGATGGTATAAAGCCACTTCCCAGCGTGTACATCTTTGCAAGCGGGCAGACCATTCCCGTATCGCAGAAGTCATAAGCAAATTTTCCTCTTGTAAAGGAAGGACAGGATGCAGGCTCAACAGCGATAAACCTGTAATCCTCCTCGCCTCTTAATTTCTGTCCCATGTATGCAGATATAAGACCACCAAGATTGGAACCTCCTCCTGCACATCCGATAATAATGTCAGGCTTTACATTGTATTTGTCAAGGGCAGCCTTTGCCTCAAGTCCAATGACGGACTGATGCAGAAGCACCTGATTTAATACACTTCCAAGCACATATCTGTAGCCCTCTGTGGTTGTAGCCACCTCAACAGCCTCCGATATTGCACAGCCAAGGCTTCCTGTAGTTCCAGGATGCTCCTGTAAAATTTTCTGTCCTATTTTTGTGTCCATGGATGGCGAAGGCGTTACGCTTGCGCCGTAGGTACGCATAACCTCACGTCTGAACGGCTTTTGCTCATAGGAAACCTTAACCATATATACCTTGCACTCAAGGTCGAAATATGCACATGCCATAGAAAGTGCAGTTCCCCACTGACCTGCTCCCGTTTCCGTTGTAACACCTTTCAGCCCCTGCTTCTTTGCATAATAAGCCTGTGCAATTGCAGAATTAAGCTTATGGCTTCCACTTGTGTTGTTTCCCTCAAACTTATAATAAATCTTTGCAGGCGTTCCAAGCGCCTTCTCAAGATGATATGCCCTCATTGTAGGCGAAGGACGGTATGTTCTGTAATATGCCTGAATTTCCTCAGGAATATCAATGTAAGCGTCCGTATCATTCAGCTCCTGTGCGATAAGCTCCTCACAAAATACTGCTGAAAGCTCCTCAGGTTTTAGCGGCTGGTATGTTGCAGGATTAAGCAGGGGTGCAGGCTTATTTTTCATATCAGCACGCATATTATACCACTGCTTTGGTATCTCGCTTTCATCAAGATAAATCTTGTAAGGTATTTCCTTGTTACTCATTTTGTTTCTCCTTTTCCTTTATAAATGTAATTCTTCTTTATAAACAATCGGCAGCACCATCATAATCAGGTTTTATGTTATGATAACCATTCAAATGATACTTTTAGACAGTTATACCTAAATAAAGCCTATGTGTCAATAGAAAAATACTCTTTAACAGCCACAAGGTCAGGCAAAATCTGTTCTGAAAGCTTCCGCATTTCTTCTGTTGCAGGTGCAAGGTCAGGTACCATGATACAGTTTAGCCCTGCACCATGTGCAGAACGGATGCCGTTGTAGGAATCCTCTATTGCATATGCATTACACGGCTTTATGCCAAGCTCATTACATGCCTTTAAAAATATATCCGGCGCAGGCTTACTTTTTTCCACCATATCACCACAGATAACCTTGTCAAAAAAGTCATACAGCCCGGCAGCCTTAAGCTCTGCTTCCACGATTGCCCTTCTCGTTGAGCTTGCAAGGGCAATTTTTATGTCATTCTCCTTGAGCCATGGCAATATCTCCCTGACTCCTGCTTTTAGGGGAAGCCTTCCATCGCCGTACCTTTCATGGAACAAGGCTGACATCTCAGTTTTGTACTCATCATAAGGAAAATCCTGACCGTATGCTTCAAGCATGTACGCTCTCGTGGCATCTCGATTGATACCGAGGCAGTGACGGCATGCGTCCTCTATGTCAGGTATGCCGTATTTTTTCGCAACAACCTGCCAACATTCAACGACCTTAGCCTCCGAATCAAATATTACTCCGTCCATATCAAACACTACAGCCTGAAAGCTCATTTTATTTTCTCCTTATCTTTTCCCTTGTTCTGTAAATCTGTTAATCCTTCGTATAGTCCCATAGTAATATATCAGGGTCATGCGTTGTTCCATTTTGTAAAAGCATATAACTATATTAATACAAAATTGAAGCAATATCAATCATTCATATCAGTTTAAACATAAAAAAGTATACCGCATTTTCAGTCCCTACTCCTTTATGATCTCCTTACTGCAATAGTAGGTTATGAGGAAATACACCATATAGATAACAAGCATCATTCCTGACGACGCTATAATTGCACCTGTAAGCCCCCTCTTTGAAAAGGCGGAAAGGATAAACATTCCCGTCTGTATTCCGAATACGGAGTGCAATACGGCAAGCAGAAGCGGTATTCCGAAAAACACGAGACTTTGTCCCATAAGCGAACGATTCAGCATTTTTTCGTCAACGCCGATTTTTCTTAAAACCCCATATTTTCCCTTGTTGTCAGCCGCATTGGAAAGCTCCTTAAGTGAAAGGATTGCCGCCGCCGATATCAGAAAAACAAGTCCCAAATATGTTCCGATAAACACGGCAACCGCCGTAAGCCCCGTACTGCTGGCATACAGGTAGCTTTTTGTGCGCACGTTCACATTAGGTCTATGTTCATCACTATTTATAAATTCGTCAAAGACATCGCCTGCCAAATATTCGTCCCACGCCTCAAGCTCTTTCTTCGGCAGTTCCTTATAATTAGCTATAAAAAGTGTTTCTACCCATAAAAGCTCATCAACGTAAGCATCAAAGTCGCAGCTATCAGGTACAATGATTATTCCTGTTTCACCCTCGGTATTATTCATGTATAGTCCAAGCTCGACACATTTATCATACTTAGGCTTGTAGGTCTTACCACAGATATCCAGTGTTTTTCCATTTGCCAATGCTTTATTATGCTCCCTTACATCTATAAAATAGTTTGCCAGCAAAATGTACTCGTCTTCCTTTACACTCAGCTCGTCCCTTCCATAAAGCTTTGCAATTTTATTATAATCAGATACTCTTACTACATCAAAGGAAAATGAGCCCATAAAGCCTAAATCGTTGGAGCCGTCCCACAAATTGTCTGCAATTACCTCGTGAAAGTCATATAAGCAAATCTCGTCATATTCGGAAAATTTGCTCATATCAACATTTTTTTCCTCAAGGAGCTGAATAATTGACGCTTTATCCCCCATATCGCTTACAGCTACGGTCTGCTCAAGCATAATGTCCGCAGGCGCATTTATCCTAAGCACCTCATTCATGCCGTTTCTCAGGGCAAAGCAGCAGGAAAGCACCGTTATTGTAAAGAAAAGCAAAAGACAGATGATGCCTCCTGAAAATACATTTGAGTTTATGCGGCTGCCAAGCTCCTTGACACTGAAGCAGTTGACACCCTTATGGTAAAATTTCTTACTCCTTACGGCAAAGAATATAAGCATGCCAGCAACTGACCAAAAGGCAAGAAATGTTCCAATAATTCCTTTTGCGACCTGTGTCGCCAAATCGCCAAAATCATCCAATGTTTCCACCCCTGCCGTTACCTTGTAATACGCTGTTCCAAGCAGCACTGCGGCTACGGCAAAAACAACAAGGCAGAGGATAGGATTTTTTGCATAATTTTTCTCGGAATGTCTGCCTGCATTTAAAAGATTTATCAGCCTTGCCTTTCCGACCACAAAAACGTCAAATATAATCACAAGCACATACATAATAAGAAAATATATGAGCGTCTTTACAACAGCCTCATTCGATATTGTAAACTGAAATCTTGTCATGTCCGCCTCGAACAAATTTGCAACGATAATGCTCATTCCCTGCGATGCGCCAATTCCAAGCAAAAGTCCTACGCCGAGGGATATGATGCCTATGAGAACCGTCTCCATGACAATGACCGTTGAGATACTGCGCTTACTCATTCCCAGCAGCATATAGACGGCAAATTCCTTTTTCCTCCGCTTCATCAAAAAGTTACTTGCGTATACAATAAGAAAACCAAGTACAAACGAGACGAAAACACCTACAACATCCATTACGGTAAACATAATATCCATAATATCATAACCGCTGTTTGAGAGATTCAGCATCGCCGTCTGTTTTTCTATTGCATTGAACACGTAAAACAGTGCAATTCCAAGTATCAGGGTTGCAAAATATATCAGATAATCCTTGATTGATTTTTTTATATTTCTTATGGGCAGTTTAAAGATTGTCATTCAAATTACCCCCTAACATTGTTACTACTTCGATTATTTTATCGAAAAACTGTTTTCTTGTATCAGCGCCCTTTCTAATCTCAGAAAAAACGTGACCGTCCTTGATAAAGATAACCCTCGTTGCATAGCTTGCCGAAAATGCATCATGGGTAACCATAAGGATTGTCGCCTCCAGCTCATGGTTTAACATTTCCATGCTTTCAAGCAGATACCTTGAGGATTTGGAGTCAAGGGCTCCTGTAGGCTCGTCGGCAAGCACAAGCGACGGAGCAGTAATCAGCGCCCTTGCAGCCGCAACCCTCTGCTTTTGTCCGCCGCTCATCTGATACGGATATTTTTTCAGCACATCCTCTATGTTAAGCCTTTGTGCCATTGCAGCAACTCTTTTTTCTATTTCTCCAGCCTTTACGCCCTGTATGGACAGTGCAAGGGAAATATTTTCAAATGCCGTCAGCGTGTCCAAAAGGTTGAAGTCCTGAAATATAAATCCAAGCTTCTCACGTCTGAACCGGTTAAGGGCGTTTCCCCTTATCCTTGTTATATCCTCGCCGTCCATATATATGTTGCCTGCCGTCACCCTGTCTATGGTTGATATGCAGTTAAGCAAGGTTGTCTTTCCCGAACCACTGGAGCCCATGATCCCGACAAACTCTCCCTTGGAAACGGAAAAGCTTACATTGTCAAGCGCCTTTGTAAGACTTCCCTTTCTGCCGTAATATTTTTCCACTGCTTCAAGCTTCAATATTTCGTTCATTTTTTATTCCTCCTGACAAATCTAATCGGCTGTTTGATATTTCACAGCCTCTTATACGGTTTTACTATGAAAAAAACGACTTATCCATCGGTTTATATGACAAGAACCTTACAAAATCGTAAGATTGGAAATTTTGCATATGCGTGATTTTCCTGACAAAATGGTACTTGGCTAAAACTATTTACCAATTTTACACTATGGGGCAAGACTTTGAAAGAGCAACTATAGTAGTAAACATTTGTTAAATGAAAAAAACAGGCGGAAGGTTCCACCTGCTTTTGGCGTTATCCATGTTATATGTATTTTATGAAAACCATATCTTCCGAATATAAATAAAAAATTGACATTTTCTCCATTCAATGATATTCTTTTAATTAAAGGGAAGCGGTTTTGTACCACTTGACTGTCCGTTAGTCTTGAGTGGGTTACTCGCTTCTTTTTTAATATTTACCAAATCATACAGATACATCCTTCCATTTCCCGTACAATTTACCACTAGACAACCTGAATAAATATTATAATTTTCCGTTTTTACATCATTGTCATACATCGGCATGGCAAACCTTGTTGTATAATAATACCAACCATTTGCGGCATTAGCAGAATGTTTCTCCTTGCAGTTTTCCCTAAATATTTTGTCTGAAGCAATCTCCACCATCTCACGAATACCTTGTGCTGCATTAGCTTTTGCCTTTGCCCTGCCTCCTTTCGTTTGCCTCGTATATTTTGAATTGGCATATTCATCTGGAAAGTCTTTCCCCAAATACACAATATCGCTTGTCTCCGCTATCTCCACAAATTCCCCAATATAACGTTCTAGATACTTTTCCACCTCATTCCAATCAATATTCTGTTTATTGGTAAAGATAATATCAGGTAAAACAACAATCTTATTGTCGTTTTCATCCAATACAATTTCCAATGTTTTCATAGTATTTCCTCCCCATAGTATTGATTATATTGTAACACGCATAATGCTAACAGACAACCAACAATCCGTTACAAAAAACATCTCCCACAAAAAAATATCACCTTTTTCAAAAGATTCTCTCACATAAACTCATAATACCTATCCTTGCCAAAACTAATTTTCACTTCCGTAAACGCCCCTTGAACGGACGCAATTTCTATTCCATGCCCCAGCTTATCACAAAGCTTTTTGCAGATGTAAAGTCCCATACCTGTTGAAGCAGCCGTCCTTCTGCCATTTTCACCCGTAAAGCTTTTGTCAAATACCCGCTTTAAATCGCCCTCGCTGATTCCAATTCCGTTATCCCTTATGGAAAGCGTGACCGTGTCCTCCATCCTTTTTGCCGAAAATGCAATCGTTCCCTTGACATTCTTATCCTCCTCCTGCCTGACAATCAGATATTTAATTGCATTATTCACAACCTGTCCAAGCATAAATTCCAGCCATTTGCTGTCGGATATAATGTCAAGGTCAAGGTCCTCCTTCACGATGCTGATTTTATTTCCCAGTATCAGCTCCTTTTGCTCCTTTACGACATGATTTACCATCTGATTTAGATTGCACCGCTTCATAAGGTAATCCTTTTCAGGCGCATCCGCCCTTGCATAAAACAGTATCTGCTCCACATATGCCTCAATCTTATCTATTTGCTTTTTTTGCCCCTTTAAATCCGTGCTCCCATTGTAATTCATTAAATCCAAGCTGGAAATCGGCACCTTTACCTCATGAATCCACATTTCAAGGTACTCCTTAAATTCCGTCACCGAAAACTCCATTTTGTTTATGCGCTCCTTCATGGCTTTGTCAATCTCGTAAAGCATATCAAGCATAATGCCGCCATCAGGAAAGCCGGGCTTATCAATCATTTCCGTAATCAGGTATTTTTCATCAAGCTGTGAAAGAATAGAACGCATTTCATTATAAAAATGCCTGCGTCTGAAAAAATCATAGAAAAGAGAAACCATGACTAAAAGGACAAGCAAAAATGCCAGCGCATTCTGATACTGCATATCAGCCTTAAATGCAAAGCCCATCATATAGATACAGCCAACAAGGAAAACCGTACCTGCTACCAGTATTTTTTTATTCCACAAATACGCACCAAGCTTCATTCCAGTATATACCCCTGTCCTCTTTTTGTCTTTATAATATCGTAATATCCACACTCCTCAAGCTTCCTGCGGACACGGTTTATATTGACGGTAAGCGTATTGTCGTCCACAAATTCGTCCGAGTCCCACAGATAGCTTATCAGTTCGTCCCTTGAAACAATTTTCCCCTGCGCCTTAAACATATAAGCAAGAATACCCATCTCATTTTTCGTAAGCTCCACAGACTGTCCGTTTACGGTAAGCACGCCCCTTGACGGCTCTAAAACAATATCCTGATACCGCAGGATGTCCTTATCACCGCTTTTCCCGATACGCTTAAACACAGCCTCAATGTGAAGAAGCAGTATGGACGGGTTGTACGGCTTCGCTATAAAATCATCAGCTCCAAAGCTTAATGACAAAAGCTCATCCATATCTGTATTTCTGCTTGTAACCATGATAACCGGAACATCCGAAAATGCCCGCAGCGACCGTAACACGCTTTCACCGTCAACACCCGGCAAATTAATGTCAAGGAGCACCATGTCAGGATTTCGATTTTGTATCTGCTCCACAATATTATTAAATTGAACAATATAAGATGCCTCATAATTGTTTCTGTCGAGGAGGACTTTAAGCTCTCCCGCAAGCGCAAGGTTATCCTCCACAATTAAAATTCTTTTCATTTGCTACCCCTTGTAAATTCAAAACAACAGCCGTTCCTATCTGCCTTTTGCAAATAGGCTGGCTCCATGTCCCAACAGTTTTTCCATTAGACACTACTGTCAATCTTTCATAGAAAAGCTGACACAGCCGCGCTCTCCAGTTCCCAAACTCAAATAATTAACAAAAAACACTTTCTTACAGCTTATCATTATTCATCAACCGCCCCATCCTCAGGCTCATTCAATATAATAAGAACCTCCGATGCGTCCAAGCCAGTTTCAGCCTTCAGCCAGCTTTTTACGGACTCTGTCTCATACTCCTCAGGCATTTCGTCTGCATTTGCCGTTAAAACAACAACCTCTCTTTTGCCGTCATACATAATGCCAATATGACAATTTTGAAGGTGGGGATATATGATTTCCACCTTTGCAGGAAGCGACTTTATAAGCTCGTATTTCTCCATTGTTTCCTCATACCCGCCTATCTCTCCCTCCAAGGAGGCGATTGCCGTTTCGTACTCCGCAATTTCCTCATTCAGCTCACTTATTGTATTTTCCTGAACGGCTATTATAATCTTATCGCCGTCATCCTCTCCCGTCGGTGTAAAAACATTTTGCGTAACCCGAAGCGTAAACCCGTCAAGCCCGTATGCGTCAAGCCTGCTCTCCAGCATTTTTATGACATCATCTGAAACAGTGCTTCCTACAAGCGACACTGATATTGTTTTTTCATCCGTATCATATTCAGATTTTACAATCTGCGTATCGGCAAATTCAAACTCCTTTTCAAGATAGCTTGTTATGCTTGTATTGATATAGGAATCGTAAACCGTTTTTGCACCGATAAATACGCTTGGCGTAACAGCAATGATTACAATAAATATAACAGCAATATTGACGCGCTTCTGCTTTTTTGCACTGATGCTTTTGTGGTATGGCACACGCAGGATAAGCGTAATAATTGCAGTCGATATTGTGATAAAAAGCGTATTTATAATAAAAAGATAAAATGCTCCCAAAAAGAACTCAAGCTGCCCGGTTGCAATGCCATAGCCAGCCGTACAAAGCGGCGGCATAAGTGCCGTAGCTATCGCCACGCCGGGAATTACGTTTGAGTGCTTTGTTCTTGTATTGCCTATCATTCCTGCAAGTCCACCAAAAAGCGCTATGAGCACATCCCATAATGTAGGACTTGTTCTTGCTATCATCTCTGCCGTCGGAGCTGTCATTGGAGACAGAGAAAAATATATGGTTGAGGCAATCAGGCTTATGACAACCTGGGTTGCAAACCGTACAAGGGCATGCTTTAAAAGCTGCAAATCCCTCACGGCAATGGAATATCCCATTGCAAGTATGCCGCTCATAAGAGGAGAGATAAGCATTGCGCCTATAATGACTGCAGTAGAATTTACATTCAAGCCGATAGATGCTATAAAAATGGCAAGCATGAGAATCCACATGTTTGCACCATGAATAACCGTCTGCTCACGCATCATTGCGTCTATCTCCTCATAGCTCATCATATTGTCGGTAATATTAAAGACACTGTAAAAGTACTCCTTTGCCTTACTCCGTTTCTTTTTTATTTCCTCTCTTTTCTCCCTAATTTCCTCCTTTTTTTCTTCTATGCTTTCCTTTATTTCCTCCCTGATTTCTTCCCTTATCTCTTCCTTAATTTCTTCTCTTACTTCCTCCTCGATTTCCTTTCTAATTTCCTCAGGTATCTCTGTTTGCTTATGTATATTTTCCTTATCTGCCATCTTTCCTCCTAAATGAATAGGGCTGCCGCATTAAGAGCACAAGGAAGTCTACAGCCTCCTGCCTGTATCGACAGCCCATCAGTTTATTTACTTAAATTTACTCCCCATGTTTTCTTCTTTTCACAATCATGATAACGATGCCGAAAAGAGCAGCCGTCATCATAATGATGAGCTGAAGTACCTTAAAGGTATCTCCAGTATTCACAGATTTATCCGTCTTGTCCGTAACAATATATATTTTACATTCTGCGGTCTGGTTTGCCACAACCGTTGTTTCATAGGTCTTGCCTACCGTAACGGTATAGCCGTCAGGCACCTTTGTCGTCTCAGTCACATATTTACCGACAGGTACATTGAACAGTGCAATCTTACCCTCCGAATCCGTCATATATGGACTCCTTGTTCCATCAGGATATGTAACAGTGACCGTAGCATTTGGAACAACCTCATTTGTTTTCTCATCATATACAGTTATAATCAATGAGCCTACATCGGTATTAATCAGTACCTCCAGCACAGTTGTCTCGTCCACAACAACGACCGCCTTATGCTCCTTGCCTGCGGTAACGGTATAGCCGTCAGGAACCTTCACCGTAACAACCGTATATTCACCTACAGGAACCTTAACAAATGATATTTCACCATTTGAATTGGTTATATCTGTTTTTTGGGTTACCCCGTCAGGATATGTAATAACAACCGTAGCATTTGGGACAACCTCATTTGTTTTCTCATCGTATACAATAACCTTAAGATTTCCCGTACCCACAGGAGTATCAGGATTTACAGGGTCATTCGGGGTATCAGGGTTCACAGGGTCACTGCCGCCAGGATTTTCCGTTGTATTTCCGCCCGGATTTGGATTTGACGTATCAGGATCTGTCAACAGATGATCTACCATAACAAGCTTTTCCGTTTCAGTGTAGGCACCCGTTTTAGCATTATACTGATATATCTTTCCGTCCGTGTCAACCTTAAACCGAACAGGATCTGCCTTTTTGTAGCCGGCAGGAGCCGTTATCTCCTCCCACACATATTCGCCAATCGGAAGTCCTGTAAGCGCAAGAGGTTTCGCTGTACTTGTCCAAGTATAGCTAAATACTTGCGTATCGTCATCCTTCTGCCAATCCAAACGTCTATGGAACAGTTGATGACCTGAAATCTGCTTAACATCATTTAAAAGATATTCACCTGATGTCAATGTAATTGCCATGGTAGCACCGGGAAGCTCCGTACCTGCAACCGTCTGCTTTGAAAGCGAGCCTTCCGCAGTAACAACCTCGTCAATCATCTTCAGCTTAGTGCCATACTCATTGGACGAATACGCATTTGTGTTATTATCATACATATATACTTTTTCATTTTCTATCTTAAATTTTACAGGCTCTGATTTCTTATATCCTTCAGGTGCATCAAGCTCCTCCCACATATATTCTCCGTTCGGCAGATTTTCAAATACCGCAGGTGTTGTACCACTTGTCCATGTTATGCTCTTATTATCAGCAGAACGTGTAAAGCTTGGACCTGATACGGAGGTTACATCCGTCAAGTCTTTATTTGTTGACGCTGTCGGTGTAATTGTAAGCTTAAGGGAAGCTCCTGCAAGCTCCTGTTCAATTCCAAAGTAATTTGCGGCAGCTTTTTTGGAAAACTCTGCCTGTACAACAACGCCATCCACCATATTCACAGGCTTAGTGGTGTCATAAGCTGTATTAGAATAATCATCATTTCCTGTATACAGATATACGTTTCCGTCAGCCCCTACCTTAAAACGGATTTCCGGGGCAATTTCAAAATTACCACCGCTTGTAGGTGCCTTTGTTTCTCTCCATGTATACTCACCTTCAGGGAGCTCACTGAACTTAACCGAAGCCGCCCCACTTGTCCATTTGATTTTTTTATTGCTGTCTGTTACTGTAAATCCACTCGGAAATGTGCTACTGCCATTTACTTGTACATCTGCCAAGTCATGCTTTATGGATTTTATTTCAAGCTCAAGCTCTGCTCCTGCAAGAAGTGTTCCACCTGTTTTTGTCTTAGCCAATGTTATCTCGCCTGTTTCCTCCTGATAATCACTGCCTGAAAACTCAGGTGCACCAATCGGATTAACAACTCTATGAAACTCTCCATTAATCTTTACGTTATTGCCAACTGCAACTCCGTCCCAATTCTGTCCCAAGACAACAGTAGCCGAAGGCGCTATCACTGTACCGAAGCCTCTGCCGTTAAAGTCGATCTCGCCTGTGTACTGCTTATCAGATTTACTGCTGTCGTAAAAATTGTAGTAAATTCTGTTATGGTTTGAGGTTGCATTAGCCTCAGAGCTCTTGATACTCTGATCACCATAGTAAAGATAAATTTCTCCCGTTTCAAAGCGTGTCATACCCTTCATATCGATGTTGATAACAAGGCTCGTTTCCGTATCATCCTCTGTAATACCATTAAAACGAATATCTATCTTATTTTGATTCACAAGAAATTTCGTACCGTCTATGTTTAATACATGCGTGCCACTGCCTGTACAGGTTATGTGCTTGTTGTTCTGATCAGTGGTAATATCATATGCTACATTATTTGTAGCTGTAAGCCCCGCGATATCCTGATTATATTTCTGCATTTTTGCGGCAATATCGCTCATGTCTGCATATCTGTCAGCGGCAGTTTCATGTGTAACACGGTCAGGTCTTGGCTTATTTATCGTTTGGGTAACACCGCCATAGCTTACCCTTACGCCGTCACTCATCTTTGTGACGCTTACATCCTTCCCAATATACAAATAACCACTCTGAGGGTCGTTTGACAATTGCGCACTGACATTTTCAAATGTCTCAAAATAAAATTCCTCGGTTTTATTGTACGGGTCATAGCTTGTCCTAAGTCCACTGTCACTTTGTGCATTCAGGTGCTTAGCCAAAAAATTACTATGACAGTGGGCATTCATGTCAAGCCTGCTAAGTCCTATCACACCGTAGCTCCCCATAATCTGCTCCGGCGTATACTCTTTAATCTTGTATGTACCTGCTGCCAAAGCCACAGGGCTGTCAGACGTCCCCGCCAAGCCAAGACAGGAGGTCACAGCCATCGCAGCCGCAACAGCAAATGACACAACCCTTGAAAAAATAGATTTTTTCATAAAATGTAATCCCCTTTCCACTATATATGCCATTAAAACGTAAAACCGTTCATATAATCCTTTTCATCATAACACGTTCAATAGAGAATTACAACAATTTGAACACATATTCTTTTTACAATTTATTCAAATTTTGTTCATATTTTGCCTTAGGCTTTCACGGTAAACCTTGCACAAAAACTGACAATGAAAAATACAACAATCTGCACCACAACAATCGTTGCTCCCACAGGCGTTGCATACAGAATTGAGGCCATAATCCCCACAAGGGCGCATAGGACTGACAAAACGGCAGAGCATATGACGACGCCCTTGAAGCTATCCATCATTCTCATTGCCGTCAGGGCAGGAAAGATAATGAGCGCCGATATGAGCAGCGAGCCTACAAGATTCATGGCAAGCACTATGATTACGGCAGTTACAACCGCAATGAGAAAATTGTATGCATTTACATTTGTGCCTGTCGCCTTTGCAAAGCTCTCATCAAAGGTCACAGAAAAAATCCTGTTGTAAAACAAGCCATATATGGCGATAACAGCCACAGACATTATGATGCACAAAATTACATCGGCGTCTGACAGCGTGAGTATGGAGATGGAGCCAAACAGCGTAGAGCACACGTCACCCGATACATTTGCAGAGGTTGAAAATACATTCATGAGAAGGTAGCCGACTGCAAGCGAGCCGACCGACAGCATGGCAATTGCCGCATCCCCCTTTATTCTTGTGTTCTGTCCCATCCGAAGAAGCAGCACTGCCACAAAAACCGTAACGGGCATCACGATAATATTCTGATTTGATAGTTTAAGCACAGACGCTATGGCGATTGCACCGAACGCCACATGGGAAAGCCCGTCGCCAATAAATGAAAAGCGTTTCAGCACGAGGGTCACGCCCAAAAGGGAGGAGCAGAGCGCTATGAGAACGCCCACGACCAGCGCATTTACCACAAAGGAAAACCCGAAATAAAATTGCAGCTTTTCAATTAGTCCCATCATTGTCCACCTCCCTCAAAGCACGCCCTCGTATGCTTATGCTGACATGAATTTAAGTGAAAGCTCTTATAAAGGTCGCTCTCTACATAATCAGCCTTTGTTCCATAAAAGGAACCTGTTTTTTCTATATGAAGAATATGTCCTGCATATTGAAGCGCCGCCTCCATGTCGTGGGAAATCATAATAATTGTAATTCCCTCCCTATTAAGCTGTCTTATCAGCTTATAAAATTCCTCCGTTGCCTTTGGGTCAAGCCCCGTCACAGGCTCGTCAAGCACAAGAAGCTTTGTCGTTGCAGAAAGCGCCCTTGCAAGCAGCACCCTCTGCTGCTGACCGCCCGAAAGCTTGCGGTAGCTCCTGTTTTTCTGCTCCCATATATCCATCCTCTTCATATTTTCTTTTGCAAGCTTTTTTTGTTCCTTTCCGTAAAAGGGTCTTATGCCGTTTCCCGACAGGGTTCCGGAAAGAACAATCTCCCAAACCGTTGCAGGAAAATCCCTCTGTACAACCGTCTGCTGGGGAAGATAGCCTATTTCATAGGGCAGCAGCCCGTCTCCAATTTCCATCGTGCCGCCTAAGGGCTTCGTGAGATGAAGCAGCGTTTTCATAAGGGTGCTTTTTCCTGCACCGTTTTCTCCCACAATACACAGGTAATCCCCCTTATTGACTTCAAAGCTTATATGCTCCGCAACAGCCTCCCCCTCATATCCCAGTGTAAGGTCTTTGCATGCTATATACGACATAAATCCACCTTCCTTTAAAACAGCCATACGTAAAATCCAACTTTATAGTACATTTTTGTTAGTATAAAACAGTTTCCAGCACCTGAAGATTTTTTTCCATTGCTCCTATATACGTGTAACCCTTTTCAATGTCATCTGCCGAAACTGATTGTATGGAATCCAGTTCCACAATGATTTTATCCCTGTCCTTGGTGCTTTCATTGATTGTATTTGCAAGCCTCCTGTCCGAGCCCTCTATTACAATAATGTGTTTCAGGTTAAGTTCGTCAAGCCTGCCTGCCAAAAAAGTAATCGTTTCAAAGCTTGCCTCCGTCTCGGCACTGCAGCCGTCAAAGGCAGCATAATATTCAAGTCCGTAATCCTCCGTCATATATCTGAAAGGAAATCTATCACCAAATAAAATTGTTTTATCAGCCGCCGTTTCCACAGCTTTTGCATAGTCCTTGTCAAGGGCACTAAGCGTTTCCATATATCCATTATAATTTTCCCTGTAATAGGAAGCACTGCCCCCATCAAGCTTTTCAAGGCAGCCTTCTATCTCTGTTACAATCAGCGCTGCCCTTTTTGGCGACAGCCATATATGCTCGTCATACTCCTCATCCTGTTCGTGCTCATGCTCCTTGCCCGATACTCCCGGCAGTTCTTCCTCCACAAGTGCACTTTCCCCCACAACGTCAAGCATTTTTACCACAAGCATATCAGGGTTTTTATCATCTTCAAGGGCATCCTCCACCCAGTCCTCCGATTCTCCTCCTACATAGATAAGCAAGTCACAGCTTTTTATAACAGCCATATCCTCCGCTGACGGCTGATAGCTGTGCATGTCGACTCCCTTTTCGCCTAGATACCTAAGATTAATATGGGAAAGCTCATCCTTCGCAAGCTCCCTAACCCAGTCATAGGCAGAGAAGCTCGTGCATACAACTGTGATTTTTCCGTTGTTAAATGTATGCCTGTCATTACAGCCGCACATCGTTACGCATATGCACAATATTAAAAAAACACATACCAGCTTTTTCATTTTTATTTTCCTTCATATCAGCTTTCCGATTAAAATGTCTGCCGTCTGAATTTGCAAACAATTTGCAGATTGCATTATACACTTGCATTATTTTTCTGTCAATATAATATGCAAACAATTTGCATTTTTATTCCCTCGACCGGGGACTTCCTATATTTCTTAATTTACCCCTTTTAAAAAGCTTTACCGAACTGTATAATAGGGGTGATAGTTTGTTTTATAACACAAGGAGGTTAAGCATAAAATGAAGGACGAAACGAAATGCCTGCATGCGGGCTATACACCAAAAAACGGAGAACCGAGAGTTCTGCCTATCGTACAGAGTACAACATATGTATATGATTCCGCTGCCGAGGTAGCCGCAATATTCGACGACCCGACAAAGGGACTATGCTACTCACGGTTCGGCAATCCAACAGTCATGGCAGTTGAAGAAAAGATAAATGCCCTTGAAGGCGGCGTAGGCGCCATGTGCACCACATCAGGACAAGCTGCAACGCTTTTGTCTATATTAAACATTTGCAAGGCGGGGGACAGCATCATAAGTACGCCTCAGATATATGGTGGAACCATCAATTTATTTTCCTTTACCCTGAAAAAGCTTGGAATTGAATGTATTTACGTTGACCGAAATTCCTCTGATGACGAGATAAAGGCTGCCTTTCAGGAAAATACCAAGCTGGTCTTTGGCGAGACGATTGCAAATCCTGCGCTAAAGGTGTTTGATATAGAGCGTTTTGCAGGCATTGCCCATGAAATGGGCGTGCCGCTTATTGTGGACAATACATTTGCAACTCCAATTCTCTGCAAGCCTTTTGAATTTGGGGCAGATATCGTAATCCATTCCACAAGCAAGTATATGGACGGACATGCCCTTCAGGTTGGCGGCGTGATTGTCGACAGCGGCAAATTCGACTGGACAAACGGCAAATTCCCTGAGCTTACAGAGCCTGACGAATCCTATCATGGCATTTCATACACCAAAAGCTACGGAAAAATGGCATACATTATAAAGGCGAGAATGCAGCTTATGAGAGATTTCGGCGTTTATCCTGCCGCACATTCTGCATTCTTGCTTAACCTAGGACTTGAAACACTGCCTGTCCGCATGAAGCAGTATTGTGAAAATGCGCTTGCAGTTGCCGAGCACCTACAGCAGTCACCTGTTGTAGAGAGCGTATCATATCCGGGACTTCCTTCCGATGAGGATTACGCACTTGCAAACAAATACCTGAAGGGTTGCAGCGGTGTTATTTCCTTTAACATCAAGGGTGGACGTGCTGCGGCAGCCAAGTTCATGGACTCCCTTACGCTTGCGTCAAATGAAGTGCATGTTGCAGACATAAGAACCTGCGTGCTTCACCCTGCCAGTGAAACCCACAGACAGCTCACTGACGAGCAGCTTGTTGCGGCAGGAATAGATGGCGGCATGATAAGATTTTCCGTAGGACTTGAAAATATAGACGACATACTAGAAGATTTAGACACTGCATTAAAAGCAGCAATGTAAGCATCAAAATCACAAAAAAGGGGCTGTCACGGTAAGGATTTAAGGCACATAGTTGTTTACCCGTGACAAGCCCTCTTTTATTTTGTATTTTTATAACCTGTGCTATCTAAGCATAT
>JAMPFU010000051.1 GCA_023664385.1 Clostridium sp. | reverse complement strand
GTGCCCCACATAATAGAAAAGACAAAATATCAATATGCTAAAGATAGCCGGTAACTATAAAAATACAAAATATAAGAGGCTTGTCAGTGTAATTTTATGTGTGCCTTAAATCCTTACTGCGACAGCCTGCTTCTTTTTGTTTGACTAAACATAAGGAAAAAGTTATAATAGTAAATTATTGTAGTAAAAGGGTAGAAGGGGAAGCTGTTATGGATAAAATTACGATTGCAATTGATACTTTGGGTGGAGATAACGGAGCTGAGCCTATGATTGCCGGCATCAGCGAGGCTATGGCAAAATATGACGATGTAAGCTTTATTGTTACCGGTAAGGAGGACGAGCTTCGTACCTACATCGAAAAATATAACTGTGAGAAAGAACGAATTGAAATTATAAATGCAGATGAGGTTATTACGTGCCATGACGCACCTGTTGAGGCAGTCAGAAAGAAAAAGGAGTCCTCTCTTGTGCTTGCGCTTAATACGGTGAAGAAGGAGCAGGCGCAGGCTTGTATTTCAGCAGGCAATTCAGGCGCCATACTTGCTGGAGGACAGCTTATTGTGGGAAGGGCAAGGGGTGTGAAAAGAACGCCGCTTGCACCGCTTATTCCGACGCAGAAATCCTCCTCGCTTCTCATTGACTGTGGGGCAAATGTTGATTCCAAGCCTGAAAATTTAGTACAGTTTGCGAAAATGGGTACCATATATATGGAAAACATTGTTGGTGTAAAAAATCCTACGGTTGGGGTTGTCAATATAGGTACGGAGGATGAAAAGGGAAATGCACTTGTGAAGGATACGATTCCATTGTTAAGGGATTGCAAGGACATTAACTTTATAGGAAGCGTTGAGTCCCGTGAAATTCCATATGGCGCTGCGGACATACTGGTTTGTGACGCTTTTGTGGGAAACGTAATCTTAAAGCTTTACGAGGGACTTTCAGCCATGCTGATGTCTGAGCTAAAAACAACCTTCAAGTCCTCCCTTGCAACAAAGCTTGGAGCGGCACTTGTCATTAAGCCGTTAAAAAAGACCATAGGCAGATTTAAGGCAGACGATAAGGGTGGAGCGCCGCTTTTGGGTCTTAAGGGACTTGTGGTGAAAATTCATGGCAACTCGAAGAAAAATGAAGTGTCCTCTGCCATATCACAGTGCAGAAGCTTTATAAAAAATGATGTAAATGAAAAGATTGTGAAAGCATTTGAGGAATCAAAGAATGAATAAGGAAGCATATGAGACGATTGAAGCGATAGTCGGATATAAATTTAAGGATAAAAATAATCTTGATATTGCATTTACCCATAAGTCCTATGCAAATGAAATTGTGTGCGGCAAAAGGCAGTCGTATGAACGGTTTGAGTTTTTAGGCGATGCGATTTTGGAATTTGTTGTCAGCGATTATTTATTTCATGAATATCAGGATAAGACGGAGGGTGAGCTTACAAAAATAAGGGCAAGCCTTGTCTGTGAATTTACCCTGTCACGCATTGCTAGAGAACTAAAATTTGGGGAATACGGATTGTTCAGCAAGGGTGAAAAGAATACGGGAGGCAGAGACAGGGATTCCATATTATGTGATTTTTTTGAATCGGTTACGGGCGCAATTTATATAGACGGCGGACTTGAGGAAGCCAAAAATTTTATTTATAAATTTCTGCTTACCGATATTGAGAGCAAAAAGCTTTTTTATGATGCTAAGACAACGCTGCAGGAGCTTTCACAAAAAAATAACAGTACCATTGAGTATGTGCTGTTAGAGGAAAGCGGTCCGGAGCACAATAAGCTTTTTAAGATGCAGCTATGTATAGACGGCAAGCCGATGGCAAAGGGCGAGGGACATTCAAGAAAGTCTGCGGAGCAGCATGCGGCATATAAGGCACTGAAACAAATGTTAAAATAGTATAGATTGGTTAGGTATCATTTACATGTATTTAAAAAGTATAGAGGTTTATGGATTTAAGTCCTTTGCAAACAAAATATTATTCAAGTTTAATAAAGGGATAACGGGAATTGTAGGACCGAATGGTTCAGGCAAGAGCAATGTTGCGGATGCGGTAAGATGGGTTCTCGGCGAGCAGAGCGCAAAGCAGCTTCGCGGCGCAAAAATGGAGGATGTTATATTTTCGGGAACGGAGCTTAGAAAACCACAGGGCTCTGCCTACGTTGCAATTACACTTGACAACAGCGACCACGTTCTGCCCATTGATTACAATGAGGTTACCGTTGCAAGGAGAGTTTACCGTTCGGGTGAAAGCGAATATCTGATAAATGGAGTTGTGAGCAGGCTCAAGGATGTAAACAGCTTATTTTTTGATACGGGTATCGGTAAAGAGGGCTATTCCATTATCGGACAGGGACAGATTGAGCGTATTTTAAGCGGAAAGCCGGAGGAGAGGCGTGAGCTTTTTGACGAGGCTGCCGGAATTGTTAAGTATAAGAAAAATAAGGCGAGTACGGAAAAGGCACTTGAAAATGAGAGGGATAATTTATCCCGTGTCAATGATATTTTAAGCGAGCTGGAAAAGCAGGTAGGTCCTCTTAAGGAGCAGTCTGAAACTGCAAGACGCTTTCTTATATTTAAGGAGGAGCTGAAAAAGCTTGATATTAATGCATTTCTTCTTGATGTTGACAAAAACAAGGAGGCGTTAAAGGAGTATGAGGAGAAGCTTTCAATTGTGGAAAACGACGCCACAGACCTTAGAGAGAAGTTTGACCTTGCCAAAGAGGAATACGATAAAATTGAGGCTGAGCTTGAGGAATATGACAAAAAGATAGATGATACAAAAAATGAGATACATGAGAAGAAGCTTACAAACCAAAAGTATGAGGGTGAAATCAATGTTATTGCGCAGCAGATTTTATCCTTTCAGCAAAGTGATGAAAATTTAAGCGAACAGCTTGAAAAGGCAAAGGGCGAGCTTGAAAAATACAAAAATGAATTGAAGGAGCTTTATGAGAAAAAAAGCGTCTTGGACGAGCAGCTTGACAATGCGGACAGTGTTTTGGATGAGGCGAACGAAAAGCATGATACATTAAAGCGGGCAATCTCTGACGCTGAAAATGAGATTGAGGACTCAAAAAGTGAGATTATTGAATATCTCAACGAGGGCGGCACGTTAAAGGCGAAGGTAGGCAGATATGATACCATGCTTGAAAATATTAATTTGAGAAAGGCAGAGCTTAACCAGCGCTATTTAGAGACAAAGAGTGACGAGGAGCTTTGTAAAAAAGAACGGGAGGCGCTTTCGGCACAGTTTAAAAGCATAAATGAGGAATTTGCCAAGCAGGAAAATGACATATCGGGCATAAATGATAAGCTGGATGACAATACACTAGAAAATAATAAGGTAAAGGAAAATATAGCAAAATACAATAATGAAATTGTAAGCTTAACCTCCAAGGGGGAGGCATTAAGAAACCTGACGGAGCGATATGACGGCTATGGAAACAGCATCAGAAAGGTTATGGAGCAAAAGGCGAATAATCCAAAGCTTATCGGTGTTGTTGCGGACATTATTGATGTGGACAAAAAATATGAGACTGCCATTGAGACGGCGTTAGGCGGAAGTATACAGAATATTGTTACGGAGGATGAGGCTACTGCAAAAAGCATGATTGCTTATCTCAAGGAAAACCGTTTCGGCAGGGCTACATTTCTTCCGATTAACACAATTGTTGACAGGACGAATAAAAGGGAGACGGTAAATGAAAAAGGGTTTATTGATTATGCGTCAAGCCTTGTAGCGTGCAGCGACAAATACAAGACCGTTGTAAATTATCTTTTGGGAAGAATTATTGTGGTTGACAATATCGATAATGCCATTGCCATATCAAAAAAATACAGGCAGTCATTAAGAATTGTAACCCTTGAGGGAGAACTGATAAATCCGGGCGGCTCCATGACAGGAGGCGCATTTAAAAATTCCTCAAACCTGCTTGGAAGAAAAAGGGAGCTGGATGAGATTTATGAGCGCATTGAAAATACGAAAAAGCTCCTATCAGAAAATGAAAAAAGACGGGCGGCGCTTGTCAAGGAGAGAGATGCACTGAAGGAGCGTAAGGAAAGCATTACAAGGAGCATGTCGGAGCTTTCCATAAACAGGAATACATATTCCCTGAATATTGAGCAGGCAGAAAAAAGGCTTAGCGACATAATGAAGCAGTATGACAGTATCAAGAGGGAAAAGGCAGAGCTTGACGCACAGGTTCAGGAGATTAATTCAAATAAGGAGGAGCTTCTTGGAAACAACAAAAAGCAGGAGGAGGCAATCAAGGGACTTGAGGAGCGGATTGAGGAGCTGGAAAATAAGCTTGCCAATGACAAGAAGTCGCTTGAGGAGGCTGCCGGTCAAATCAATCAATATAATATTGACTTTAACACGGTAAAACAGCAGTACGACTTTGTTTTGCAAAATGTGCAGAGAGTGAAGGGCGAGGAGCTTAGTGCAAATGAAACAATCGCCGTGCTCAAGCAAAAGATAAATAACGGTTCAGAGGAAATAGAAGCCCTCACGAAAAAAATTGAGGAGCAAAGAAGCTTTTTGGAGGAAAACAACAGGATAATCGGCATTAAGGAGCAAAGGCTTACGGAGATTACTGAGCAGAAAAATACACTGAATGAAAGTCACAAGGATTTCTTTAAAAAGCGTGAGGAGCTTTCCGAGCAGATAAACGGACTTGACAAGTCGGCATTTAAGATTAATGCGGCAATTGAACGGCTTTCCGAGCAGAGCGAAAGCCTTAACAATTATATGTGGGAGGAATACGAGCTTACCTATAACCTTGCTACAGGCTTTAAGGACAGTGAGTTTACGGATTCTGCAATGCTCAAAAAGGAGATTTCTGCCGTAAAGGGCAAGATAAAGCAGCTTGGAGACGTAAATGTAAATGCCATAGAGGATTACAAGCAGGTAAACGAGCGCTACGAGTTCCTAAAAGCCCAACATGACGATATTGTGAAGGCTGAGGAAAATCTTGTGGGAATTATTGCTGAATTAGACAGAGCCATGCGGGAGCAGTTTGCGGAGAAATTCAAGGAAATAAGAATTATGTTCTCCAAGGTGTTCAAGGAGCTTTTCGGAGGTGGCAAGGCTGACCTTGAGCTTGTAGACGAGGAGGATTTGCTTGAGACGGGAATCAAAATAAATGCACAGCCGCCAGGTAAAAAGCTTCAAAATATGATGCAGCTTTCGGGTGGAGAGAAAAGCCTTACGGCAATTGCACTTTTATTTGCAATACAAAGCTTAAAGCCGTCGCCGTTCTGTCTCCTGGATGAGATAGAAGCTGCCCTTGACGATTCAAACGTAAAGCGCTTTGCCAAATATCTTGACAAGCTTACGACTGATACGCAGTTTATTGTTATTACGCACAGGAAGGGCACGATGGAGGCTGCCGACATTCTTTACGGTATTACAATGCAGGAAAAGGGTGTATCAACCCTTGTTTCCGTAAATATGATAGAGGGTCAGCTTGATGAGTGATTATATCCGGATAATTGCGAAACTCTGCTTTATAATAACGTAAGTTGGAGAAAATATACAAGTTAATATGCAAGGCGTTAAGCGATAAGCGTGCCTTGGGTTGAATTTGTATATTTTCGACAACGTATATTAATAAAATGTTAGTTTCGCAATTACCTAGTGATATCCTGCGAAGGGAGGATGATTTGATGGAAGAAAACAATGAGGGAAAAGAAAAAAAAGGCTTTTTCAAGCGTCTGAAGGAAGGACTTACAAAGACAAGAAATAACATTTCTGAGAGCTTTGCAAATTTGTTTAAGGCAAATGAGATAGATGATGATTTTTATGATGAGCTTGAGGAAACTCTTGTCATGTCTGACATGGGAATTGAAACAACGGAAAGCATTATTGAAAACCTTAAGGTGAAGGTAAAGGAGTTTAAAATTAAAGAGGCCGATGCGTGCAGGGATTTAATCGTAAATATTATAAAGGAGCAGATGACGGTTCCTGAAAATGCATATGACTTTGAAAACAAAAAAACGGTTATGCTGATTATCGGGGTAAACGGCGTAGGCAAAACAACCTCAATCGGAAAGCTTGCCGCACAGTACAAGGCACAGGGGAAAAAGGTGCTTATGGCTGCGGCAGATACATTTCGTGCGGCGGCAATCGACCAGCTGAAAACATGGTCGACACGGGCAGGCGTTGACATTATTGCACAGAGCGAGGGCTCAGACCCATCGGCAGTTGTGTATGATGCGGTTGCGGCTGCAAAGGCAAGGAATACGGACATTTTACTGATTGATACGGCAGGAAGGCTTCACAACAAGAAAAATCTCATGGATGAGCTTTCTAAAATGAGAAGAATCATAACGAAGGAATATCCTGACGCAAATGTTGAATCGCTGATTGTCCTTGATGGAACAACAGGACAAAATGCCTTAGAGCAGGCACGCCAGTTTAGCGCTGTCACGGATATAGACGGTATTATAATTACAAAGCTTGACGGAACGGCAAAGGGCGGCATTGCTATCGCAATCCAGTCCGAGCTAAATGTACCGGTTAAGTATATCGGAATTGGCGAGAAAATCGAGGACTTACAGAAATTTGACCCGGGAAGCTACGTTACGGCGCTGTTTGCTGATTTTGACGTGAAATCAGACATAGAAATGATTATAGACAGCGACATAGAAAAAATACCTGCGGATGATGATTTATTTGATATTTGATATTGTGATATATTATGTTGATGGGAGTGTTTTAGATGTTGACATTAGAGAAATTTGAGGAAGCTTATGAAATTGTAAGAAAGGTTGCACACACAACAAAGCTGATTGAGAGCGAATTTTTTTCTGAGGCATGTGGAAATAAGGTCTATTTTAAGCCGGAAAATATGCAGCTTACAGGCGCATACAAGATAAGGGGTGCTTACTACAAAATCAGTACCTTATCTGACGAGGAACGGAACAAGGGACTTATCACGGCGTCCGCAGGCAACCATGCACAGGGTGTTGCATATGCTGCAAAGGCTTACGGTGCAAAGGCGGTTATTGTTATGCCTACATCCACGCCTCTGATTAAGGTAAATCGGACAAAGGCTTACGGTGCGGAGGTTGTGTTATACGGAGAGGTTTATGATGAATCCTGCCAGCATGCATTAAAGCTGGCTGAGGAGCATGGGTATACCTTTATCCACCCCTTTGATGACTTAGATGTGGCTACGGGACAGAGCACAGTGGCAATGGAGATTATAAAGGAGCTTCCTTTTGTTGATAAAATCCTTGTGCCGGTAGGAGGCGGCGGTCTTGCAACAGGTGTTGCGACTCTTGCCAAGATGCTCAATCCTAACATTCAGGTAATCGGCGTTGAGCCAAAGGGTGCGGCATGCCTGAAGGAATCCTTTGCAAATAATGAGGTAACAACGCTTGAGACGATTGATACAATCGCAGACGGTACTGCAGTCAAGACGCCTGGAAAAAATATATTCCCATATCTGATGGAAAATTTGGACGATATTATTACCGTTGATGACAGCGAGCTGATTGTGGTATTTCTTGATATGCTGGAAAACCATAAAATGCTTGTGGAAAACAGCGGACTTTTAACCGTTGCGGCCCTGAAGCACTTAGAGCCTAAGGGCGAGAAGGTTGTAAGCATACTAAGCGGGGGCAATATGGACGTGATTACCTTTTCCTCTGTTGTACAGCACGGTCTGATTGCAAGAAGCCGTATATTTACTGTCTCTACGCTTCTTCCTGATAAGCCGGGCGAGCTTCAGCGTGTGGCAGGCGTAATTGCCGAGGAAAACGGAAACATTATAAAGCTTGAGCACAACCAGTTCGTTACGATAAACCGTAATTCAGCCGTTGAGCTTGTTATGACAATAGAAGCCTTTGGCGTGGAGCATAAGGAACGTATACTCAAGGTATTAAATGACAAGGGCTATAGACCGATAGAGAAAAAGCCGAAGGCAATATTTTAGATGAATGAATAGTGGGATGGGAAATGAAGGGTATTTCGGAAAGAAAGTACGCATATGCCGTTGATCTCGGCAGTACGACCATAGACACGGCAATTGTGGAAATTGAAACAGGAAAAAGGCTTATGGAAAGAAGCTTTAAAAACAGGCAGTCCTTATACGGCAGCGATATTATCAACCGTATTCTTGCCGCAAGCCGTGACAAAAAAAAGCTTACTGACATGAAGACTATGGTTTCAGACGACTTAAAAGGCAATGCGCAAGAAATGCTTGACGACCTTTCCCTGAAAAAGGATGACATAAAAAAAATATGTATAAGCGGAAACGCAGTTATGATAAGCATATTGTTGGAATTTGACATTGAGAGCATGGGACATGCTCCCTTTGATACAAGGCTGCATGAATCTGTTGTGTGTGCCTCAGCTTGCCTTTTTGCAGATGATTTTTTCTGCGGGGCACAGCTTGTCCTGACAGGGACGGCAAGTGCTTTTATCGGTGGCGATGTTTTGGCTGGCATGGCATTGATTGAGCAAAGGCTTATCCAAAATGATAAAAAGAAGCTTACTTTAGATAGAAATAATGATAAAACGGATAATCCCGGTGAAATCAAAAATTGGATGCTGCTTGATTTTGGAACAAACGGAGAGATGGTGCTATGTGCATCGGGAAATTATTTTGCCACATCTGCCTCCTGTGGTCCTGCCTTTGAGGGTGCACTGCGGAAACAGCATGTATATGGAAGCGGGGCGCTTTCGGCAATCGCACTCGGCTTAAGGACAAAAAATATACTGAAAAACGGAGCGCTAAAGCCTCCCTTTGACGAAACAGGCATAACAATATCCAATGTCAGATTAAATTCGGACATCGTAAGAGAAATTCTTTTGGCAAAGGCTGCCATAAGAACAGGGATTGATTTCCTTTTGGACGAAGCGTGTATTGACGCAGACAGCTTGGACGCTGTCTATCTTGCAGGTGGCTTTGGCTTTTATCTTGACCTTGACACTGCGTATTATCTTGGGCTTTTGCCTAAGACCTTTGCGAGACGGGTGATTGTCATAGGAAATGCATCGCTTGCGGGCGCATGCTGTATTTGCAGGGACAGTGACTTTTTAAGTCTCATTGATGATTATATTGTTAATCATAAAATAAAGGTTTTGCAGCTTGCAGACAAAGAAAACTATCAGGAAGCATTAATGGAAAACACATATTTTGCCGAGGGTGGCATGACAGTTTAAAATGGAGGTAGTATATGGGTATTGGACTTGATGTGAAATTTATGGATTTTTTGCTGAAATATGCTTCGGGAAAAACCGATGATATGCCTCTTTACCAGGGGAATGACGTACCCTATTTTTTGCGTGCAGATGAAAATACGGGCATAAAACGTACAAAGCCCTACAAAAAGGGTGTTTCAAACGCAGGCATAAAAAAGCTTTTTGACACGCTTTCAAGAGATGAGAGTGTAGGACTTGCAGGCTTTGGCATGATGACCGACGGGGAGGTAATTGCAGAGGCTTACAATCCGCCATATAACAGCAGATACCGTCATGTTTCATTTTCCATGTGCAAATCCGTTGTTTCCATGGCAGTGGGAATTGCAGAGCATGAGGGCTTGTTAAAATTAGATGAAAGGCTTGTTGACATATTCAAGGCTTCAAACAATGTTTTTATGAAACGGGAGATGAAGGGCATAACAATAGAAAATCTGCTTACTATGCAGACGGGCGTATGCTTTGATGAGGTAAGCTCTGCCTTTGCACTTGACTGGTGCAGGGAGTATATGAGCAGTGATTTTTGTATGGAGCCGGGAGCAGGCTTTTCCTATAACAGCTTAAATACCTATATGCTTGCCGCCATAATCGTAAAGCGGTCGGGAAAGCTGCTTATGGACTACCTGAAGGAAAAGCTGTTCGATGATATGGAAATTAAGGATATTACATGGGATAAATGCCCGATGGGGATTGAAAAGGGAGGCTTCGGTATGAAGCTTTCCATCATTGACATGCTAAAGCTTGGGCAGCTTTATCTAAGCTACGGCAAATGGATGGTAAATGGTGAGGAAAAGCAGCTTGTACCAAAGAAATGGATAGAGGAAAGCACAAGAGTACACGTAACGCTTGGCAGGGATGTCATTGACGGCTACGGCTATCAGATATGGAGGGTGAAGGACGGAAGCATATTGTTTAACGGTGTTTTCGGACAGAATGTATATATAAACAGGGACAGAAATTTAGTGATTGCAACAACGGCATCTGCATATGATATATTTCCTGACGGAAAAATTGTAAACTATCTCTGCGATTTTGCAGCAGAGGATAAGAATTTTATAAATGAAAGCATACCGTTAGGTGCCGTGTATGATTTTGGCGACAGCATTATATCAGGGGCAAATAAGCTTGCAAAAGGATTTTATGGAAAACTGTCAGACAATCAGTATAAAAACAAATATAGACAATATTTTAATGACTATCTCGGCGTTGAATATAAATTTGACGAGTATGCGGGGAGCATCATTCCTGTTATGATACAGGGGGTGTATTCCATTTACTCATCGGGAATAACAGCCTTGTCCATCGGCTTTCAGGGGGATGTGTTATATTTTAAGGTTTGTGAGGAAAATACAGCTTATAAAATTATGCTTGGGTACAAAAAGGAGGAGCCGTATCAATATCAAATCCTTAAAATAAAGGGGAAGGATTTTCCTATCGCGGCAGCCGCATGTATTGCGCTTGATGAGGACGGCAGACCGTTGATTAAAATTAGAATCGTATATTTGGAGGAGGTCGGCTCTATGACCTTTAAGCTTATATTTGGAAAGGGCAGGCTCAAGCTGAAAGCACTGGAAATACCAAAGCCAAAAAGGGTTGCAGGGAAGCTGGCACAGGAGGAATACATTAAGAAAAAGGAAATAAAGCTTTCCCGTAAAAAGACGCTTGAGCCGCCGGAGTATGTTAAGTACAAGGCAAACAAGGTGCTTGCGCCTGTTGTAATCGGAAAGCCGGATGTATAGTTTTGCGTAAAAAATGGAGCAGATTGAAATGCAGATGAAAACAATAGCTAGCGGAAGCAGCGGAAACTGTATTTATGTAGGAACAGATAACACCACGCTGCTTGTGGACGTTGGAATAAGCAAAAAAAGAATAAATGACGGGCTGATGGAGTTTAACCGTAAGCTTGCCGAGGTTGACGGAATTTTAATTACCCATGAGCATATTGACCATGTCAAGGGTCTCGGTGTAATATCGAGAAGCTTAAATATTCCCATATATGCAACAAGAGATACCTGCGAAGAAATACGCTGCATGGATGCACTGGGGGAGTTTGATTACGGGCTGTTTCATTCCATAGAGCCGGATAAATGCTTTCAGATTGGCGACATCAGCGTAGAGCCGCACAGTATATGGCATGATGCCGCAGACCCGGTATGCTACAGCCTGACCCATAAGGGCAAAAAAATATCAATTGCAACTGACTTAGGCGATTATGATGATTATTTAGTACATGCCCTTGGCGGCTCGGACGTACTGCTTGTGGAGGCAAACCATGATGTGAGAATGTTGCAGGTTGGACCTTATCCGTACATATTAAAGCAGAGGATACTGGGAAAGAGGGGACACCTTTCCAATGAGGCAGGCGGAAGGCTGATACGGTCGCTGTTAAACGACCACATTAAAAAAATCATTTTGGGACATTTGAGTGATAAAAATAATTATCCTGCGCTTGCATATGAGGCAGTTAAAAATGAGCTTTCAGGAAATGCATATGCAGATGACGTGAGGGAATTTAACCTTACGGTGGCAGGCAGAAGCACGCCGGGAGAGCTTGTGTGCCTGTAAGTAAAAACAATAAAATAGAATCGTTGTATCAGCCCATTTTTTAAAGCAAAGCAGGATTGGTCTGATATTTAAAAGGAGGATAACATAAATGAAAAAAACAATTATTACCGTATTAGGCAAGGACAGAGTTGGAATTATAGCAAAGGTGTGTGTATACCTTTCCAACAATAATATAAACATTCTTGACATTGCCCAGACGATTGTTGACGGATATTTTAATATGATGATGGTTGTTGACGCTTCGTCTGCCTCAAAGGATCACGTTATGATAGCAGATGAGCTTGCCGACATCGGAAAAGAGCTTGGGGTGCAGATCAAGGCACAGCAGGCGGAAATCTTTGATATGATGCACAGATTGTAAATAATCATTATGAGCTTGATGTGAAAGAATGACTAGTAATTTTGATAAGGATAAACCGTCAAAAGGGACGCAATAAAATTAAAAAAGAAGATAGAGGATTAATATATGATTAGCATAAATGAAGTTTTAGAGACAAACGAGATGATTCAGAACATGAATCTTGATGTTCGGACAATCACGATGGGTATCAGCCTTCTTGACTGCGTTGGAAAGGATTTAAAGGAAACCTGCGATAAAATTTATGACAAAATAACGGCTTCGGCTAAGAATCTTGTCGCCACAGGGCAGGACATATCAAAAAAATACGGCATACCCATTGTACATAAGAGAATATCCGTTACGCCGATTGCAATTGTGGGTGGCTCTGTCTGTAGGTCCTCCTCAGATTTTGTGGAAATTGCAAAGACCTTAGATGCGGCGGCAAATACATGTGGCGTGAACTTTATCGGCGGCTATTCTGCCCTTGTGTCAAAGGGCATGACAAGGGCTGACGAGCTTTTAATACGCTCAATACCAGAGGCGCTTTCCGTAACAGGAAAGGTATGCAGCTCTGTAAATTGCGGTTCAACAAAAACGGGAATTAATATGGACGCTGTAAAGCTTATCGGAGAAATTATACGGGAGACGGCAGAGCTTACGAAGGAGGAAGGCTCTATCGGCTGCGCAAAGTTTGTGGTATTTTGCAATGCGCCTGACGATAATCCCTTCATGGCGGGAGCCTTTCATGGAGTGACGGAGGCAGACCGGGTTATCAATGTGGGCGTAAGCGGTCCCGGTGTTGTGAAGGCTGCCATTTCTGCCGTAAAGGGAAAGGACTTTGAGGTCTTATGCGAGACAATCAAGAAAACTGCCTTTAAGATTACAAGAGTGGGACAGCTTGTTGCAAAGGATGCATCTGAGCGACTTGGCGTTCCCTTTGGCATTATTGACCTATCCCTTGCACCTACGCCTGCCGTTGGCGACAGCGTGGGAGAAATACTTGAGGAGATTGGACTTGAATTTGCAGGAGCGCCGGGGACAACGGCTGCACTTGCCATGCTAAACGACCAAGTGAAAAAGGGCGGTGTTATGGCGTCCTCCTATGTGGGCGGCTTAAGCGGTGCATTTATCCCTGTAAGCGAGGACCAAAGAATGATAGATGCAGTATCGGCAGGGGCGCTTACCCTTGAAAAGCTGGAAGCCATGACGTGTGTATGCTCGGTTGGACTTGATATGATTGCAATACCCGGCGACACGAAGGCGACAACAATTTCAGGCATTATTGCAGATGAGATAGCGCTCGGCATGGTAAATCAAAAGACAACTGCCGTAAGAATTATCCCTGTAATAGGAAAAACAGTTGGAGATACAGTGGAATTTGGCGGTCTGCTTGGTTATGCACCGATTATGCCCGTAAATAAATTCTCCTGCGACGAGTTTATCAATCGTGGTGGAAGAATCCCTGCACCGATACACAGCTTTAAAAACTAATTGTAAGCTTTGAAAAATTATAGTTATGAACGTACAACGTATTGTAAAGGAGAAGCTATGGTAAAGCCTGCTCTTTCCGAGCGTATTTTGATGAATATAGAAAAGCCTGCAAGATATATAGGCAATGAAGTAAATATGGTAAAGAAAAACCTTAGGGATGTGGAAATCAGAATTGCCATGTGTTTTCCTGATGTTTACGAAATCGGAATGTCCTATCTGGGTATTCAGATTATATATGACATGTTTAATCTCCGGGAGGACACCTACTGCGAGAGAGTGTACAGTCCATGGCCTGATTTGGACAAGATAATGAGAGAGGAAAAAATCCCTCTCTTTTCTCTTGAAACACAATCGCCTATCAAGGACTTTGATATGCTTGGCATAACGATACAGTATGAGATGTGCTATACAAATATACTGCAAATTATTGATTTGTCGGGTATTCCTATATTTGCAAGGGATAGAAAAAAGGGCGACACGCTTGTCATAGGCGGAGGTCCATGCACCGTCAATCCTGAACCGATGGCAGAGTTCTTTGATATGTTTTATATCGGCGAGGCGGAAACCTCATACGGCGAGCTGATAGAGCTTATGAAAATATATAAAAAGACGGACATGACACGAGATGAATTTTTGAGAAAGGCATCCCACATAGCAGGTATTTACGTGCCATCACTCTATGAGGTTGCCTACAATACAGACGGCACAGTAAGCAGCATAACCCCAAGGTATGCGGACGTGCCTGCAAAAATAAAAAGACAGGCTGTAACTGATTTTTCAAGGGTGTCCTATCCAATGGCGCCAGTTATCCCTTACCTTCAGGCAACACAGGACAGAGTATGCCTTGAAATCATGCGTGGCTGCATCCGTGGGTGCAGATTTTGTCAGGCGGGAATGATATACCGTCCCACAAGGCAAAAGGACGTCAATATGCTGAAGGACTATGCAGAAAAAATGCTTGATGCAACAGGCTATGAGGAAATCTCCCTAAGCTCACTCAGCTCAAGCGACTATGAGCAGCTTGACGATTTGTTAAGCTACCTGATATCGCTGAAGGAAAGCAGACACGTAAATGTTTCGCTGCCCTCCCTTCGGATTGACGCATTTTCCCTTGACGTAATGAACAAGGTGCAGGATATCAGGAAAAGCTCTCTGACCTTTGCTGCCGAGGCAGGCTCCCAAAGGCTAAGAAATATTATCAATAAAGGCATTACTGAGGAGGATATCCTAAGCGGAAGCCGTCAGGCGTTTCTCGGAGGCTGGGATAAGGTAAAGCTTTATTTTATGATGGGACTTCCCATGGAAACGGAGGAGGATCTGCTTGCCATTGCAGAGCTTGCCGAGAAAATTTCCGAGGAATATTTTGACGCAGTGCCAAAGGAGAAGCGAAACGGACGTGTTATGATAAATGCTTCCTCCTCTTATTTTGTACCAAAGCCATTTACACCGTTTCAGTGGGCGCCTATGATAGCCCCTGAGGAATTTACAAGAAGGGCGCATTTTGTAAAGGACGCCTTTATGAGGCAGCGAAATAAAAAAAGCCTTAGGTTTACCTACCATGATGCTGGAATTTCCATTTTGGAGGGCGTTCTTGCAAGAGGGGACAGGAGACTTTGCAAAAGCATATATGATATTTACAAAAAGGGCGCCATATTTGACGCATGGACAGAATTTTTTAATATGGACACATACCTTGATACCTTTCGGGAAAATCATGTGGACATGGATTTTTATACGGCAAGGGAACGGTCAGAGGACGAGATATTCCCTTGGGAGCATATTGATGTGGGCGTTTCAAAAAGCTTTCTTTTACGGGAGTGGAAAAATGCAAAGGAAGGAAGGGTTACCCCGAACTGCCGCATGAACTGTCAGGGCTGCGGCTCTGCCGTATACGGAGGAGGTGTCTGCTTTGAAGCTAAGAATTAAATACGAAAAAACAGGAGTGTTAAGGTTTATCGGACACCTTGACGTAATGAGATATTTTCAGAAGGCAATCAGACGGGCAGGGCTTGATGTGGCGTATTCAAAGGGATTTTCACCCCATCAAATTATATCCTTTGCCGCGCCGATGCCCCTTGGAATGACCTCGTCAGGCGAATACTTTGACGGAGAATTTGAAAGCGTTACCTCATCTGTTGATATGATAAACAGATTAAATGACGTGATGGCAGAGGGAATACGGGTTTTGGATATAACGCGGCTGCCTGATGACGCAAAGCCCTCCATGGCGGTAGTTTCTGCATCGGATTATTTTGTTTACAAAAATGATGAGAGCGAAAACGACTATATAGACAGGCTCACTGCCTCCATAGACGACTTGATGTCAAAGGAGAAAATCAATGTTTTAAAAAAGACAAAAACCAAGGAGGAGCTTGCTGACATTAAGCCTTATATATATGAGCTTACTGCCTTTGAGTATCATATGCCGGATGAATTTTTTAATGGTGGGTTTGAATTTCCAGCAGATAATAAGCAGGGCGGCATGGGAAAAGAGAAAAAAGGAATTTATATGCTCCTTGCGTCAGGAAGTAAAATGAACGTAAAGCCTGACCTTGTGATCGGGGCTTTGGCAGAGCATGCAGGAATTAAGTACACCCCCTATGATTACAGAATACACAGAATAGAGACATACATGGGAGACAAGGAGGCACTTGTGCCGCTTTTTACGGCGGGAAATAAATTTTAAGCAAACAACGTTTCCGGTTGCTTTTGGGAGGAAAAAATGGACGCAAGATTTGTCATAACAAGCTATAACGATATCATGCTTGGCTGCCTTATCAGTGAGGGAAAGCTTGAGGATATAAGATGCTATGAGGAAACCTCCCTGATAGGAAATATTTACGTGGGAAAGGTGTCTAATATTTTAAACAACATAAATGCCGCCTTTGTTGATATAAAAAAAGGTGTAAGCTGTTATCTGTCACTGGAGGATTATCACGGTGACAAGCCGTTAAAGGTAGGAGACGAGCTTGTTGTACAGGTAACAAAGGACAGCATAAAGACAAAGCAGCCGACAGTCACGACAAATATATCCATGACGGGAGAATATGTTGTGGTTCACTGCGATAAAACAATCGGCGTATCGGCAAAGATAAAGGGCGAGGCTGTAAGAAACGCCTTAAAGGACGTAGCGGGCAGGGCTTTGGAGGCGTTTCAGGAACACAGGCTTTGTCAGGATATTTCTTACGGGGTTATTTTAAGAACAAAGTGCAGGGATATCCTGTCAGACAAGGATGTTGTGTCAGACAAGGATATAAAAAGTGGTTGTGATAGCTTAAACGTAATTTATGATGATGTTATGTCAACTGCCGAAAAGCTTGACACGCTGCTGAAAAATGCAGGCTATCTTAAATGTTACTCTGTCGTAAAGGCAGGAGAGCCGCCATATATAAAGGACTTGGCGGGCATGAGTGACGATATAAGCATCATTACGGATGACAACAGCGTATATGGGGAGCTTTGTGAGTTTTATGGAAAAGACTGCGGGCGCATATCCTTTTATGCAGATGACAGCATTTCCTTAAATTCCATTTACAATATCCCTGTAACCATAGAAAAATGCCTGAAAAAAAATGCGTATCTGAAATCGGGCGGCTATCTTGTCATAGAGCCGACGGAGGCAATGACGGTTATTGACGTAAACAGCGGTAAGGCAATCAAGGGCAAAAACAGGGAGGAAGATTTATTTAAGATAAATGTTGAGGCGGCTTATGAAATTGCAAGGCAGATAAGACTTAGAAACCTAAGCGGCATTATTATTATAGATTTTATAAGCATGAAATCAACCAAAAATCAGATTTTGCTTGTGGATGAGCTGAAAAAAGCCACCATATCAGACTATGTTGGCGTAACGGTTGTTGATATTACAAGACTTGGACTTGTGGAGCTTACAAGGAAAAAAATAAGAAAGCCGCTGCATGAGGTTTTTTGATGGCTGTGGAAAGTGGTTTTGGGACGGTTTTAAAAGGAAAAAGGATTGCAAAATGTAGTCCTTTTTTTGTTTTAGGATTTACCAAAAGTACCATTAAAGTTGTGGCAGAATTTTAGTTTATATCAAAGAAAAGTGTCGTTTGTGCAAAAAACATGTCATTCATGTGGACGCTGTTTCACTTGGAATAAAAATAATATAATATATTTTATATATTATATATTATATATTATATATTATATTATATTATATTATGCCTTTAGGTATATATGAGTCAAAGTACCACAGGCTTAAAAAAGCAAAACAGTGGCACAAAAGATAACAATTAAGGGGGTGATGCCTTCAAATGATTAAGAAAAGAATAAGGGGAGGAGGGATAGAAACTTATAATAGAAATGCGTATATACAGTATGTATTTTTTATTATGTTAAAAAGTATTTTTAGAGATTAAGAAAAAGAACATATGTCATTGTATCATTTATTGCTGTGTTAATGGCATTTTGAGACAAAAAAGCTATCATTTTCACACGTCATGTAATGTGATATAATGGTAAGGAAATTAAAAAATAAGTAACTGTAGACAAGGCATTAACAAAGAAGCACAAAATAAAATAAAGAAAAT
>JAMPFU010000050.1 GCA_023664385.1 Clostridium sp. | reverse complement strand
ATCCCTTTTAATTTCATACCCTAATCTGTTATAATTAATCATGCAAAAACACTCCTTTGTTTGTTGTTTTGTGGTGATTCAATTATATCAAAGGTTAAGTGTTTTTGCATTTTTATTTGATAAAACGGCGGTAGTAATAAAATCAATCCTCAGAAAAAATGGGGAAACTCAAATATAATTCCTAGTGTTTCCATGCTTCTATTCAAAAATCCATGCTAAATATTTTGGAAGCCGTAACACACTTCATCAATAAGATTTCCATCGCCGTCATACAATCTGAACAGAGTCCAGTAATAACCATATTGCGGCTGCCACACCGTCCACAGACAATTTTCAGGCACCCCGCACTGTCCGGTAGTATACGTCCATGCCGGAAGTCCCTGCGCTAACAATGTACAGTCAAGAATAAGCATCTCATACCGATAGGCTCCGTCTGGATTATCATAAGATTCAAAGCCTATCAGATAGCCTCCTCCTTCACCCTCATAAGGCATCTGACATATTCCCTTTATGTTCTTATAGTAAGGCGTACCAAACGAGGCACTGACCTCCGATGCCGAATTTCCGGCTATTCTTGCATAGCATACAATTACATAATTTCCCGATTTATCCGGTGTCCAGTCGATCCATTCATTATTTAATGTCCACGGACTTATCTCAAACCAATTTCCGGGGTTACTCTCGTCACAGGCTACCCATCTGTATTCTATATCATCCGATACGTTACTCTTTTCAAGCACCATACCTGCCACTATCGAAGGACCGGTCTGCATACAATATATGCCTGTCGCCGACACTTCCCTCGGTGTACTCACAAAAGAAATATCGTTATCATCTGCATAGCTTTCCGCATAAGAGCCCTCATGTCCATAAATAGTTGCAAATATTACCTTCTGATCATTATCTGACCATGTCAAGCCCGTCCACACAATATCCTCACCGATATCCGTTACACTGTCAGGGATTGTGACTTTATCCAAATTCCTACAATTAAAAAATGCCATTTCTCCAATGCTGGTTAATCCATTCTTTATCTCAACCTCGGTAAGAGAATGAAAACGAGCAAACTCCTTCGCCGGTATACTTGTAATTCCCGATTCAACCACTATTTTAGTTACATTATCGCGAACAGCGTCCCAATCAGGATTACCGGGTCTTGACATATAAAAAAGCGATGCAGGTGAAACCGGGGTTCTATCATAAGACTCTTCAGTATGTAACAAACCGGTTCCTTTTAAGGTAAGTACTCCATTCGTTAAATCCCATGTTCCATTCTCCCCCAATACCCTATATGTCCTTTTGCTGCAAGCGCCTGTATATGCGTCTATTGTATAAAAGTTCACCATAAGGGAATTCGATGCGCAATAAACAATTTTTGAGCCCTTTACAATCGGATGGCAATCGGATATAGGCGCTGCCGCTGTATATTCGCTGCTTATCTTATTGCCTGCTCCGTCCACAAATACATAATGCAGTACACTTGTTGACAATACATCGTCAGCTGCCTGCATGTCTCCGTCTGAATCTGAACACGCCTCCCAAGCCACTATAAACCGGTTATCATTTATTCTGGTAATATTAACGCCATAAAAGCATTCCCCATCGTTACTATGATTGGTAAGCCACTTAACCTCTGTTGCTTCCTCCGTAAAGTTGCCCTTAGGCGTGACAGTGAGATAGATATTGTGCGGGGTATCATCCGATACCGTATCATATTGCGACTGGTCAATCGATGTTCCAAGACACAATACATTATCTGCAGAAACTGCCATATCGTCAACACTTGCATAGCATTCAATCGCCCAAGCTGAACTCCTCTCTCCTCCATACTGGAGCACAGGTATGTCATCGGTGTACCGCAACGACAGTATATCTTTAGAAGCATCCCATTGTGTAAGCTTTGTATACCTTGAACCCTCACTTTGTTCCAGCATGTAAAGATATGAACCGCTGCGCGCTATGTATTGCGCAAATGAATGCCAAAGGTCACTCTTAACTATTTCGCCTGTCATCGCAGAAGTATCAACAGCAATCATGAGAAAGCCCTGATGTCCCTGACCAACCCTATAATCCACATATCCCTCATGACCGGTCACTATATAAAGCTTTCCGTTATATTCTTCCATTTCCACACAGCCAGAGTCAAAAGGATATCTTACCTGTCCTCCGAACAAATCAGGATTACTTGTGATACTTGCCGCTCCCATCCTGTTCCAGTTTTTATCATACTTAATTACACGTATAACCTCCACCTCATCATTTTCATCTGTATTATTCCGCCCTTCCACTACATAATACGCATCTTCACCGGCATAAAACCCGCCCCATATATCAAGCTCCATGTCTATTAGCTTTTTACTCAAAATATTGAAATTATCATCATAATACTCAACACTGATTCTTTCCCAATTATAAGTCACTCTCATATAGCCGTTGTCTGTAGCCACTAACGCTGATTTTTTTCTTCCTCCCATTGCAAGATTATCTGCGGCAGTTGGAAAAACCGTATCATCTGCAGCTTTGACAGGAATTGAAAAATCAAACAGCACACACAAGCTGATTACAACTGTAAGCAATGCCGCTGCTATTTTTTTCATTTTTCCTTTCATTTTTCTTCCCTCCGTGTTCTTCTGATTTTTTCATTTCAAATTCCATTATCTGGTCATACTACGCACAATATCCCCTAGGGTCAGGGTCTATGCAGTTCGGACGGCATCTTGTGCAGTGCAATCCTTTCCATCCGGTCATGTCGTACGTCCAGTCCATACTGTGTCATAGACGGGTTCGTCATATGCCTCAGTATCTACTACAGTAACCCACGTATGTACATGAGTCTCTGCTGCAGGTGCAGTAGTTACGGACGGTGTTGTCGTTGCAGGCGTTGATGCCGATGTCGTTGCAGATGCTTCGACCTTTGTGGTTGCCTGATTTGTGGTGTCATTGTCTACAGGCTCCTCTGCAGCAATATCCTGTGCAGTATGGGTTGGATTTACAAGCTTTACGGCAGCTCCGTTTTTCAGAAGACATACTGCAGCAGCTTCAGGCTCTGTGTTTGATAGAGCTTCTACGGTTTCATCTGTTGGGGTTTCTGCGATTTCGCCTGTTGGGTCTTCTGTGGTTCCATCTGTTTCGGCTGCCTTTGCTGCCCTGCCCTCATCAACAATGTCCCTGCCCTTGTCAATGATGACGTGTCCGACAAATAATGCACCTAGCACAAGTACTGCGATAATACCCATAACTACTTTTCCTATTGTTTTCATAATGCTTCCTCCTCGTATAATATTTTTGTTGTTTTAACTTTCCTCTTTGTGAATTTTTATACTATATAATTATCAAATTGGATTTTTGTACAATATTTTACGTATCGTTTTGTTTTAATCAGCCTTCCATGCACTGACAATTCCCATTACAATTCCTACTACGATTGCCCATGCGCCTATTCCCATTGCCGTAATAAAATTCTCAGAGCATGCCATAAGCCAAATCAAACATGCAAGTGGAACAAATGAACAGAGCAGCTTCATTTTCTTATTTTCCACTATCGTAAATACAAACAGTCCCAATCCACATATAATGATAATCCACGGTGTAATGAGCGTAGCCGCACGCCCTCTAAGAGCAAGTGCAACAATGCCATCTATCTCATTTACCGTGCTGCGGTCTACATTAATGTCAAAATAATAATCCAAATCATCAAGAATATCATCCTTCAAATCCTCGGCATCATCCGCTAAATCTTCCTTGTCATATCTGGAATACTTATCAAGGATGTTATCAACGCTTCCACCAAGCTTGGAAAGCTCAAACAGGTTGAAGCCATCTGCTGCTTTTACCCTTACCGATGAATTTCTTGACACGTCATATCGTTCATTAAAATGAAATGTTACAAAATTCATAAATGGTGCAACAATAAACAGCATTGCTGCGATAATTCCCAGCAGACAAAATGCATTAAGTCCGGTTCGGCTTGCTTTGTCTTTAAATTCTTTCTGTACCTTTTTTATATTTGCACCCGCATTACCAGACTGTCTTGCTTTTGGCTGGCTATATTGCCTGTTGACGTTATTTTGTCCATACTGCATACCCTGACTGTACTGTGCATTGGGGTCATACTGCATGTTCTGTCCATATTGCTGGCTTACATTATACTGCGTATTCTGTCCATATTGCTGGTTAGGGTCGTACTGCATGCTTTGTCCATATTGCATATTCTGCCCGTACTGCATATTAGGGTCATATTGCATATTCTGTGTTGTCATTTGTCCATTGTTAAAATTGTTATCCATAGTTTCCTCCTCTGTTTCTCTTATCAGAAGCTGCGTTCCTAATAGAGTTTTTCATTGCCTTATACCTATATGACAATTGAACCTATCAAAAAGTTTTATATTTTTTGAAATTTTTTTAATTTTTTATTTTTTATTGACTTTTAGTTTGTTCTTTCATTTGTTTTGTTGGCTTTTCAGTTTGTTCTTTCATTTGTTTTGTTGGCTTTTCAGTTTGTTCTTTCATTTATTTTGTTGGCTTTTAAGTTTATTACTTCATTTGTTTTGTTTTTTATGTTTGTTTCTTCATTTGTTTTGTTGGCTTTTAGTTTGTTCCTTCATTTGTTTTATTGGCTTTTAGTTTGTTCTTTCATTTGTTTTGTTGGCTTTTTAGTTTGTTCTGTCATTTATTTTTGTTATCAGCTTTATTCAAGTGCACTTGTATCTTCTATCGGATAACTTTCTAAGCTTTCGGTCTCTGGTCTCTCCTCCCAACTCTCATAGGAAAATGACTCTCCACTTTCTAATTTTCCCATTGTCATGGTAATGTATGTCATGCCACAATTCGGTGAATATGCTTCACTCCAAGACCACACCAACTGATTATTGTAAATTCCTAATCCAGTTCTGACATCGCTTGATTTCTGTTCTATCAAATATGCACCATCTACATTAGAATAAGAGCAAAAAAACCACTCAACAGAAACCCATTCTGTTACTGCGCTGATAATCAGCTCAGGCGTCCCATTATGATTGATGTCAAACAAGGAATATTCGTAATTGCGTAACCCGTTCAGTGTCTCATCGCCTACGCCTATATTCCGCAGCCAGCTTTCAGGGTCATTCAATACAGCAAGGTAGGATGATTTCCAGTCTGCCGCTTTGCTTTCTTGTTTTTCTGCTCCGGCTTCTCCCAAAAATTCAAGTGCCTCCTCATATGTCATTGCCTCATTTTTTATATTAGCCGAGTTAAGTTCATCATACATGGTGTTGTATTGATATACGGTTTCTATGCTGTCAAATAGCTTCCTTTTCTCCTCCTCATATTGCTCCTTTGTAACGTCGCTTCCACCGATTTCATATATTCCCGGCGTATTGTTTTCATACATTTGCTCATAGTTCTCGTACAGATACATAAAATCATTGGTCTGCAGCCTGCCATCGCTGCCCATTGTTACTTCCATAATGGTTTCGTTGCTAGAGGTATCTCCATACTGAACATAAAAATAAAGAGAAGCACTATTGCTGCATGTAAACAAAGCGCTGTGCTGTCCGCTTCCTGCTTTCATGTCCCAATAGTATGAAAATATCTGCTCCGTATTTTTCTCCTCATTGAAGGAATATATTTCCACATTCATAGTTGCATACTCGTTCTCTGCACTTAAAATAATAAGCTCAGGCATATCGTCGCCTGTTACATCAGCAACAGCTACAGGACGTTCTCCGTAGTTTATAGGTTCAGACGAATACGGAGAAGCATACCAACTCTCGCACATCTTTATATAGCTTTCGTTTTCCTTCAGCACCTCCACATATGCCTGCTTGTATTCCGTATTTTCTTTTTCCTCCGTTACTTCTTCCGTTGTATCAAGCTCGGCATCTAACTCACTTGCCGCTTGATTATCCGCAGCGGCAGTAGTAATATCGTCTGTTGCTTCAGTGCTGACCTCCGTTTCAGTTTTTTTCTCATCATCCTTATTAATGTTGTATATGATTGCCGCCGTACCTCCTGCTAAAACAGCCGCAGCAGCAATGCCAGCCACTAGCTTTCCCCCGACTGTCTGCAAAAATGCTTTTTTAGCAGCAGCACCCCCTGCCTTGGCGGCAATTCCCTGAGTCATTCCTGCAGTTTCCATGCCGCCTGCCACGTTTGCCGGGTTCATTCCTGCTGTCGCCATATTGCCTGCCATGTTTACAGGATTCATTCCTGCTGTCGCCATATTGCCTGCCATGTTTCCTGCAATATTGGCTGCCGCTCCAACCTGTCCAAGTGCAAAAAGTCCCGTCGCTGCCGCAGGCGGCACAAAGGACGCAAGCTCTGACCGAATCAGAGCTGCAAGCAATGTCAGCGGTGCAATTCCATGTAAACGATAGCCTTTTCTCTCCAAGTCCTCAGCCTTCGTCCTTAAATTTTTTCTGCCGTAGCTTAGTCTTGACTTTACCGTATTTTCCGAACAATCCAAGGAGTACGCAATTTCATTTATGCTCATATTTTCAATGTAAAACATCATAATGCACAATCTCTGCTCCTCAGACAAGGATTGTATCATTTCATTTACCAATTCTTTTGTTTCTTCCTTTGTGTAAGCAAGCTCAGGCTGATTTTCCACATTATCATCCTCTATCTGCTCCTCAAAAAAATTGTCGTCATCTGTTGTGTTTATGTCAGAAAATAAAATCTGCCTTTTCTTTGATGACAATGCATTTTTTGCTGTATTTGCTACAATCATTCCCATCCACGCAGAAAATTTACTTGCTTCATAAAGAGTATCTAAGCTTTTAAACGCCCGCATATATGCATCCTGCAATACATCCAATGCATCCTGTTCATTTTGCATATACTTCAATGCAACATAATACTTATCCTTATATGTGCTTTCATACAGAAAACGAAATCCAACGTCATTATTCATTTTTGCCTGTTCCACGGCTTGCTCGTATGTCATTTGTACCTTTCTCCTTTTGGTTTTAAATTACGTTATGCTCAATTATATTTCTTACCAAACCTTACTTTTGAATTTCATTTAATAAGCCTGCTTTATCAATCCTTAGGGTCAACCATCACATTTTTTGAATTTACATCATCTAATTTAAAGACGCTATTTTCCATTGTTCTGGTTATCAAGCATTTTTCGTTATCATCACAATAATAGCCTCCATAATATGAGTCATAAACCTGAAACACACTCAAACCTGTTTTTATTTCATCTATCTTATAATCATTTTCCTGTATCTCCACATGATATGGAATTTCATCTTCTTCACTGTCACCAACACTATGCCATCCTGTTATATTTACCTCGACTTTCCCATCATCTCTTTCAAAATTCACTTCTTCATAGCCACCATAAAACTCAGCATTAGCCAACGCCGTTACAAGCGAATTATCATAGTCATTTTCTACATAATTTCCACTGACATAAGCCTGATATTTTTCATATAATGTTTCCATATAGGTAAGAAAGTCAACATCTCCATTGTAGTAACTGCAACTGTTATAAGTTCCTTGTAATTCTTCAGATACAACTGTATTTCCAGTAGAATCTGTGTAAACAGCATAACTTAAATTCATAAAATCACTTGTATTATTTATTTCAGCACTGGATTCCAACAAGGCTGACAGACTATCCCTATATGCCTGCAATCTTGCTTTTACATTTTCAAAGCCACTATATACCCAAGAAACTTCATAATCATAAAACTCTATTGTATCAGGCAAATTGTTAATTAACGTATCGCATCTTGCAATGTCCGATTCTAAGCTTTCTGTGAAGGACGCAGCTTTAGACTGTTCCATTTCAGTTTTAGCAGTCTCCAGCATTGATATAATTTCTTCGTCAGTCATATTGGCAAAATCGCCTAATGTGTAATTATCATTGCTATACCTATACATAGTTCCACCCTTACTAACAAATACACAAATCACTTCCGAATCTTTCCCTTTTGCATCATTCTCTGTCAGATACCAAATGGCGTTATCCCTTGTAGAAAAATTCTCACTCAATGTATATTCCTTTACCATTTTTTCTTCTAAGCTTTCTTTGACCTTTTTTCCATTGTCCTTTTCATTATTTTTTCCACATCCTGTAAGCAGCATCGCTCCACACAGTGCTATACTCATAATTTTCCATAACTTTTTCATTTTTAAATTCCTTTCTTTTGTTTGTTATTCTTGTGTTACCACATTTTGAATACTTGTAAATTGGTACTTCCGCAACGCAGGCAACTTACCTACTCTGTCCATATTGTTTTCATACCGTTTCCTCCTCTTTCATTAATTAACAATGAGCAAAACACACTATTTCTAAAATGTAGCTGTACAAAAAGTAGAGTTTCGCTCATGGCTAAATTTAATGGCAAGCTTCACTCTTGATAAGGTTTTCGCTGCCTTATACCTATATGACAATTGAACGCAGGAAAAAGTTTTATATTTTTAAAATTTTTTTTATTTTTATCAATTACGTTATGGGAAATTGCCCAAGCTTCTCCCATGGACGCAACAAGGCACACGGTTTACATTTGTCTGTTTCCATGTGCCTTTAAAACCTACTCATCATCAAATAAATTCAACATAATCTTCACAAGAATACTACATTAGCTTGTTTCTATAAACGCTATATCCCCATCAATTGAAACAAGTTAAAAATAATGTGTCGCAGTATCATAATAAATCCCAAACCAGCACAAAAGCCTGTATAACTCCGCCTGTAGTTCTTTGATTCATATTTTGTGAAAAATTGTATTCCTCCATCTATGACCATTGGCATGCATAGTAAAATACATGTCCTTAAACATATATATTTTTTTAAAACTAGCATGATTACAGCACAAATGTATCCAATAATGATACCCATACATCTAGCACATACTGGAAATTGATATGAGCCTATACGATAGCTTCTGCTTGGCATTTGATGACAGCCCCAATACCGAGCGCACCAATCCATCGTTTTAATCCAAACCTTATCTTTGTCCATCACATTTTAAACTTATTTCCGCAGTTTGAACAAACCCAATAATGCTCTGTTTGTGTCTTGCCGGCTCCACATAAGCCAAGAAAACCACAAAGACATAGCTTCCAGAGTTTCGCACCCTTTCCATGCGTATCGGATATAGCCTGTAAATTAGTACTTCCACAACGCGGACAGCTTACCCCACCACCTTGCATATTTGGCTGAACACCATTTCCTGTCATTACTGGCGATTCGCCTGCATATCCATTGTTTGTTCCAGCCGTATTTGTAAACACATTTCCTTGGTTCATTTCATCATTTTGCATATTATTTTCTTTCCTTTCTTCTGTTTATTAGTAACGCATTTTTACTTTTTGCAAACATAAATATATCACATGCAAACATTTATAGCAAGTATTTTTGCATTGCAATATATTATGCAATATGCAATGTATGTTTTGTATTTCATATGCAATATCATTAAAGTGGAGGTGAAGGATATGCCATTTCAATTAAAAACAACAAAAAAAGAATCGGAGAATAAAACAATTCGCTTTCCAATTCCACTTATTCAAAGAATTGAGACTGCAATTGCAAATCAAGATGTTTCATTTTCCAGTTTTGTGATACAGGCATGTGAATACGCTCTGCACGATATGGAAAAAAAAGCGCCTTCCAAGGTGCATGAAACAAAAGAACAACATTCCGAGGATTACTCAATGTAACCCAGATTTTTTGAATGAGAGTAAAAAACAAGGGGCTGTCGCAGTAAAGATTTAAGGCATCTAAGTGTAATTTTATGTGTGCCTTAAATTCTTACTGCGACAGCCCTACATTCTTTTTTACATATTCCCCTTTTGTCAAAATAATTTACAAAATCATGTATCTATAAGTCATTTTTCAATGCCTTATCTACTCTCCCTTCTTTCCAAACACATCCACTAGTGACCGCACAAGCTCAATTGGTATAATAACCCAGCCAATCAAACCTGCCAGTGCAACTCTCATTGTCAGCAGAAACGCCATCAAGGCTAAATTTTTGGATATTAACCGACCGAAATACTTTCCAAGAAAAATCCATCCCGCAGGCACTCCCATAAAAAACCAAACCCACCACATAACGTCATCTCCGTCGAATAATGTACCTATCAGCCATCCCAAGGCAGCTCCGATAAGTGCCATTCCAACAGTTTTTAATACTCTTTTCATTTGACTCCTCCATTAGTATGCCATTTAACATAGTTGTTACATATTATAAGTCGCAGGAGGATTCATTTTGGTTTCAAATTTTTATCTTTTTATTCAAACTGCCAACCCTCAGAAAATGTTATCCATAAAATCTGCAATTGCACTGTCTCATCGAACATTTCCTGCTTCCATGCCTCATATTCACTTTGATCCTTGTAGGTATAATTATCCTCTGTATCAATAAAACACCATATTACCCCGTCCCCATCAATATCAGCAGTGTCAGGGAAAGGATGTCCTTCATAGTTATCCCACTCATTCTTTCTCCACTCAAAGATGTATGCCTGCCTTATAAATATCTCATTTGCCTCATCAAATAAAAACCAATCGGTTCCGAATCGGTGGGAATTATCCGCCCTTCCAAGCACACGCCCATTTTCATAGTAAGAAGCTCCTGGATAAAGCTCCAATATTAAACTGCATTCATCAGTATCGGGGTTATATTTATAAATACGTTCTGTGTATGCTGCCATATAATCCGCCGAGATTATGGAAACGGCAAATTCCTCATATCCATCATTGTCAAAATCGTCCAAAGTATACTGTAACGCTTCCATGAAATCCCCACTAACGGCTATGTCCGTTCCATCATGCCACATATGTGTCTCACACATTTTATCATACATGGCGTGATAATATTCACGAAGCATGCTCTGACGCTCCAAATCAATAGTCTGCGGCTTCTCTGACGCCTGCTCCGTATCAGCAGCCTGCGACTCCTCTGACGCCTGCTCCGTGTCAGTTGCCTGTGGTTTCTCTGATGCCTGCTCCGTATCAGCAGTTTCCGAAATCTCATTTGACGTATCACTCGCAGGCGAAACCTTTTTATCATCATTCCATTTTATAATCATCAAAATAATCCCGCCCAAAAGCAATGCCATAACAGCAGCCAGAATATATTTTCTTGCAACATTCCCTGCAATTTTTCCTCCTATGGACGCAGCCTTGTCTGTGCCGGACAATTTTGAAACAGGCGTTTGTTTCTCCAAGGTGCCTAAAGCTGCAATCACTGTCTCCGATACCTCTCCCGGTATTGCCACTGCCTCTGCATCCAAACAAAACAGAAGAAGAAAAATCGGTGCCGCTGAAACAGAATGAAGGCGTATTCCCTGTTCCTGTTCCACCTGCTCCACAGATTTTTGAAGCTGCTTTCGCGCCCTGTATAACTTAGTTTTGACAGTTCCTGTTGGAACGTCCAGCGCCTCTGCTATTTCGTCCACCTTACGCTCCTCGAAATAATATGCTACAAGAACCTGCCTATAGTCCTCAGGTAAAGCGTAAATCAAATCCCGAACAATCTTCTGTGATGCCTCATTCTCTATAATGTCCTCAGGCAGCTCTATATTATCTGCCTGCAAATCATATTCCTCAATATCCTGCTCTGTCTGTATAAACAGCTCCTTGTTATTGCGCCTGAAATAATCCATGCTTTTATGAAATGTAATACTTTTTATCCAGCCTAAAGCCGCATGAATATCCCTAAGTGTTTCAAGGCTTCCATAGATTGCAGCGTAAACCTCCTGCATAACATCAGCAGCCTCATTCTCCGGTACACCATGCATCCTGATACAATAATAGACATACTTTTCTGTGCAGGAATATAATTCGCTAAATGCCTCTCTTTCTCCACTGCGTATGCCTGCAATTGCCTGTTCCAACAGCTTCTGCTGTTTCTCCTGCCACTCATTTGATTTACTCATTTGTTCTTCCCAAATCCTTTGTTCAATTTTATAGTAACAGCCGTTTTAGTAGCTGCTTTCCTCATTCGATATTTCTTCCACATAGGAATGGGCTGCCCGCTACGAATCTTTATCGTACGACAGCCCATATAGTTTCCGTTTTTACAATTACATTGCAGCCTTTATCTGCTCATAAATTCCCTCGGCGTCAAGCTGATATTTATGGATAAGCTCCTTTGCAGGACCCGACTCTCCAAACACATCCTTGATTCCAAGCCTTGTAAGCCTTACAGGACATTTTTCGGAAAGCACCTCAGAAACTGCACTTCCAAGGCCTCCGATTACAGAATGTTCCTCAACTGTAAATAACCTTCCTGTAGCCTTTGCCGCCGCAACAATCATATCCTCATCAATCGGCTTGATTGTATGGATGTTGATAACCTGTGCATCAATGCCGTCATCAGCAAGCAGCTTTGCCGCATCAAGCGCCTCTGACACACAAAGTCCCGTTGCAATAATCGTTATGTCCTTGCCCTTTTTAAGCTCCACGCCTTTTCCAATTTCAAACCTGTAGGTTTCCTCATCATTTATAACAGGCAGCGCCAATCTTCCAAACCTTAGATAGCAAGGACCCACATACTCATAGGCTGCCTTTACTGCCGCACGGGCTTCAACATCATCACAGGGATTTATAACAACCATTTCCGGTATTGTCCTCATAAGGGCAATATCTTCATTGCACTGATGGGTCGCTCCGTCCTCGCCTACCGATATGCCTGCATGGGTTGCACCGATTTTAACATTAAGGTGCGGATAACCGATTGAATTTCTTACCTGCTCATACGCCCTTCCTGCCGCAAACATGGCAAACGAGCTCATAAACGGAACAAAACCACTTGTTGACATACCTGCAGCTATGCCTGCCATATTTGCCTCCGCGATACCACAGTCAATATGTCTGTCAGGAAATGCATCCCTAAACTTAATTGTCTTTGTTGCTTCTGCAAGGTCTGCATCAAGCACGACAAGATTGTCATGCTCCCTTCCAAGCTCCACCAACGCATTACCGTAGCTGTCCCTCGTTGCAATCTTATCTCCTAACATAATGCGTCACCTGCCTTTCTAAGCTCCTCTGCCGCCTGTTGGTACTGCTCATCATTTGGCGCTTTGCCATGCCAGCCAGCCTGATTTTCCATAAATGATACACCCTTACCCTTTACCGTATTGGCAATAATTGCAGTCGGCATACCCTTTGTATTTTTTGCCTCCTGAAATGCACTGTCTATCTCATCAAAATCATTTCCATTTATTGTTATAACATGAAATCCAAATGCCTGAAACTTCTCATCTATCGGATACGGCGAGCATACCTCCTCAACGGTTCCGTCAATCTGAAGATTATTGTTGTCAACGATAACAACAAGATTGTCAAGCTTACGGTGTCCTGCAAACATTGCAGCCTCCCAAATCTGACCCTCCTGTATCTCTCCGTCACCACAAAGGCAGTAGGTTCTGTAAGCCTTCCCCTTCATTCGTGCTGCAAGTGCCATGCCAACAGCAACAGAAAGCCCTTGTCCAAGCGAGCCTGACGACATATCCACGCCCGGGATATGCTTCATGTCAGGGTGTCCCTGAAGAACAGAGCCGACATGTCTTAAGGTAGTTAAATCTTCTGTAGGAAAAAAGCCCTTGATTGCCAGTGCCGCATAATATCCCGGTGCTGTATGTCCCTTTGAAAGAACAAATCTGTCTCTTTCCTCATCCTCCGGCTTTTCCGGATTAACATTCATTTCCTCAAAGTACAAATAAGTAAAAATATCCGCCGCTGAAAGTGAACCGCCCGGATGTCCGGACTTTGCACTATGAACGGAAGAAATTATGCCCTGACGGACCTCATTTGCCTTCTTCATAAGATTTAACTTGTCCATTTGAAAATTATTCCTTTCATTTTTTATTTGTGGTGTTTCTTCGCATAAACGCTCACCTCAAAACTTTCGGTTTTTCGGTGTTCGTTACACTCACATAGTTCCTTGAACATTCGATTGACTGCAAGCCGTCATCGAATGTTCTTCGTAACTGCGTTCGCGTTTATGCGTTCATATTATACCATGACTTCTTTACTAAAAACAGTATTATAATGTCCAAAGATAAGACGGCAATTCCTAAAACTTTGCCAAAAGTACACAAAAAACTGCAAGCGTCAAAATCATATACAGGGACAAAACACAGGAAACAACATCCCTGCTTTTTTCTTCCTTGACATATACCGACAAAATAAAGCTTGGCGGCAGACAGAAATATAAAATAAAGGATGCGGTAAGTGCAGGCGTAAAGCTTATATGTCTTCCAAAAAGAAGAAAGGCGATTGCTGCTACAAGCCCGACAACACATATGCGCTCAAGGATTATCAGAAGGGCATCCTTTATCGTTTCCTTTGATATGCGTATTCCATATCCAAGGCTTATGAGTATCAACGGCGTAAGTGGTGCAGAAAACATTTCCACTACATTTTCATAGACTTCCCCTGCACCTGAGCCAAGTATCTTGTGCCCAAGTCCCGTAAGCCCAAATATAAGTCCCAAGACCGCCGCAATAAGCGTGGGCGTTGTCAAAATACTCTTAACAATTCCCTTTTCTTGTCCTTCACGTGAATTTTTATTGCAAAGACGTTCCAGCATGGTAATCCATACGGTAAATCCAAACAGCGCTCCCGCAAGGTCAATGGTTGCAATGTAATAAAGCTTGTCTGCTCCTACTAAAACCTGTGCAAGGGCATATCCAAGCATACCGCCCTCAAATGTAACGGTCATGTATGGTATGTAATCCCGATATGGTTTTTTGTACAGTTTTTTTATTACAAAGCCCACAGAAAAACCTGCCACAAGCACAAACAGGGACGTGAAGAAAATAAACATGGAATCCTTGTTAAAATCTGCCGTTGCAAGGGCGTTAAAAATGACGGCAGGCAAAAAAACATTAGATGCTATATTTTTTATACCCGCTATCGTTTCCTCTGATACAAATTTTATCTTCTTTATAAAAATTCCCGTCAAAATTAAAGCAATAATAGGAACAAGTGCTTTTGTCATAATCCTCTCTCTTTCGTACTAGTTTACATCATTCGTTTTTCCTACTCCTGTACTCCGTTTTCCTTTAATATGTCGTTAATCATATTCGGATTAAACACACCTTTTCTAATCATCTCAAGCTCATGCTTATATGGCGCATAGGATTTTTTTGCATCCTGTGGGTCCTTGATATAAGGTGTTTCAAGTATTTTAGGAATATCCTCAAAATCACTGCAATAAATAATACGCTGCAAGGCATCAAAGCCGATATTGCCAAAGCCGATATTTTCATGTCTGTCCTTCGCTACGCCGGGTGCATTTTTGCTGTCGTTTATATGGAATACGGAAATCTGTTTTTTCCCTATTATTTTATCAAACTTATCCATGACACCGTCGAAATCATTTATAATGTCATAGCCTGCGTCACTTGTGTGGCATGTATCAAAGCAAACCCTAAGCTTATCGTTATAAACAACGCCATCGTATATCATTGCAAGCTCCTCGAAGCTTCGCCCAAGCTCGCTGCCCTTTCCTGCCATTGTTTCAAGGGCGATGTTTACCTCAGTGTCCTTTGTGAGAACCTCATTTAAGCCCTTTACAATCTGCGCTATACCTGCCTGCACGCCCTCTCCTACATGAGAGCCGGGGTGAAGCACAAGTATACGCGACCCCATAGCCTTTGTCCGTTCAAGCTCAAGCGCAAGAAAATCCACTGCAATTTTGTAGGTTTCTGGCTTAACAGTATTGGCAAGATTGATGATATAAGGGGCATGCACAACAAATTCATCTATGCCGTTCGCCCTCATAAGCTCCCATGCCTCAGATATTTTAAGCTCGGACACATCCTTTCTCCTCGTATTTTGAGGGGCGCCTGTGTAGAGCATAAACGTATTTGCACCATAGCTAAGTGCCTCCTTGACGGAACCAAGCATCATATCCTTTCCGCCCATACTTACATGACTTCCTATTTTAAGCATAATTATCTCCTTTATTTATTCATTCATCTCAAGCCGCTTCAGCCTTATCATATACGAAACCCCGATTGGAAGCGTCAGTAAAAATGTAAGCACGTCAGCGGCAGGCTGTGCAATCTGTATTCCAAATAAGCCGAACAAATTACTAAATAACAAAAGCAGCGGTATGAAACAGGCTCCGCTTCTTAACAGCGACACAAATGCCGCCTTTTTATTTTCTCCCACACTCTGAAAAAGCATGGAGGTACATATTGAAAACGGCTGGACAAAAAGGGCTAAAAGCTGGTATCTTAAAGCAACTGTGCCAATTTCTATAACACTCTTATCATCCCTGAAAATACCTACAAGATTTCCTGATAATATAATTCCAATTATGGCAAGAATTCCAAGCAGAACCTCTCCTGCCGCCCAAGTAAAATAAAATGCCTTTCTTACCCTTCCAAACCTTTTTGCACCATAATTAAATGCCGCAACAGGCTGAAAGCCTTGTCCGATTCCAAGTCCGACCGCAAATATGAAGAAGCATATCCTGTTTACAATCGACATGGCAGCCACGGCTTCATCGCCGTAATTTCCTGCCATGCTGTTTAAAATCATAGTAGATATGCTTGTAAGCCCCTGTCTTAAAAAGCTCGGAAATCCGGTTTGCATAACAAGAATAACCATCCCCACATTTGCACATGCGGTTGCAAGGCTGATTTTACTCTGTGTTTTTCCTCTGAGGAACATGCTCAACAATATTAGAAAGCTGACGCACTGTGAAAGTGCCGTGGATATTCCCGCACCTGCAATTCCAAGGTCAAAAACAAAGATGCAGACAGGGTCAAGGGCAATATTGATAATTCCTCCGATCGTAAGACCTATCATTGAGAGGTATGCTTTTCCTTCGTATCTTAAAATGTTATTTAGTACAAAGCTACCCATAGATACGGGCGCTGCCATAAGGATAAACCTTCCGTAATCCTTCGCATATGGCAGTATGGTTTCCGTGCTTCCAAGAAGCTTCATCAGCGGCGTTATAAAAATAAGACCGAATACGGTCACGCAGGCGCCTGCCAAAAGTGAAGCAAAAAAGCTTACAGACGTGTACTTTGTGGCATTTTCAGGATCCCGCTCCCCAAGCCGTCTTGCAACGATGCTTCCTGCCCCATGTCCAAACATAAAGCCAACAGCCTGATTGATTGCCATAAGCCCAAAAACAACGCCTACCGCTCCACTGGCGCTGTTTCCAAGCTTTCCCACAAAATAAGTATCTGCCATACTATAAATCGTTGTAACCATCATGCTTATAATGGTCGGAACAGCAAGCCTTATCACAAGCCTTGCCACAGGAGTATTTACCATTTTGTCATAATTTGCAGCACCCGCCGCATCCTGATGTGTACTCATTTTATTTATCTCCTGTTCATATAATAACTGTTTTCGCACAAATAAAATAACCAATTATATTTCATAATCCATACAGCTTCTTGCCACAGTATAAGGTCTTACAAAGGTATCGGCAACCTTAACATGCTCAGGATGCTTCTGATAACCCTTTAATGCATTTTCATCCTCAAATGTGCTGTCCATCATAACATCTACATTTGATGAGGAAAGCGGGTTGATATTTATTTTCATGCTTACAAGTCCGGGTATTTTCCCATACAATCCTTCTAAGTTTTTCTTTATGCCGATTCGCACTTCTTCCTTTTTGGAGCCCTCAAGTGCTTCACTTAATTTCCATAAAATAATGTGCTTTACCATATTTACACCTGCTTTCCTTCATAATAATCATTGACACTCATAACTTCCACTTTTTGTAAAAGCATGCCCACAGAAACGATAATTATTCTTCCATGACCGGTGTAATTCCATGATTGGAAAAAAGCGCCTTTAACTCATCCCAGCTTTGTGTTCCTGCATAATTGTCATCCATAACATACCTTGTATGCGCAGCATCATTTTCGTTGATAATCTGTTCAATATCGGTAAGCGTTACTTCCTTGTCGTCAATGAAATACTGTCCCTGCCTTACCTCGATTGTGATTGTCTCTACCTGCTCCGTTGTATCAGCTTCGGTGTTTTTTTCTGTTCCCTTCTCACCTGAATTAAAGAAACCAAAGCCTCCCCCTTTACCAAAGAATAACAACGCAGCGATAATAAGCACTAAAAGCAATAATAGCAGCCAAGGAAATTTTCGTTTCTTTTTCTTCTTTTCCTTTTTTGTTTGTTCGTTTTCATTCATTTCGTTATAATTGTCCTTTTTGCCCATAGTTTTTTCCTTTCTGTTTTTTATTTTGACAATTGCAAGCATCTTTATTTTTTCGCAATTGTCTTTCTACTTTTTCATTTCCTCAATGTAACAGGTAACATTTTTGTCTGCTTCAATCATCTGAACGGCGTCACGGATGATTTCTAAATCCGCATTGGAAAAATTCTCATCCCGATAGTCATATTCTATTAACACCCATATCAGCTTTGTGTCAGCGTATGTGAGATATTTTTCAAGCTCCTCCTTAATGCTTCCTATCTGTTTTGCATTAAATGCATCCCGTTCTCTCCTTGATAAACCAAAGTCATGTATGATTTTTGCAGTCGCCTGTCTTGCAGTTTCCTCCTTATTCTTTATAATGATGTCAATGATTACCATATGTTTATTTGTTTCCGTGTCCATGCCCGTCCCGCATTTCATAATGACCTTTGTCGTGCTGTTAAGGATAGTTTCATAGGCTTCAGCAGAAACAGGGTCGCCATCGTTAATCTGATACTCGCTAAGCTCCATCTTTAAAGCTTCGTTGTCAGCGGACAGTGCATCAAGCTTCCCCTGCATATCCTCCATCTTTATCTCGGCATCTGCAAGGCTTTCCTGTGATTTTTTTGCATTTTCATTTGCCTCCAGGGATGCATTGCTCATATTACATATGACAACGAAAAGCAAAATCATTATGACATCCAAAAGGGAGGTAAAATCCAATATTAAATTTTTCTTTTTTCTCATATGAATACTCTCCGTATTTGAATGTCAATCCGTTACTTGACAGCTTCCTACAAACTGGAATTTATCTTTTTGCTAAAGTAGCAATCAATTCTTCATATCGTTTTGTTTTTTTATCAATATCTTCTTGCGAAACTCCA
>JAMPFU010000004.1:56690-130304 GCA_023664385.1 Clostridium sp. | reverse complement strand
GAGGTATTCTTGCGGTCTTAAAAAGTTGCAATTCAAAATACACATACCGTTTGGCTGCATAAGGCTGTGCACTCAGACAGCAGTTCGTGCCCCACATAATAGAAAAGACAAAATATCAATATGCTAAAGATAGCCGGTAACCATAAAAATACAAAATATAAGAGGCTTGTCAGTGTAAGTTTATGTGTGCCTTAAATCCTTACTGTGACAGCCCCTTATTTATTATTTTTCTTTTGAAGATTTATACCGCTCGGCATACTCATCAAAAAGGTGATGATACATGGATGGAAGTCCCACAAATTCACATCCGTATCTGTAGCCCGCATTACCGATTGGCGTTTCGTAGAGGATTTTGACGACTGACAAAATAATCTCGTCAGTTCCAACAAATTCGATAGTGGCATTAAAATAGTAACCAACAGGAAGCTTGCTTGCAGACATAAAACCGATACCTGCCTTTGAAATATCAAAAACCTCAATCTCTGCATCTAAGGCATCTATGTTTATTCCATCCTGCTTAAAAAGGTTTGAAACCTCAAGTTTCAGTTTAATTGGTAATCGTTCGTATTTTCTTTTCTCTTGCATAAAAAAATCCTCCGAATACATTTATATAATCTGTTGTGCATATTATATCAAAAAAATATATATATTTCCATAATTTTTTTCATATGTCACAACATAAAATATTTGACAGTTCAATCCAACTAAGGCATAATTTACATTGTTGTAGATATTGATGCGAAAGCTGCCTGATATACACGGCTTTTAGACAAAAGAATGGAAGGATGTATGTTATGAATGATAAATATGTAAGCCCGTTGTCAGAGAGATATGCAAGTAAGGAAATGCAGTATATCTTTTCTCCTGACATGAAGTTTAAAACTTGGAGGAGACTTTGGATTGCACTTGCCGAAACAGAGAAAGAGCTTGGGCTTAAGGACGCAGATGGAAATCCAAGAATAACAGACGAGCAGATTGCCGAGATGAAAGGCCATGTGGACGACATAAATTATGAGGTGGCAAAAAAACGGGAAAAGGAAGTACGGCATGACGTAATGAGCCATGTATATGCTTATGGCGTACAGTGTCCAAAGGCGGACGGCATAATTCATTTGGGAGCTACAAGCTGTTATGTCGGGGATAACACAGATGTCATTGTTATGACAGAGGCATTAAAGCTTGTGAGGAAAAAGCTTATCAATGTAATCGATGAGCTTGCAAAATTTGCAGATAAATATAAAGCCCTTCCTACACTTGCATTTACGCATTTTCAGCCGGCACAGCCTACTACGGTGGGAAAGCGTGCAACACTTTGGATGCAGGAGCTTTTACTTGATTTAAGCGATATAGAATATATGATAGACCAGCAAAAATTACTGGGCTCTAAGGGAACGACAGGTACGCAGGCAAGCTTTCTTGAGCTTTTTAACGGCGACCATGAAACGGTAAGAAAAATAGATGGCATTATTGCCGATAAGATGGGATTTCAGGCGTGTTATCCTGTTTCGGGACAGACCTATTCAAGGAAGGTGGATGCAAGGGTTTTAAATGTTCTCAGCGGAATAGCCATGAGTGCGCATAAATTTTCAAACGACATAAGACTTTTGCAGCACCTGAAGGAGATAGAGGAACCGTTTGAACCAACACAGATTGGCTCCTCTGCAATGGCATATAAGAGAAATCCTATGAGAAGTGAAAGAATAGCGTCCCTTGCAAATTATGTGATGGTTGACGCCCTCAATCCTGCCATAACCGCAGCAACACAGTGGTTTGAGCGGACCCTTGATGATTCTGCAAACAAGAGAATATCTGTACCGGAGGCATTTCTTGCAGTGGACGGTATTCTTGATTTATATTTGAATGTTGTGGATGGACTTGTTGTATATGACAAGGTAATCTATCAGCACTTTATGAAGGAAATTCCATTTATGGCGACGGAAAACATTATGATGGATGCCGTAAAGCGTGGCGGAAACAGACAGGAGCTTCATGAGAAAATAAGAGAGTATTCCATGAAAGCAGGAGAGCAGGTAAAGAAATATGGAAACGAAAATAACCTTGTAGACCTGATTGCAGAAGATGATGCCTTTGGAATGAGTAAGGAGGAAATTGTTTCTCTGCTCGAGCCGATTAATTTTGTCGGACGTGCGCCTCAGCAGACAGAGGAGTTTCTTAGTGAGGTTGTACGACCGATGCTTGAGGCAAACCGGGATATACTTGGAGTTAAGGCTGAGATAAATGTATAAATAAAAACATTGACCCTGCTTATAAAAACAAATATAATAGTGTATGTGCGTGATAGGCAGGGACTTATGATTATGCTGTCAACTAAACAAAAATGGAGGTTGCGTCTAATGGGCAAAGGAAAAAAGATGGGTGTACGTTTTAAGCTTATCAGCTTGATCATTCCAATATTCATTATTATGGTTTTTGCTTTTTTTGTACTTTGCAGGGGTGTCATATTGGAGCTTGCAACGGATAGGTTTGGAACGGAATCTGAGGTTTATGCTGAAAAAATCAGTGCGTGGACGGGACAGATTATCAGTGAATTAAATATATACAAAAATACAATAAATGAGGCAGGCTTTCAGGATGATGCTGCCATACTTACATATTTGGAAACCTCCTGCGGGAAAAATCCTGCTTACCCGGTAGGTCTTTATATGGGTGATGACTCGGGCGTATATCTTGACGGTTCAGGCTGGGTACCGGAGGATGACTGGGTACTTACGGAGCGTGATTGGTATCTTGAGGGTGTTGACAATGAGGAATTTGCATTTGGTGAGCCTTATTATGATTCACAGACAGGAGATGTTTGTGTGAGTGCAACTGTGCGTATGGATTATGACGCAGCAGTCAGGGTTCTTGCCGTGGATGTTTATTTGGATTATCTTTCCGAACTTGTAACAGAGATTACGGAAGGCAGTATTGAAAATGCTTTCTTTGTGACAAAGACAACACAGACAATACTTGCCCACCCTGACAACAGCATGATAGATGTAAAGCTCGACGGTGCAGGTCTTGATAAGCTTTATGGCAATGTAAGCGAGGCAATCAGTTCAGGAAAGAGCATAGCAAAGCTGCTGCTGCTTGAAGGCAAGGACGGAAAATATTATGTTAGCATAAATGAAATTGAAAATACGGATTGGTATCTTGTTACATGTATGAAGCGTTCCGATGTTTTAAAGGAGCTGACCCGTGTTGAGATTATTATGATTCTGATTGCTGTTATTGCGGCGTTTGTGCTTATATTTGTTATAATCAGGATTGTAAATGGAATTGTACAGCCTGTCGAAAATGTAACAAATGTATTGAAGGATGTGGCTGTGGGAGATTTCTCCCACGACATTGAGGTTAAGGGTAACGATGAAATTGCAAATATGAGCCGCAATATGCAGAATTTCCTTACAAATATGCGTACTACAATAGCTGATATTTCACACACGGCTGACTGGCTCAGTAAGCAGTCGGAGGAAAACGGTCGTGTGTCTGAGGAATTGGCGGATTCGTCAATGCACCAAAGCAACGCAGTGGAGACGCTCAATGAAATGGTGGAGTCGCTTTCAAAGGCTGCGGAGGACGTTTCCGTACATATGTCTGAGCTTACAAATGTTATTTTGGCTGCAAAGACAGAGTGTGACCGTGCAGGGGACATTATGCTTCAGACTGTTGACGCCTCAGAGGGTGGAAAGCGTGATATGCAGAAGGTAAGCAGTGGAATGTACAGCATAGAAAACACAATCGGAAGCCTTGCCAGTCAGATAAAAAAGGCTGGAGAGGTTACATCAAATATCAGCAGGATGGTAACGCTTATTACAGATATTGCAGACGAGACAAATCTCCTTTCCCTGAATGCGTCCATTGAGGCTGCACGTGCAGGAGAGGCTGGGCGAGGCTTTGCAGTCGTTGCGGAGCAGATAAGCACCCTTGCTGAGAATAGTAAAAAGGCTGCGGAGGACATTTCAAGGCTTACGGAAGAAATAAGCCTTACTATGCAGGAAGCAGAGGGTCAGATGGAACAGAGTGTGTACGAGGTAAAGGAAAATGCAATTGTTGTCACACAAACTACTGAAACCTTTGATGTTGTATATGAAAAGGTGGCTGAGACAAACAAAAAGATTAAGCATTTGGTTGAGCTTATGGAAAAGGTAGACAAGGTTGCACTTGATATGCAGGAAACTGCTAAGGAACAGTTTGAGGCAACTGAGCAAATATCAGAGTCTGCAAAGGAACTTGAAAATTACACGCAGACGGTAAGTACAAACAGTGATACGGCGGCAGAAAATGCAAGAGTGCTTGAGACGGAATCTAAGAGCCTGATAAACCGTATGGGACAATTCAGAGTATAAAGTAATTGGAGGTATTTAAAATGGTACAGGCAGTGGTAGGAGCTAATTGGGGAGATGAAGGAAAAGGCAAAATAACGGATATGCTTGCCCAGGAGGCAGACATAATTGTAAGATTTCAGGGAGGAGCAAATGCAGGACACACGATAGTGAATAACTATGGAAAGTTTGCATTACATACACTTCCGTCGGGCGTGTTTAATGCCCACACGACAAATATTATTGGAAATGGCGTGGCACTTAACATTCCCGTGCTTTTTAATGAGATGAAATCCATTACTGACAAAAATGTCCCTATGCCTAAGCTTTTGGTATCGGATAGGGTGCAGATGGTTATGCCCTATCATATAAAGTTTGATGAGTACGAGGAGGAGCGACTTGCAGGCAAATCCTTCGGTTCGACGAAATCGGGCATAGCGCCTTTTTATTCTGACAAGTATGCAAAGGTAGGTTTTCAGGTAAGCGAGCTTTTTGACGAGGCTGCGCTTAAGGAAAAAATTGAGAGAGTCATTGTACAAAAAAATGTTATTTTGGAGCATCTTTATCATAAACCACTGTTAGTGGCTGACGAGATATTTGATACGCTTATGGAATACAAGCGTATGGTTGAGCCTTACGTGTGTGACGTTTCTGCATATCTTTATGAGGCAATCAAGGAGGGCAAAAACATTCTTTTGGAGGGGCAGCTTGGCTCATTGAAGGATCCCGACCATGGTATATATCCAATGGTTACTTCCTCCTCAACCCTTGCGGCATACGGAGCAATAGGCGCGGGCATACCGCCTTATGAAATAAATAAGATTATTACTGTATGTAAGGCATATTCAAGTGCAGTAGGCGCAGGTGCATTTGTAAGTGAGATATTTGGTAACGAGGCAGATGAATTAAGGCGTCGCGGTGGTGATGGAGGCGAGTATGGCGCAACAACAGGCAGACCGAGACGTATGGGTTGGTTTGACTGCGTAGCATCAAAATATGGATGCCGTATTCAAGGGACAACGGATGTTGCATTTACTGTCCTTGATGTTCTCGGCTATCTTGATGAGATTCCTGTATGCGTAGGCTATGAAATTGATGGAGAGGTAACGACAGACTTCCCTACAACAACGAAGCTTGAAAAAGCAAAGCCTGTTTTAAAGACATTGCCTGGCTGGAAGACGGACATAAGAGGTATCAAGAATTATGAGGAGCTTCCTGAAAATTGCCGTAAGTATATTGAGTTCATTGAGGAGCAGATAGGCTTTCCGATTACAATGGTATCAAACGGACCGGGCAGGGAGGATATTATATACCGAAAAAAATAAAATGATACTTGACATTATACTGAATAATTAATATAATTATGCTTACATACAATAACTTCAAAACAAGTCACATACATTTGGAGGTGACTATATGAGTAAGGAAGCAAAAGAATTATTTAATGCACTTGTCGAGGAATTAGGAAGAACGGAAGACCGAATAAATCAAAGAATGGATAAATGTATTGGACGGTTGGAAGAAAAATTTGACAGGAGCATACTAAACTTGCAGCATGAGGTTAATGCATTGAAGCTGGAATATACAACCAATCAGGTAATCGTTGATGAAATAAGCATGTTAAAGCATCGGGTTGATATTTTAGAGAAAAAAATGGCATAACATGTAAGTTGGAAAGGGGCTGTCGCATTAAGAAGCGGCAGTCTTTTTTTATTTTTGTTGAGAAAAAACCCTGCTGTCATTCGTTTATATAGTGAAAGGGGGGAGGCAGGAACGCATGGATAAAGAGGAATTTGAATTTACTGTAAACAAATATGCAGATGATTTGTTTAAAATAGCCTTCCGATATGTTTGTAACAGGAATGATGCTGAGGATATTGTTCAGGAAACATTTTTAAAGTATTTAAAGCATTATAAGGAATTACAATCGGAAGAACACAGAAAATACTGGCTGATGAGAGTGACAATAAACAAATCACGAGATTTGCTGAAATCCTTTTGGCATAAAAATATCACAGAGCTTGAGGATAAATATATTTCAAAGGATGTAGGAGACAGCACTGTCTTACATTATGTAAACTGCCTTAAAGCAGATGACAAAATTGTCATACAGCTTTACTACCTTGACGGCTATTCCATAAAGGAGATAGCGCAGATACTTAAAAAAAATGAGTCAACCATAGGAAACAGGCTTGCAAGGGCAAGAAACAAATTAAAAAAAATGATGGAGGATGATGGATATGGAAAATAAGAAAAAAAATATTGACGATTTGTTGTCAAATTATGTGGACGATATGTATGTAATTCCTGATGTGGATAAATCAAAGTTTATGGCTGTGTATGGGGAGAAGAAAAATGTAATGCCTATCATAGGGATAGCAGTTGTAGTGGTATTGGCAATCGGAATAGCTGCGAAAGCCGTTATGATTACACAGACTGATACGTTGGCAGATGAAGCTTACGAGCTTACTGACGAAGCCTTTGAACAGGGAGTTGAAATTCTTAGAAGCAAGGTTGCGCTGGCTGATATGTCGGAGGAGGAGTTTCAACAGCTTGTAGATGAAATAGGAAGGGATAAAGAATTTTATAGGAATATTGAAAATGTACCTGAGCTTAAAGTGAATGAATATGGTCAGACCTACGGCATTGAACTATTAAAGCCTGACCTTGTGTCGATTGGCTCCATATATCGTGAAGGGGAGGAAAGAAGGTATGAATACTATGTGGGAGATATATTTGTTTATTGGGAGGAACGGCATCCTGAAGAAATAAATGCATCATATATAAAAAGAAGCATGATTTATCTAGCAGACGGAAAGACGCCTATGGGGTATCTTTTTCCGAATGGAGTTGCGGTATACAGGGGTAATGAGGACGAGGACTGGAATTTTATGACAGATGAAGAACTGAATTATTGTATCGAGATTTTAAAAGATAAGGTTAAAGAGGCTGATTTATCAGAGGGAGATCTTCAAAAGCTTATTACAGACAGATATCTTGGTGCGTCACCGGACATCATAAATACTTTACTCAGCGATAGTGGTTTAAAGGTGAATGAGTATGGACAGACATATGGAAGCGACGCTCTTTATTATCCTGACCTTATAAAAGTTGTTTCCGATGATGGGAAATATGGATATGTATATAAATCGGAACTGGACGCAGGTAGACCGAAATCTATGAGTCCTGAAGATATAGAAGCATTTAACAATGCTCCTCCTAAAGTATGTGATGTGTATAAATCGGATGGAAAGACAGTAATAGGCTACATGTCATCAACTACTGGAGCAGTAATAGAATAATAAAGGGAAAATGCCCAAATAGAAGATAGGGAGGAAAGAGAAATGATATTTAGAAAAAAACTAATTGCAGCAGTAATCGTGGTTGTTATGTTGTTGTCGAATAACATTATTTCATATGGTGCAGACCCGGCAATAAGCAATTATTCTTATGCATCTTTAAATGGGTATAACTATAAATATTGGTCGGTACTTTATGTAAAGGATGGAAAGGCAACGGCAGGTACCAGCATTTCATCAAGGGATGGAAGAAGTATCCCAACAGGATATATGGGTGTACAAGCAAGAATATTTAAAGATGGCAGTTTAAATAGATATACAGATTGGAAATATAATACTACGGCAACTACTAATTGCTATGTTATGACACTTGCACTTGCCACAAATTCCGGTAGTGTGTATTATTCTCAGGGGAATGTAAGAATATATAATGGTAGTGGGGAGACTACTTATGTTTGTAATGCATCACCAAGATTACATGGTAGTGCGTATTCACTTACAACAAATGTTGATGAAATTATAACGAGAAACAGCAAGGGAGAGATATATGGACAGGAGCCTTTACTTGAAGCATACGGCATACATCCTGACCTTATTGCAGCTATTGGAGACAATGAAATACATGGATATGTATATGCTGAGGATTTAGAGGGATTTGTGCCAAATACACCTGAGGAAGCAATTGCATATCAAAACAGTCATCGTGGTATATCAAGGATTATTAATGTATATGATTGCGAAGGGGAGATTGTATTAGATACATTTACGATAGATAATTCTGATGTTGATGAGAATATTTACTTTGAGTAATTCAAACATTTGTTTTAGAAAAAGATAATCAGATAAGCATTTGGGCATTTCTCTTTCCGGCATACCGTTTAAAAATATTTTTAGGCGGTATGCCTTTTTATGCTTCAGCTTTCGGTATATGGCTGTTTACAAGCTCATATATCTTTTCGCAAAGCTCCTGCTTCATGGTAAAAGGAATGGAATATAAATCCCTGCCTGCCTTCAGATTCAGCATATAAAACAGCATGGATTCATCAGGTATTATCATTGTTATAAATTCAACCTTATCGTAGGTGTAATTCGTCTCGCCATAATGATGAACGACCCTTATACCATCGTCAGAGAACACATAGGTTATGTCAAATGCCTGCTTTCTCAAAGAGGACATAACAAGATAGATACCGTATGCACCAAGACCAAAGGCAAACAAGCCTGTAAGCATTATGTGGTTTGCAAGACCCTTTAATATCGTAATAAGCTGGATTGCTGATATGGAAATAAAAATAAGTCCCATAATTCTGTAGGCTATTCTATTATATTTTCTTTTGGGAACTGTGTAATTGTATCTCATGATATACCTCCCTGCTATTTGCTTGCAGATGTATTTTCAGAGCTTTGGCGCTTCTTCCTGTCAAACTTTATATTTATAAAATAAAGCATAATTCCAATAAACATACCGCCTAGCAAATTGCCGATGGTAACCGGAATAAAGTTTTGCAGTATGCCGCCAAAATCTAAATGTGCAAGCTGTGCGTCTGTTATGCCGTATAAATCCTTGGCAAGAGAAACATAATGAGAATCCGTCTTTGCCAAAATGCCCACAGGTATGTAATACATATTGGCAACAATATGTTCAAAGCCATTCAAAACAAATGCGAATATTGGAAACCAGGTTGCAAGGATTTTACCTGCAACATCCGTTGCAGCCGTACCCTTCATAATCGCCATGCACACCAGGAAGTTACAAAGAACACCGGAGGCAAGACCATTTATAAATGATATATTTGATTTATCCACAGCTATTTTTATGGTGTATGCGCCAAGTACGCCGCCGCTTAAATTCAAATTGCCGCTGTGAAAAACTAACACGTCTATGATAAAAGCACCGAAGAAATTAGCCAAAAACACAACAAACAGATTGCGGATTAGACGCTTAATGGTAAAACGCTTGTCTAAGGCTGCCATAATCATAAGACAGTTACCCGTAAAAAGCTCGCCGCCTACAAGGACAATCATTAAAAGTCCGATAGGAAATACTGCACCACCTAAAACCTTGGCAAGTCCTACATTTGAAATGTTATGGATAGCCGTGCTGCTTGTTACGCCGCCTAAGGCGATAAACATTCCGGCAAGAATACCCAAGGTAATCATTTTGGGAAGTCCCATATTTGCTTTTCCTACTGCACTCTGCATATTTAAGTCAACGATTTCCTTTGGGGTATTCATCTGCATATACTGTACCTTCCTTTTTTAAAAATAATTCTTTTTTCATAAAAATGGTAAAAAGTCATTTTTCTTTAGTGTATATGAAAGCGCATCAGAAAGCAATCAGTTTTACATTTTTTTGCGTTTTTTTATTCAATTTCAAAAGTAATTTTATGGCAGAGTATCATATATTCCTTGATTTAACTGGATGTTCTGCTATAATTTAGTAATATAAATTGGAACAAAATATGCTGTCACAGCTATTATGAAAGATAACCTGCAAAATTGGAGACAAAATATGAACAAAAAAAGCAACAAATCGGCATACGGCTTTATATATAAAATGCGGATACAAAAAGCGCTTGCCTACCGCTTTGATGTGTTTGCCAACATTATATTTCAGTGCATTGCCATGTTTGCAACTGCATTTTTTTGGAAGGCAATATACAGTGGATATGACAGCGTGCAGGGAGCAAGGGTTGGTGACATGCTTACCTATACGGTCGTTTCTGCAGTGATGTCCATACTTTTTGTGACAACGGTTGAACAAAAGCTTATGGAAAGCGTGGAAAAGGGAACGGTAGCTATGGACATGCTGAAGCCCATACCGTTATTTTCCATATATTTCTTTGAGGACCTAGGAAATATAACATCGCTGATTTTTATAAACGGACTGCCGATTCTTTTAATTGGAAGCCTGTTTATCGGCGTGCCGCTTCCTGCTGACGGGGTAAGTGCAGCATTGTTTTTTGTAAGCTTTATTCTGTCATTTTTCATTAATTGGCTTTTTGCGGCGCTGTTTTCCCTGCTTTCCTTTGTAACAATTAACATGTCTCCGCTTATTCAGGTTAAGAAGCATATTTTAAGACTTTTATCAGGAAGCATTATACCTGTATGGTTTTTTCCTGCGTGGGCGCAGGAAATAATGGGCTTGCTTCCCTTTGTGTATATTTACCAGCTACCCCTTGACCTTTATATAGGCAGGTATACATTGCATACGGCGATGCCAAAGCTTGCCATACAGCTTGTTTGGCTTATCATACTAAGCGGGCTTTTTTACGCAGCCCAAAAGAGCATGACAAAAAAAGTTATGGTGCAGGGAGGATAATATATGAAGCACATAAAACATTATCTTGATGTAAGCCTGTATCATGTAAAGCTTGCCGTGCTTACAATGCTTGAATACCCTGCAAACTTTGTGGGCTGGCTTTTGTCAAATCCCATTCAGTTTATCTTGGGCTTTGCAACAATTAAATTTGTTGTTGCAAGCTTTGGCACAATCAATGGCTGGGACTACGGACACCTTGCATTTTTATATGGAATAGCAGTGATATCCCACGCCTTTTCTATGATATTTTTTGTGCAGGGCTGGTTTATGGGCGAATATGTTGTGAGAGGAGAGTTCGACCGATTCATGCTTCGACCGTTAAGCGTGCTGTTTCAGTTTTTCTTTACGAGATTTAATATCATAGGCATTACAGATTTAATTCCGGGAATTTGTGTGTTTGCCTATGGATGCCATAAGATACAGTTTCAGTGGACGATAGAAGCTGTGATTGCGGTTATCCTGCTTATTACAGGGGCTACGCTTATCCGTGGAGGAATTTACATTATAATGGGTACATTTTCCTTTTGGACAAAAAGCATGAATGATTTTGCAGGGTTTACACAGGAGTTTTTTGATAAGACAACCATGTACCCCCTTTCCATGTATCCGAGAATGATGCAGATAATACTTACTTATGTTATTCCAATTGGGTGGATAAGTTATTATCCTGCAAGGGATCTTTTGTCGGGCGTAGGAACGGGCGCAGTTATTTCACTGGTAATTGGAATTGTTACAATGACTTTGGCGGCACTATTTTTTAAGGTTGGACTTAGAAGCTATGAAAGTGCGGGGCAGTAAGGCATACAAAAATGGTAAGTAATATATTTATAGGGAGAAGCATATGGACACAATCATAGTTGAGCATTTAGTAAAGGAATATAAAATTGCCCAAAAGGAAAAAGGACTTGCAGGCGCAATGAAAAACTTGTTTGTGAGAAAATATGAATTACTGCGTGCCGTTGACGATATAAGCTTTACAATTTCCAAAGGGGAGATAACTGCATTTATCGGACCAAACGGCGCAGGGAAAAGCACGACCGTAAAAATGCTGTCAGGCATACTGGTACCTACCTCCGGCGATATTTTAATTAACGGCAGAAATCCACAGAAGGAAAGGGTCAGCGTCGTACAGGATCTTGGTGTTGTATTCGGTCAACGGACACAGCTTAACTGGGATCTTCGGCTGGGCGAAAGCTTTGAGCTGATGCGGCACATTTACAACATTCCGAAAGCCATGTACGAGGAAAACCTGAAGGTGATGGATGACATACTTGGCATAGGAGAAATTATCAATATTCCCGTAAGGCAGCTTTCTCTCGGACAGAGAATGCGGGGCGACCTTGTGTCGGCAATGCTGCATTCTCCGTCAGTGCTGTTTTTGGACGAGCCGACCATTGGGCTTGACGTTGAGGGTAAGTATGCAATCCGAAAATTTATAAAGGAAATTAACCGTGTCAAGGGAACCACCATAATACTCACCACGCACGATTTAGGGGATATAGAGGAATTATGTAAACGGCTTATTATCATAAACAAGGGGAAAATTGTGGAGGACGGACCCCTTGATGCGCTTATAAACCGTATTGCGCCAAGCCGTAATCTTGTTGTAGAATATTATGATGAGAACTATGTTGAACATGAAAATGCGCAGATAATAAATGTGGAAGGAAATATTGTTACCTATCAGTTTTTGAAAAAAGATATTACAGGCGCAAGACTGATTTGCGATATTTCTGACAAGGCAAAAATAAAGGATGCAACCATAAAGGAAGTAAAGATTGACGACATAATCAGGATAGCATACAGAGGATAAACGTATGGAAAGGAGGCTGCTGTATTGTGGAGCAGATGTCATTATTTGATTACGCACCAAAGCATGTCCCTCTTGCAAGCAGGCTGAGACCCAAAACCCTTGAGGAGTTTGTTGGACAACAGCATTTGCTTGGGACAGGGAAAATATTAAGACAGCTTATAGAGAAGGACCAGATATCCTCCATGATTTTTTGGGGACCGCCCGGTGTTGGCAAGACAACCCTTGCAGGTATCATTGCTGCGAGGACAAATGCGAATTTCATTAATTTCAGTGCTGTCACAAGCGGGATAAAAGAGATAAAGGACGTTATGAAAAAGGCGGAGGACAGTCAGAAAATGGGCATGCGTACTGTTCTTTTTATAGATGAGATACACCGCTTTAACAAGGCACAGCAGGATGCATTTCTTCCCTTTGTTGAGAAGGGGAGCATAACGCTGATAGGCGCCACGACGGAAAACCCTTCCTTTGAGGTAAATGCAGCGCTTTTGTCAAGGTGCAGGGTATTTGTCCTAAAGGCACTTGGGGAGGACGATTTGATTTTGCTTATAAAAAATGCCATAGCATCTCCAAACGGATTTGGAACCCAGGGCGTAAAAATCTCGGATGCCCACATCAAGACGATTGCCATATTTGCTGACGGTGATGCAAGAGCGGCTCTTAATACATTGGAAATGGTTGTTTTAAACAGTGAGATAAGTGAGGATGGTTTCACTGTGACGGACGAGATTATGGAGCAGTGCATAGGAAAAAAATCCCTGCTGTATGATAAAAACGGCGAGGAGCATTACAATATGATTTCTGCACTCCACAAATCCATGCGCAACAGCGACCCTGATGCTGCAATTTACTGGATGCTCCGGATGCTTGAGGGAGGGGAAAATCCACTCTATATAGCGAGAAGGCTGATTCGGTTTGCAAGCGAGGACGTGGGAATGGCAGACAGCAATGCCCTTACGGTAGCAGTTGCCGCATATCAGGCATGCCATTTTTTAGGGGTTCCCGAATGTGATGTGCATTTAACCCATGCCGTAACATATCTTGCAATGGCGCCGAAATCCAATTCGCTTTATACAGCCTGTGAGAGTGGCAAACATTCGGTCAGGGAGCATGGAGCGCAGCCTGTACCCCTGAATTTGCGTAACGGGGTAACGAAGCTTATGCGGGAGCTTGATTACGGAAAAGACTATGAGTACGCACACAATACGGAGGAAAAGCTTACCCGTATGCAGTGTATGCCTGAGGGCATGGAGGAGGAACGGTATTACTATCCGACAAAACAGGGGGACGAAGAAAAGGTTTACGAGCGTTTACAGGAAATACGCAAATGGAAACAGGAAAAATAATGGCAAAGTAATAGTAAAATAAAGCAAATTAGCGTATAATGTATGCGCAACATAGATTGTGGTGATGTTCAACTAAAAGGAGGTCTTTTATGGATAAAAATGTTTTCAGAAATATGTCTTACGGAGTTTATGCAGTGACAACCATGGATGGTATGCGTCAGACGGGCTGTATTGCCAATAGCTGCATGCAGATAACCTCGGAGCCTGCCGTTGTCGCAGTAAGTATCAACCATGATAACTATACAAATAAGTGCATCAAGGAGTCAAAGAGCCTTGCCGTAAATATACTGACAGAAAATGCGGACATGACGCTGATTGGTAATTTTGGTTTCCAGTCGGGAAGGGATATCAATAAATTTGAAAATATACCCTTTGAATGGGCATATGGCAACCCTGTCTTAAAAGACAGTACATGTGGTTACTTTGCAGGCGATGTGATAGGAAGCTACGAGACAAGCACCCACACGGTATTTTTTGTGGAGGTTAAGGATGCCAAGGTTCTTGACGGAACGCCGATGACCTATGCATATTATCATAAGGTAAAAAATGGAAAAAGTCCGAAGAATGCACCGACTTATCTGCCTGAAGAAAAGGATGAAAAAGAGGCATCGGGCAAAAAATGGGTATGCTCCGTATGCGGATATATTTATCAGGGGGATGTTCCCTTTGAGGAGCTTTCAGAGGATTTTGTATGTCCTGTATGCAAACAGCCCAAATCGGTATTTGAACAAAAATAAAACTATAGTAGGCTAAGGAGAAACAAAATGTATTATGTACCTGACGATACGACAGAATGTGGTTATTATGAGTGTGACTGCTGCAAAACAAGATTTCTTTCCCTTCAAAAGGAAAGTCAGATTGTGTGTCCGTACTGTGCGCAAGGATTAGACCTTGAGATAGGTCCTGATGAGGAAATGTCCCCTGAAAACAAAAATGCGAGGCTCATAAAAATAGTGTGCGGCGAGGATGTAGAAAAAATGGATGCGCTACTTAGTCTTGCAATAACAGGAGGCAATTACGAATGGATATAATAAAGACGGCGGTTTTAGGTCCAAAGGGAACCTTTAGCGACATGGCATTTTTGGAATACAGGCAGCTTATGAGGGAACATTCAGATAAAAAGGGAAAAAGCTGTGATATGGAGGCGGCATATTACCCTACCATTGACGAGGTTTTTAATGCCGTCTGCGATGAAAATGGAGACAGCAGATGTGAAATGGGAATCGTTCCCCTGGAAAATACCTTGGACGGATATGTGCAAAGAACCTTGGATTTGCTGCTTGAAAAGCAGGTGCGTATCATAGATGAGCATATGGTTCCCGTTCAGTTTTCGGCTGTGGCAAACGCAAAAAAAATAGAGGACATTGATACCCTTTATGTACAGTTTAAGGCAAACGGACAGTGCAGAAGGTTTATTGGCTCCCTTGAAAATGTGAAAATCGTTACCACGGAAAGCAATATGGAATCCTATTACATGCTTGAAACTGTGGCGGGCAGGGCGGCAATTGTTCCAAGACATATTGCACAGGAAGAAAAAAACGGTGCTTCAAACCGCATGGTTATAGAGGGTATCACGGATGCGGCAAATAATTATACAAGATTTGTCGTGTTAAAGAGAGATGACAAAGTAAGCTTCAGCGGGTATTCTGACAAGGAAAAAATCAGAATACCGGTTTACATAATGCCAAAAGCAGACCGTCCCGGACTTCTGTATGAGATTTTAAAGGAGTTTTATGACAAGCAGATAAATCTGATATCAATCATGTCAAGACCTACAAAGCAGGAGCTTGGAACCTATAATTTCTATATAGAAATAGACGCATATGCCGGACGGGTCAGCAGCATTAAGGAAGCACTTGCAAACATAAACAAATATAACGAAATAAAAATACTCGGTATTTATGAGGAAGAGGATTAGAAGGAGGTAAATATGGAAGGTTTAAAGAGATACATAAACGACCTAAGAAAGGGTCATGGCATAAGGCTTATCATGCTTGTTTTGGGAGGCTTGCTTCTTGTGTTTCCCGGAACGGCACAAAAAACCCTTGCGAATATTATTGCAATTGCATTTGTGATAATGGGTGTGGCAAAAATCCTAAGCTACTTTGGAAAGCCAAAGGAGGACGCCTATGGATATATGGAGTATAAGTCAAAATCCGTAATTGTTATCGGAATTATATATATTGTTTTGGCAGCCCTTATTGCAAAGGTGCTTATATCAATTATACCAATACTGCTTGGAATTATCATTGCGTTAAATGGAATTATTAAGCTGCAGTATTCTTTGGAGATAAAGAAAAATATCCCTGACAGCAGATGGCAGCCTATGCTGATTGCTGCCGTTATCATGCTTGCTGTGGGTGTTGTGATTTTATTAAATCCATTCAAGACAAATAATCTGATTATAAGAATCATCGGTGGCATTCTTGTATTTGAGAGTATATTTGATTTAGCGGCAAGCTACAAATATGTAAAATAAATGGATATAGTTCGCCGTATTTATAAATTGACCTACAACTTGATAAGGAATAAGGAGGCTTAAAAATGGCTGTGGATGAAAAACAGGCAATTGGTCAGGTTATCCTTAGCGAGGAAAGTATCATTGCAAGGCTGAAGGAAAAAGGCTTAAGGCTGACTGAACCGAGAAAACTTATTATCAATATAGTTGCAAATGAAGAATTTTCCTGTTGCAAGGAGGTTTATTTCCTTGCACATAAGAAAGACCCCCGTATAGGAATTGCCACGGTATACAGAATGATAAATATATTGGAGGAGGTTGGAGCCATAAGCAAAAAAAATCTGCAAAAGACGGTTTGTACGGGAAGATGCTGTGACATGAAGGGTGGTTGCACCGTCGTGACGGATAAGAGCAAGCAGATTATTTTGTCCGAGGCGGACATTGAGGAAGCCCTGAAATATATCATGGAAAAAAACGGATATTCCAATGTGGAGGAGATAAAGGCAGTTCTTGTGAACCAAGCCTTATAAGATGGACATACAATAACAGGAAGAAATAAGGTAATACTTAGAAATTGATAAAAAGGAGTACATAAAATGGGAATTGCAGAATTGTTTATACTTGCAATCGGGCTTTCGATGGATGCATTTGCTGTGTCCGTATGTAAGGGGCTTGAAACAAAAAAAATAACGATAAAGCAGATGCTGCTTGCAGGCGTATGGTTTGGTGGATTTCAGGCACTTATGCCTGCGATTGGCTACCTTCTTGGACAGGCATTTGCGGGAGCAATCAAAAAATATGACCATTGGGTTGCATTTTTTCTGCTTGTATTGATTGGTGCTAATATGCTGAAGGAGGCATTTTCTAAGGAGGACGCCGAGGAGGATAATGCTGACAAAAATAACGGCGGCAAGGACAGCGAAAAGGATTGCTTCGGCGTGAAGACAATGCTCGTTATGGCTGTCGCTACAAGCATAGATGCACTTGCCGTAGGTGTTACGTTTGCATTCCTGAAGGTAAATATTTTTGCGGCAGTCAGCTTTATCGGTGTGATAACCTTTGTTTTTTCCTTTATCGGTGTAAAAATAGGAAATATATTCGGAGCAAAATATGAGAAAAAGGCGCAGATGGCAGGCGGCATCATACTGATTTTGATAGGCTTAAAAATACTGTTAGAGCATTTGGGCGTTATTAATTTTTAGATATTGGAGCAAAAAATGAAGACAATACTTATCATAGATGATGACGAGCATATCGGAAATATGCTTGAGGAAACGCTTGGCAGGGAAGGCTACGGGACGCTTCGGGCTTATTCGGGAACGGAAGCCCTTTTGGTGCTTGAAACAAACCGTCCTGATTTGGTTTTGCTTGATTTGATGCTTCCGGGACAAAGCGGCGAGGCGGTATTAAGGAAGATTAAGGACATTCCTGTTATCGTTGTGTCTGCAAAGGCTTGTGTGGATGACAAGGTGCAGCTTCTTCTTGACGGCGCTGTTGATTATGTCACAAAGCCCTTTGACATGGAGGAGCTTTTGGCAAGAATTACGGTTGCACTGAGAAATTCGCAGGTCATGGTACAAGGCGATAAGCTCGTATTTGAGGAAATCAGCCTTGACTGTACGGCGCATATGGCAAGCGTGGAGGGGCAGACTGTCAAGCTTACAAAAACTGAATTTGCAATATTAAAGCTTCTGATGAGCAATCCAAAACAGGTGATTGCCAAGTCGGTTATGCTTGATAAAATAAGCATGGAAACGCCTGACTGTGTGGAGGGCTCTCTGAAGGTGCATATCAGCAACCTTAGAAGAAAGCTGAAGGAGATAAACGGAAAGGATTATATTGAAGCAGTTTGGGGAATCGGCTTTAAAATGCGGGAGGCTTAACCATATCTTAACCTTTTTCTTAACCGCCTGCTTAACCCTTTTTTGATATACCATGGAATGTAAAGCACATTTTGTATTGTATAAGAAAGCTCTTTGGACTTTCTTATACGGCAGGATTGGTGCTAAAAAAGTATCAAAGGAGGATAAGAAAGTGGAATATGTTTTGCAGACAAATCATCTGTGTAAATATTACAGAAAATTCAAGGCGCTGAACCAGCTTAACATGAATGTTCCCAAGGGGGCAATTTATGGCTTTGTTGGCAAAAACGGCGCAGGAAAAACTACGCTTATACGCCTGATAAGTGGTCTTCAGCCTGTTACGTCGGGCGAATTTACCTTGTACGGAAGAAAAAATCTTGACAGGGATATAAGCAAATCAAGAAAGCGTATGGGAGCTGTGGTTGAAACACCGTCCATATATCTTGACATGACGGCGGAGGATAATTTGAAGGAGCAGTATAGAAATTTGGGTCTGCCGTCCTTTGCCGATATTCCTGAGCTGCTTGCTCTCGTGGGACTTGGCGAAACGGGAAGAAAAAAGGCAAGGAATTTTTCCCTTGGCATGAGGCAGCGGCTTGGCATAGCAATGGCGCTTGCAGGAAATCCTGATTTTCTTGTTTTGGACGAGCCGATAAACGGACTTGACCCACAGGGCATTATTGAAATACGGGAGCTTATTTTAAAGCTTAACAGGGAAAAGCAGATTACGGTGCTGATTTCCAGCCATATTCTTGACGAGCTTTCCAAGCTTGCAACACACTATGGATTTATCGATGGCGGAAGAATGGTAAAGGAGATAAGTGCCGAGGAGCTGGAGCAGGCATGTAGAAAATGTATGAGGGCTGAGGTTACCGATTTGCAGGTGCTTACACGTGTGCTTGACGAAATGCAGGCAGAGTACAGCGTGACCGATGACAATCGGGCAGACATTTACGGTGAAGTAAATATTACAGAGCTTGTGCTTGCACTTGACAGGGAGCACTGCGGGGTGCTTTCCCTGAAGGAGCATGACGAGAGCCTGGAGAGTTATTTTGTAAATCTTGTAGGAGGTGAGAGAAATGAGTAAGCTTCTTAGAACCGAATTTGCAAGACTTATGAAAAACAAGCTGTTTTATTTTGCCATGCTTATAATGTTTGTGCTTCCGATATTTTGTGTTGTTCAACAATATATGGAGATGAAAGAATATCCTGAGGTATTTGCAGAGCTTGGAAGCGACTATCTTTCTGCTGATGACTTCCTTTTTATCGGCGGCTTTTACGGAATTATTGTGGCGGCAGTGCTTTTAGGATATTTTATCGGTACGGATTATTCCTATGGAACAATACGGAACAAGCTGATTGCAGGACATAAAAGAGTGCATATTTATCTGTCAAACTTTATCGTGTGTGGAGCAGCAACAATGATATTAAATTTAATTTTTATCATAACAATACTGATTGTAGGCGGCATTTTGTTTGGAATAAATGCACCTGTGCAGGAGATGTTATTACTGATTGCTGTGGAAACCCTTGCCCTTATCTGCGTTGCAGCCCTGTATCTGTTGATTGTTGTGGTGTGGGCTTCGAGGTCGGCAGGACTTGCCTCAGCTATACTGATAGGCTTTCTGATGATTATGGCTGCAATGACGATTGATAATCGGCTTTCTGCACCCGAATATTATCCGGATATTGTGGTAGACGGTAATACAGGCGAGTTGGTTGAATTGCCACCTGAGAAAAACCGTTATTACATTACAGGAACGAAACGCAAGGTTTATGAGGCATTATACGACATACTCCCCAGCTGTCAGCTTTACCGTTTGGTGCGTTCGGATGGGCTTTCAGAAGATGTGGCGGAGTATGTAATATTGATGGCGTTAAGCGTTGTGGAAACGGCAGGCTTATCGGGAATTGGAATTTTTATATTTTCAAGGAAGGATTTAAAATAAGCTGAATTTGAGGTGATTGTTTGGAATTGGTGTGTTTGTGTCTTTTGGCTGCTATGGCTGTTGTGCTTGCGGCACTGTCAATCAAACTATATATGTTGAAAAAATCCGCAAGGGAAATCAGGCGGGAGCTTGCTGATAAGCTTTCGGAGGATACAAACACACTGATTTGCTTATCATCAAATGATAAGGACATGAAGCTGCTGGCGGAGGATTTGAATGTACAGCTTAAAGGCTTAAGGGAGCAGCAACTGAAATTAAGCCTTGGCGACAGGGAGCTTAAGGAGGCGCTTACTAATGTATCCCACGACATCAGGACGCCGCTTACGGCAATTTGTGGTTACATGAGCCTGCTTGAAAAGGAGGAAAAAACAGAAAATGCAAAACGGTATCTTGAAATTATAATGGGTCGTATTGAAGCGATTAAGCAGCTTACGGACGAGCTTTTAAATTACTCGGTTGCAATTTCTGAAAATCAGCAGACCGAGCTTTGCGATGTGGTTATCAATCATGTGCTTTTTGAATGTATTTCCAATTTTTATGCCGCCTTAACGGAAAAAGAGATAGTGCCTGTCATAGAAATATGTGAGGAAAAGGTAATAAGACGGTCAAATAAAACTGTCCTTGCAAGAATTTTCTCGAATATTATTTCCAATGCAATCAAATATAGTGACGGGGATCTTACGATAAGGCTTTCTTATGACGGAACGGTTATATTTTCTAATCATTCCCCCGACCTTGACGAGATTTCAGTAGGCAGGCTTTTTGACCGTTTTTACACGGTTGAGACGGCAGGACGGTCGACAGGACTTGGACTTTCCATTGCCAAGGCATTAACGGAAAGCCTAGGAGGGGACATAAGCGCAGACTATCATGACGGCGTTTTTACTGTGCGGGTAGTGTTTGAGGGGAATGAAGCAGTCAGTTGACGCAGCGGCAAACAGCATGATATGATTTGGTTGAAAATATTGAGTGGGGAAAATTTACTTTATGGATGAAATGAAATTATTGACAGTGTCTGATATTTACAAAAGCTACAAGGAAAAAGAAGTGCTTAAGGGTATCAGCTTTGACCTTAATATCGGTGATATTTATGGGCTGATTGGACCAAACGGCATCGGAAAAACGACAATCATAAAGTCTGTAACGGGTCTTGTAAAATTTGATGCGGGAACAATTACATTTAAGGACAAGCATGATAAGGCGGGGCTGGTGCTTGACCAAAATTGTTTATACCCGCAATTAACAGGCAGTGACAATATAGAATTTTATGTGAGAATGTTCGGGCAGGCGGGTAACGATGCCACTGAACGCATGCTAAGGCTTGTTGATTTATATGACGTAAAGGATAAGAAGGTTTTGACGTATTCCAAGGGAATGAAAAGAAGACTGGTTTTAGCCAGAACACTGGCATTTGACCCCAATTTACTCATATTGGACGAACCCTTTGACGGTCTTGATTTAAGCAGTCAGATGACAATGATAAAGTGTCTGAAACAATGGGTCGGTCAGGGAAACAGGGGGATTTTATACACGTCCCACAATATGGGTGAGGTAAAAATGTTCTGCAACAGGCTGGGCTTTATAAAGGACGGAAAAATTGCAAAGCAGGGTAATATAACGGATTTGCTGCGGGACAGCTTTAAATGTCTAAGAATTGTACCGCAAGGTAAGGATGTGCAGCAAATTATAAATTGTATCGGGGAGTTCATCCATACCTATAAGCTGGAGGCGGACGAGCTTAAGCTGTTTATGGATGAGGAGAATATAAATGCAGTTTACGAAAGACTGAAAAATGCTGATATTGCACTTTCTGAGTTTAACAAGGAGTACAAGGATTTGATAGATATTTATGTAGGGGTGAATGGGATTGAAACGGACGATGATTAAGGGAATGATGTGGAAGGAATGGAAGCAGTTTATCGGTTCCTCCGCAGTGCTGATTGCATTTTATATGCTTGTATTTGTATCAACCTTTTATTTTAATATAGAGACTTTGTTAGAGGAAGGTGTACTGGATCATTATGCACTCTTTGGCATTTGTTCCTCTCTCGTTATATTTATTATGTGTATTTCAGGGTGTGTCGTAATTTCCCAAAGCATATCTACTGACAAAAGGGAGGGGATATTAAATTCCCTGCTTGGCACTGCAAAATCGGCAATGTATATTTGGATGGGACAGCTGCTGTTTGGGGTTGCTGTCGGCTATCTTTTTTCCATGCTGGGACTTGGGCTTTTGCTTGTTACCATTTACCTGAAATTTCAACTGGTAATAAAGCTTTCGTTTCTTTTATGGGTGGAGCTGATTGTGGTGATGCCTGTTTTTTGTGCTTTTATATTATCCATTTACAGCTTTTTGTTATGGATAACAAAGAATAATTTTTTGCAGATGATTATTACAATCCTGCCTACCCTTGCATATATACCTGCCATTATGCTGTCAAATTATATCAATCAGATAACGGATGCTTTGCAGGTTCCGTTTGTCATGGCAGCAGGTCTGATTGGCGTGCTGGGCATACTGGCAGTGGGCTTTATTGTAAACAAAATACCAAGCTCCGTGTTTGTATCTAAGATATAGCCGTCTTGTGGCATTTAGGTATGTATAGACCAAAGATGTATGGTAATTGTTGTAATTTTTTTCATGAATCTATTGACAAGTGTCTGTTTTCGGACTATCATGTAATAAGTCCGAAAACAGACACTTTATTTTGTATGAAAGGAGCAGTACATGAACACAATAAAAAAACAAATGATAGAAATGAATCAGCTTTGCAATGAGAGTGATGAAATCTACCATAACATAGCACGAAGCTATGGTCTTACAGACAGTATATATTGGATTTTATATATTTTGTACAACTATGACGAACCTGTTTCACAAGTGGATTTGTGCGATAAGTGGTCATATTCCAAACAGACGGTCAATACTTCCATTACTGCAATGTTAAAAAAAGATTGGATTACGCTGGAGGTGATTCCGAATACCCGTAACAGAAAGCACATTGTTCTTACAGAAGCAGGAAAGCAGTTTTGTGAAAAAGTAATAGGGGAAACAGAGGAAATCGAACAGACAGCTTTTTCCGAAATCCCTGAGGATGAAAGAGAGCTTTTTATTTCGGTTTTTCGCAAGCTCAACCGGTTTATGCGGGAAGAATACGGGAAAAAACATTCCCTTCCGATGGACTGATTCAGATACAGTGAGGAATGAAAAAGTCAAATGAGATACAGTCATAGTAGGAAGAAGCACTGATGTTATCCTGCACAGCATAGCGTAAAATGCGTGCAAGACGGTATTTTGAAAGGAAAAAGAAATGAAGATTCAATTATCTGACCATTTTAATTATAAGCACCTTCTACGTTTTGTTATGCCATCGATTGTGATGATGGTATTTACCTCAGTTTATGGTGTCGTGGATGGTCTGTTTGTCTCTAATTTTGTGGGTGATACTGCTTTCGCTGCAATCAATCTGATTATGCCCTTTAATACGATACTGGGTGGTGTGGGTTTTATGCTGGGAAGCGGTGGCAGTGCTTTGGTTGCCAAAATTTTGGGAGAGCAGGAAAAAGAGCAGGCAGATCGTTACTTTACCATGATGATATGGGTGTCGGTCATTGTAGGCATTATTCTTACTGCTGTTGGGATTGCGATAATGAAACCCGTGTCCCTTCTGCTTGGTGCAACGGAAGGGATGTTGCCATATTGTGTCCTGTATGGTGTTATTACAATGGGCTTTACTGTTCCCTTTATGCTGCAGTATGCATTTCAAAGTTTTTTGATTGCGGCAGAAAAACCAAATCTTGGTCTTTTGGCAACTGTGGCGGCTGGTGTAACAAATATGGTATTGGATGCCTTATTTATTGCCATATTTAAATGGGGTGTTGTGGGTGCAGCACTTGCCACAGGCATAAGCCAGTGTGTGGGAGCAGTAATACCGCTTATCTATTTCCTGCACCCGAATACAAGTTTGTTGAAGCTGGTAAAAACAAAACTGGAAGCGAAGCCAATTTTGAAAGCCTGTGCTAACGGTTCTTCTGAAATGGTATCTAACGCTACCTCAGCGGTAATAGGCATTTTGTATAATTTCCAATTACTCAAATATGCAGGTGAGAACGGAGTTGCTTCCTATGGAGTGCTTATGTATGTACAGTTTGTTTTTGCAGCAATATTTATTGGCTACTCAATGGGAAGTGCACCCATTATCAGCTATCATTATGGAGCGGGAAATCATGCAGAACTAAAGAATTTACTGAAAAAGAGTAATGTTCTCATGTTTATAACAGGTGCGGCAATGGTTGTGGCGGCACAGCTTCTCGCTGTTCCATTGGCAAAGCTTTTTGTGGGCTATAATCCTGTATTGCTTGACATGACAGTGCGGGCACTGCGGATTTCCACAATATCCTTTATTATTGTAGGCTTTAATGTTTTTGCTTCGTCCTTCTTTACCGCACTCAATGACGGTGGAGTGTCGGCGGCAATTTCTTTTCTGCGTACTTTTATTTTCAAAATGGCGGCAATCCTGGTTTTGCCAATCCTGTTTCAGCTTGATGGTATCTGGTTTGCAGATGTAACGGCAGAAATTTTTGCCTTTATTATCTCGATTGCATTCCTGTTTGCAAAGAGAAAGAAATATCACTATATGTGATAAGAACGGAGTATGGCGATGGAAAACACAGATAGAAAAAATATGAAAATTGAAGATAAGTTCAAAAAAATAATTGCTTTTTTATTGAATCCACATTTTTTATTGTGTTTCGGTATTGCATGGCTGATTACAAATGGGTGGTCGTATATTATGTTGGGAATCGGCACTTATTACGGAATTGGATGGATGATGGCTGTGGCAGGTGCTTATCTTGCGTTCCTGTGGCTTCCGATTTCACCTGAGAAAATAGTGACCTTTGTCATTGCACTGGTGTTGCTGCGGTGGCTGTTTCCAAATGATAAAAAAACGCTTGCCGTATTAAAACAACTCTTGCAGAAAACAAAGGCTGCCTTCCAATCGGGAAGAAAGAAAAAGACGGAGCATAAGAAGCTTAGAGACCGTCCGGAAATAGAGAAAGCGAAAGGAGAACGTTTATGAGTAAAACGAAACAGCAAATTGTTTATTCGGACCTGTTTTGGCTGTTTATAATGGGAAGTCTGATGGGTGTTCTCATTGAAGGTGTGTTTTGTGTATTTAAGTACGGACACTGGGAAACCCACACGGTAGCTATATGGGGACCGTTTTGCATGATTTATGGGGTCGGGGCGGTTGTTTTATATATCGGTGCAATTATGATGAAAGGGAAAAACCTTATTTTGCAATTTATTGTTTTTTCCTTTGCCGCCACTGTGGTTGAATACCTTTGTGGTGCACTTTTGAAATATGGGCTGCATATGATGGCATGGAATTACAGTAATCGATTTTTGAATATTGATGGATTGGTTTGTCCTATCTTTACCCTTGGATGGGGTGTTGCTGGAATTGTATTTTCCAAATGGTGTGTGTGCCCATTACAAAACTTGTTCTTTAAAATGCGTGGAACCATATGGAATATTGTCTGTATTTGTTTTAGTATGTTTATGGCGGTCAATTTGTTAGTTACATCAGTTTGTATTTACCGGTGGTCAAAGCGGCATCAGGGAATATCACCCCATAACGCGATTGAACAGTACATAGATAAAACATGGGATGACAGATGTATGCAAAAACGGTTTTGTGAGTGGCGTTTTATTGAAAAAGAATAAATAAGCAGGACATTACACTGTAAAGGCAAAATTGATAGAAACTAGGAACGGTACATATGGAAATGTTTTGTGCATTTATATTATCCGTTTACAGCGTTTTGATATGCTCCAGTAATCTGTAAGGAATCCGCATATTACCACGTCCTACGCCAAGCTGAATATTTGGCTTTATGATGCCGTGAAAATCAGAGCCGCCCGAAATGCCAAGGTCAAGCGTTTGGGCAATCTGACGCAGCTTGTCGCTTTCATATGCATTGTTTGAGGAGTGGTAAGCCTCCAAGCCCTTTAAGCCCAAGCCTTTCAGATAAACAAGCAGTTCCTCGATTTGCCTGTAACCCAGATGGTAGAGAAGGGGATGGGCAAGAAAGGCAGCTTTGCTGTATGTTGTAAGGATATGCATAGCTGTCTCGCACGTAACCTGTGGCTTTGGCAGATAATATTTACAGCCGATACCGATATATTTCCGGAAAGCAACTTCTTTGTCCTTACAGATTCCTTCTTCCACAAGAACACGTGCAAAATGTGCCCTTGTAATGACACTGTCAGGGTTGCCGTGTAACAGCTTTTCCATCGTTATGGGAAGACCGTCCTTTTGCATCAGCTCAATCATTTTAATATTTCTGCCTTCCCTTGCTTCCTTCAAAAATGAAAGCTCACGATTCAGGTCTGGGTTTTCGTAATCCACATAAAAGCCCAGTATGTGAACCTCGCGATTTTGGTAGTAGCAGGAAAGCTCGATGCCGGGTACAACCTCTAAGGGCTTGTCCTTTGTGTAATTCATAATCTCGGATATACCGTCGATGGTATCGTGGTCGGTAAGTGCAATTGCCCGAAGCCCTGCATCTAATGCAAGGTCGGCAACCTGTGACGGTGTAAAGGAACCGTCCGAGGCATTGGAATGTACGTGTAAATCTATGAACTCCATGAAAAAACTCCTATTAAAACCTAATTTTTTATTATATAATACAACAAGCAATGTTATTTTATGTAGTGCAGTCCGCATAAAGGGATAAAGTGATTTTGTCTGTCAGACGCTGATATTATATACAAATAGTGGGAAATAATCAACCGAAAAAATCAGGGCTGATAGACGTACGATTATAGAAAAACAGAACCCTGCAATTGCCAAATCATGATTCAAGAGATGAACAAAACATGATACTTCTAAAAACTAGTTGCCTATATTGTACAGCGGACGTTCGAAAAGCAGCGTTTTACATGACACAATTAAACTGAGGGAGGTGAGCCACATGATACAGCAGCTTTTGGAATTAGACGGTAATATCCTTTTGTGGATACAGGAAAATTTAAGAACGGATTTGATGACTGGCATAATGAAAGCAGTGACAAGACTTGGGAACAAGGGGCTTTTTTGGATAACTGTGACGGTTTTATTTTTGTTATTTAAGTCAACAAGAAAAACAGGATTTGCACTTTCCATCGGTCTTGTTATAAATGCACTTCTTGTAAATGTATGGCTCAAAAATATGGTTGGGCGCATACGCCCCTATGAGGTTGTGGAGGGCTTGCGGTGCCTGATACCTGAACCTGTGGATGCGTCCTTTCCCTCAGGACATGCAAGTCACGCATTTGTTGCTGTGGCAGTCATTTGTATTATGATGCCTAAAAAATATGGCATCACTGCCCTTATTATATCGGTGCTGATAGCGTGGAGCAGGCTTTATTTAGGTGCACATTATCCGTCTGATGTCATTGCAGGCATATTAATAGGAATTGCGGCAGGTGTCTTAGGTGTTATTACCGTGAAGGCTGCGGAAAAAAGAATGGGAGGCAATAACAAAGCTATGTCGAAACAACTCGATGATAATTGACTAAAATGTAGTAAAAATAGACAAAATTACATTGACACATGATACCAAAATTGTATATAATTATGTTGAAATTCAATTTTGACATGGTTACGTTCAAAAGAAGGGGGAATGATTATGACATACGAGGAAATAGTAGAATCAGTAAGAAAGAGGCTGAAGGATGTGGACACAAGTGCTGTTAAGGATTTGCTTGCAATTCAGGTAAATATAACAGGCGAGGGAGAGGGCGCTTTTTACGTGGAGGTAAAGGATGGCGTGCTTTCTGTTGAGCCTTATGAGTATTTTGACAGGCAGGCAAAGATTACAATGAAATCAAAGAATTTCCTTGCCCTTATGGAGGGTAAGCTTGACCCTGTGGCTGCATTTACATTAGGCAAGCTTAAGATTGACGGAAGCATTGAAAAGGTGCTTGAATTTAGTAAGCTGCTTTAAAATCATTTTCATTGCTGTTTTTGACATATGAAAAATTGGAGGATTGTATGGCAAGAAATGAAAACCAAAAGCTGAAGCTGATATACATGATAGACATGCTGTATCGTGAGACGGACGAGGAACACGGTGTCACGATAAATGAAATGATAGACATGCTGGCGGGACATAACATAAAGGCAGAGCGTAAAAGCCTTTATAATGATATAGACACTTTGATAGCGTATGGCATGGATATCGTAAAGAAAAAGCATGACCGTAACATGTATTACAGTCTTGTCTCAAGGGACTTTGAGCTGGCTGAGCTTAAGCTTTTGGTGGATGCCGTACAGTCCTCAAAGTTTATTACGGTAAAAAAGACAAATGAGCTGATTAAAAAAATTGAAAACCTAACAAGTAAGCATGAGGCAAGACAACTGCAGAGGCAGGTGTATGTGCTTAACAGGGTAAAAAATCTGAATGAGAAAATATATATATCCGTGGACGTGCTTCACCGTGCGATACATAATGGCGTTCAGGTTACGTTCCAGTATACCTCATGGAATGTGAAAAAGCAGCTTGTGCCAAAAAATAATGGAGAACGATACAAGGTAAGCCCTTGGGGACTGATATGGGACGATGAAAATTACTATTTGGTCGGCTTTGACGAGAAGTCCCAAATAATAAAGCATTATCGTGTAGACAAGATGTTAAAGCTTGAGGAAACGGATATACCGCGAAATGGAAAAGCACTGTTTGAGCAGTTTGACGCTGCGTCATATTCTAAGCAAACCTTTGGTATGTACGGCGGCAAGATGTGTACGGTTAAGCTTAGGGTGTCGAATAAGCTTGTGGGAGTTATCATCGACCGTTTTGGTAGGGACGTTATGCTTCACCCTGATAGTGACAAGCATGTTACCGTAAATGTTGACGTGGCAGTAAGCGGACAGTTCCTCGGCTGGATAGCAGGCCTATCCGATGACGTGGAAATTGTTGAACCATCTAGCGTTCGTGAGCAATTTACGGATATGATAAAAAAATTGAATGAGATATACAATGTATAGTCAATTGCGAAATTCCTTATTTTTTTAAAGTCAGGAAGCTGATAAGCTCGTCAGTGGAAAATGCATATTTTGTTCTGCAAAAGTCACATACAACCTCGATGGGCTTGCCCTCCTGAATCATGTCTGCCAGCTCTTTTCGTCCAAGGCTTATGACTGCCTTCTCAACACGCTCCTTGCTGCAATCACACATATATGCCATGGGAAGTGTGTCGGTAATGCTTACGTCATAGCCGTCAAATATATTTTTTATAATGTCCTCAACGGATAAGCCCTTTTCAAGCATTGTGGTAAAGGAAATCTCCTTCAGCCTGTTTTCAAGAAAGCTTATCACTGACTCCTCGGCAAAGGGCATAAGCTGTATAATAAATCCGCCTGCAGCGCTTACTGCTGCATCATCATCAAGAAGAACGCCCAAAGCAACCGATGAGGGTATCTGCTCGCTTGTTGCAAAATAATAGGTTAAATCCTCGGCAATCTCGCTGCTTACAAGGTGTGTCTGCCCCACATAAGGCTCCTTCAGCCCGATATCCTTGATAACGCTCATTACGCCAAGGTCGATTGCCTTTGCAACGTCTCTTGCAGGCAGCATAACATCGGCTTCGCTTACATATCCCTTCACATTTCCTTTTGAATCGGAGGTTACAAGAAGTCCCTGTATGGGACCCTGACATTGAATACGGATTGTAAGCTTATCATCATCATTTTTACACATGGCGCCCATCAAGGCGCCGCCTGTTAAAAGCCTGCCAAGGGCATTTGTCACAACAGGGCTTGTGCCGTGCGTGATTCTTGCCTTTTCAACTGTATTTGTAGAACGACATGCAAAAAATCTTACCTGATTGCCTGCCGCCATTCCCCGGACAATATAATCGGACATAGTAATTTAACCTCCTGAAAAACGCAGCTTATTTTCCACATTCTCTTGCAATAATATAAATTCGCTCGCTGCTTTCGGCAGCGGGATTTTTTGTAAATGCGTCATACGCACATACAAGCTCTAGTCCCGAAGCTTTAACGATATGAAGCATCTCGGTAAGCGTATACCCTTTTTGAAGGTGCAGCTCCTCGTATTTTCTGTATAAATTATCCTCATTCAAATTGTTATCCCTGATAAAAAGGCTTAAATATAATTCATTTATATCGGCTTCCTCATCATAAAGGTTATCCCATATAAAGCTTATATCCTCCCTGTCCTCCGCTATGGTGGCGTCGGCAACAACATCAAGATAGTAATGGCATGTGTTAAAATCAAATATAAATATGCCTTTGGGGTCAAGATAGTTGTTTACAAGCCTGAAAACCTCCGTAAGCTCATTGCTGTCAAGAATATAATTCACGCTGTCACATACGCTTATAATGGCGGAGACAGTGCCGTAAAGCTCAAATCCCCGCATATCCTGATTGAGATATAATGTTGATGAGCCGTTTGCTTCCTTCTTTTTTTGGGCAATATCCAGCATGGCAGGAGCGTTGTCTATGCCTATCATGTCATAGCCTGCCGCAGCAAGCCGTTCCGTAATTGCTCCCGTGCCGCAGCCAAGCTCAGCAATGATGCCTTTTTTTATATTAAATTCATCGAGTAAAAGACTTATATAATGAAACCACTCGTCATAGGGAATATTGTCCATAAGCCTGTCATAAACAAGGGCGAAATCGGAATAAGCCTCTGACATAAAATCACCTGCCTTTAATACGTGTCCAATTATAAAATAAAATACAGGTAAAAACAAGTCTTGTGTAAATGATTGATAAGAAGTATGTTACCCGATATGCTCCAAAAACACAAAGTACTCATGCTTAAATTCGCTGTATTTGCGCATAGTCAGATAGGCTTTATATTGACTATTACACAAATGAATCAGATAGTTGTCAAAATAGTTTACATAATTAAAATTCACAATAAAGCTCCTGTGACAGCGGAAAAAGTTGATTTTTGGCAGACGGGCTTCCCAGTCATTCATCTTCGTTGTGGAATAATAAGTTTCGTTTGGGGTATATACAATCACGCTGCCCAATCTGGCTTCCACCATAATAATGTCTGATGACAATACCGTGTGTACATCATGCTTTGTCTCGATTGCTATTTTTGTTGACGTTGTGGTGTACAGATGTATGGCATCGTCAAGGTTACGGAATAGCCGATTTTTGTCAAGGGGCTTTGATAGATAACGAAAAGCATGAAACCGTAGTGCCTCGTCCAAATAATCCTCAAAAGACGTAATAATGAAAAAAATCATATGCTTGTTTCTTTTTGTAAGCTCCTTTCCCGCATGAATACCGGAAAGTCCTGACATCTCAACATCAAGGAAAGCAATATCAAATATTTCGGGTGAAGAAAGGATATCCTCACTTGAGTGAAATATGGATATGTTAAATTCCAGCTTTTTGCCGGAAAGATATTCTATTATATAATTCTCTAATTCCTTACAGAAATCACAAGCATCATCACATATGGCAATGCTTAACATAAAATTATACCTCCTTATAGCGTAGCAGAATAACTGCGTGAAATTCTTTTTCAGCTTCAAGATAATAGGTTTCAAAATCACCCTTATATTTTTCTATCACCCGTTGCAGACTGTAAGTACCTATTCCGTGCATATATGGGTTGGATTTTGATGTACGGTAATGATTGTTTTTGATAATCGGTGCGCGACTGCTCGAATTAATAACTGTTATGACGGTCTGGGTGCTATTTTCACTGTCCTGTATCTGTAAATTAACATGCGCATGCTCTGTTCCCTCGGCAGCCTCAATGGCATTATCAATCAGATTACAAAAAAGTGTAGTAATGTCTTCAAGCTTCATGTAGCTTAAATCCGTATTTCGTGCATTTATAGTAAATGTAATCCGTTTTTCATCACAGATTGTGATATATCTGGATAAAAGCAAATTTAGGTCATGTGAGTTGGTTGGTTCATATGTATGCGTAAGCACCGGCGTATCTAAAAGATTGGACAAATAAGAATTTGCCTGCGTGTATTTTTGGTCCATGTTTAATGAATAGACGGCTTGCAGATGATTTTTAATATCATGAATTAAAATTTTTTGATTTTCATTATGCTGTGTCATAAGCTTATTATAATTTTCTGTGTCATTGATATGCTGATGCTCAAGCCTAAGCTTTGTCAGTGCCTCATGCTGTGCCAGATTATAATCATAGAGCCATATAATAAATACATTGCAAAGAATAAGAAAAATGTCAACTGCAACAAAAAGGTATTCTGACATTCTTGTTAAGCTGTTGGATACGGTTATCACATGCAGTATTACAAACATAATAAAAGAGAAGATTGGAAACAGTGTCAGCAGTATTGTTGAGTTGTCAATTACGATTCTTTTGTTTGAAAAATCGGTAATCTTAGTAACGATATACAGCAACAGCCAATATAAAAATTTTGTTGAAATAAAAAAGATAATTACCAGTGGATATCCCAAATCTAAAACATCCGTTATTGTATTCATAATATTACCCATAACATTAAGTATAATAATATATTCAGAAAGACACATAAAGGAGGTCATTATTGTTGCGTGGAACAATGCATGAAATATATTTGCCTTATAGCATGAGAAAATTAATATAAAATTCATGATAAGGAACATGGAAATATTCAAAAGAATGATATTAAAAAAGAAGGTAATATATTGGATAAAGTATGTCAAAAAATAGCAGAGTAAAGTAAACCGATTGTTTCTTCGCTGCATAAATATTCTGCTCAGGTAAAAAAAGGCAATCATCCCCTGTACAATATATATAATTGCATATACTACTACCCGTTCCATAACGCTCCCTACCATGCTTTATAGGTACATTTTACATAGTAAAGTAATAAAAAACAATATAGTAAAGCGAAAAAAAACGAAATTGCACGTTTTTTGTATTGTAAGAATATAATATTTGCTTGTGAAAGGGAAGCTTGTACAGATAAAATTAAAATAAAATGTAAGAGAATTATTCTGTAAAATATTAAATAAATGTCCTCTGAAAATAAAAAACGACAAAAAAACCTATTTTATGTCGTTTCACATTAGAATTGTAGAAAAAAATAGTTCTTTATTATATTCTTTTTGTAGGCACTAATGGGTAACAATACACGAAGGGAGGAAGTATGGCAGAGAAAAAAGTAAGAAAAAATAAGGCGGCAGAAAAGTTGGCAGGTTTACTGACAAGGGAGCTTAAGCATAGTGCAAATTCGGCAGGAAGTATGCTTGTTTTCCAGCCGAAAATCCCTGCTGGACTTAAGCGCTTTCAAAAGTAATGTTGCTTGGCGTCAGCAGACATATTGTAGAATGGCTGATATTAAAAAAAGCTGTGGATGCGGAAGATCGGGAATTATATGAATACGCAGCATATAATCTTATGTTCACCTCCATTCCTCTTGGGGTATTTCTTGTCATATGCGGAGTGATGGGATGCTTTTTGAAGGGCGTACTGCTTCTTTTTGCACTGCTTGCAGTCAGAAGGTATGCGGGCGGCTTTCATGCAAAAACGCCATTTCAATGTATATGCATTTCTTCAGCCGTACTTGCAATATGCTTTGCTTGTTCAACTATAGTACAAAACGGATGGTTTGTTGGAATTGTTACAGCTATTTCTGCAACGGGAGTTTTTATTTTCAGTCCGGTTGATTCGGAAAACAGGCGGCTGGATGCTGAGGAGAAAAGGCGGTACAGGCTTCTTGCAAGGAGGAATGTCTGTGTACTGTGCCTGCTTTACGTCGTATGTACAATTGCAGGCTATCACTCTTTTGCAGTCTGCCTGTCAATCGGCATTACTTCGGGGGCTCTTGCGCAGATAGTATGTATTCCAAAGCTGTTGAAGGAAAAGACAGCAAATAAGTGTCGTTACACGTAAATACTGTATTAATAATATAGGTGTATTGTCCATTAGTGCTTTTCATATATGGAAATTAAATGATATATAGCATACATATTGAGGGAGGAAGGAAGATTGATTCAAGTAAAAAATTTAAAGAAAATTTATGGTAATAGCGAAACAAAATGTGTCGCATTGGACAAGCTTTCGGTGGAAATTCCTGAGGGGAAATTTGTTGCAGTAACAGGGAAAAGCGGCAGTGGAAAAACTACGCTGCTTAATATGCTTGGATTGATTGATATTCCTGATTCGGGAAGCATACTGGTTGATGAGGAAGATATTTTCAAATTTAAAAGAAGACAGGTATTAAACTACAGACGGAATAAAATTGGAATCGTTTTTCAGTTTTTTCAGTTGATTCCCGTATTAAACTGTAGGGAAAACATACTGATGGCAAATGAATTTTCAAAAAAATATGAAAAGGAATATTTTGAAGAAATATTGGAGCGGCTTGACATACAGGACATAATGAAAAAATATCCAAATCAGTTATCCGGCGGACAGCAGCAGCGGGTGGCAATTGCCCGCGCCATGATTAATCAGCCCAAAATACTGCTGGCAGATGAGCCTACGGGAAATCTTGACACCGAAAATTCGGAAAATGTCGTGCGGCTCATGGTGGACATGGCAAAAACGTATGACATGACGCTTATAATGGCGACCCACGACGAGGACATAAGCAGACAGGCTGATGTAACTATACGTCTAAAGGACGGACATGCGGAGGGGGATGCTGATGAAAGGTAAACTTATCGTAAGAAACATAGCAGGAAACTTAAAGAAAACCTTGGCTGTGGTTTTCTGCATGTCACTGTCGGTCATGCTTATCTTTGTTGCATTTAACACATATGAATCCTACCAACAAATGAGGACACTGGACGCATACGATGCCTATGGGAAATATAACATAATTCTGCATGGGGTTGATGCAGATACAAAAGACTGGGTCGTGAAAAATTACAGTGATAAGGCACAGATTGGAATTGAAGGGAACATATGGGCTTCCGGTGAGATGCTTAACCTGATAAGCTGTGATGCCAATGCAATTGAGATGAACAACTATGACATTTATGAGGGAAGAATGCCCGAGGAAAAGGGAGAGGTTGCAATATCCGCAACAGCGCTCTATGAAGATGAATTCATAATAGCAAACTATAAGGTTGGGGACACGATTCATTTAAACGGACTTGATTACATAATTACCGGCATATTGGATGACTTTGATTATTCCACCATTAACAGAAGCTGGATGCCCGCCATATGTACTATGGACTCGGAGACTTCAAGCTATAACGTATATCTGCATATGAATAACAGCGGGGCATATGCCTCTGCCCTTCAGAATATAACGTCATTCCACAAGCTGAGGGACTGCAGCTTTTTCAACGGTGACAAAGATGAAGGGTTCAGGCAGGAGTGTACCATCATAACAAACTACGACCTGAACATGCTTGAGGTACAAAAAGAGGGCGGAATTGATGATGCAAACATGGGTTTTCTCCTGAAGGCAATGGCGGTAATCCTTTTTTTAACGTCAATGATGTTGTGCGTACATACATTCCTAGCATACTTTAACGGACGGGAAAACCAGCAGGATATTCTTACATCAATGGGCTTTTCAAAATCATACATAGCCTCATCTTATCTGTATGAATGTCTGTTTTTTATAGTATGCGGATATGCTTTGGGTGTGTTTGTGGGAAAACAGGTTACCGTTTTCATGTTCCGTGTAATACAAAACGCACGTATCGTAAAGCTGGACAATTTCAAGCCATACTTTACCGAAAAATCGTATCTTATCGTGCTTTGCATCTGTATGTTGGCATTTGTTATCGGTGCTCTGCCTGCAATTGAAAAAAGTATGATGCCGCCAGAGGTGCTGCATGACAGGACAAAGTCAGTGAAACATAATGCTGGAAAGGAAAAATATATAAGGAAGAACCTTATGTTGAAATACTATTTCCGTGATAACCATTTTGGCGAAAAGGTATCGGAATATGCTGCGCTTCTGATGATGGCAATGATATTTATCCTTTCCCTTCAGGTTGAAAAATACAATCAGTATGTTATGGGTACAAGGGAACCCCATGAGTATATGTTCTCTCTGCTGACAGGAGATGAATGTGACATGGACGACATGGATGGCTTTGAAAAAATGATTCCGTATGTGGAATATTATGCGGTTACATATGGTACATCAGGTCCGTTTTTGTTGGAGGACTTAAACGTAAAGGAGGAGTATCTTGACAATTATTATACGGAGGATGGATATGTGTACTGTGGCATTTATGGAACAAGCAAACAGGAATATGAAAAAAAGGTTGCACTGAGCCAGACAGTGCCATATGAGGAATTTGCAGCCTCGGGCGGGGCAATCGTAATAGACAACTATATGTCGGGTAACGATGTTGTTTTGGCGGAGCTTCCCCAAAAGGTAAGATATGGAGCAAGGAATGATGTTTCGGTATTTGATGCGGGGGAGCTTGACATATTTGCAAGAAGCAGCTTTTTGAACTGGGGCTACCAAACAAATGTGGAATTTGTTGTACCTGATACCTTATTTAAGGAGAAGTTCGACTATACGTATGCAGTGATAATAATTAATGTAACACATGGAAAGGAAAAGCAGGCAGGAGAGGTTTTAAGGGCATTGTCGTATCAATACGATTACGGACTAACCGACAATACATCTGAATATGTAAACGATGCGGACCGAAACGCAACAATTAAGCTTGGAATGAGGTGTGCCATGATTTTTATTATTGTCATCAACATTCTTTCCGTTGTGTACATAAATGAATTAAAGTTTATAAGAAGAATGAAAAACTTGGCAATATTCAAATCATCAGGATATTCCAATTTTGTTTTGACAGCTCCGTATGTTGTAAGCTGTTTAATAAAAAGTGTCGCTGCCGCCATTATTTCAACTTTTGTATTGTTTTTGGTTGAGAAAAAATATCTGCCTGAAATTACAAGGAATATCGTTATGAGAGATGGAATGGATTATATCTTACAAACACTTGTATTTATGCTTATCGTGACGCTTATTTCCGTAGTACGGATGATTATATTGAGCTGTCGGCAAAAAATAACAGACGATTTAAAGTTATATGAAAAATAAGGAGGAATGTTTATATGAAAGCAAAAATAGTCATTCTTTTATTGATGATGTCATTCTGTGTAAATCAGGAAAAACTGATATCTGTAAAAGCTGCAGAATCAACCAAGACGGTAAGTGTTCCACCAAATGGAGGCTGGGTTATACATGGAATTTATACAAGGTCAGAAAGCACAAGCAGGGTATATGCAACCAATTATAATTATGTGGGAAACTATACATATTGCGATGCAATATGTACTACCAATGCTTGGGGAAACTGGCAAACCTGTTCCAATGCTACATACAGATTATACAAGGACAGCCAAAGAAAACCAATAAATCTCATTAATACTGTGGATTCAAGGAAAAATATTTGTTTAAAACTGCAGGGAATATTAAGTCAGACATCCTACGATAACCATAAAATTAAATTTGAGTATTAAGTCGCAATAAAATAATGAAATCGTCTGTTAAAAAGGGCTGCCGCATTAAGAGTATTTATATCATAATATAAAAAATCTTGATGCGACAGCCCTTATTATTGGCGTTAATCTGTATGAGCTGCTTTTTTTGTTTTACTATCTCTGGCTGTCCTGTCTCTCTATCAGAATATCTATGATTCCGTCTATAGTATAAAGTGTATCAGTGGAACAAAGTTTAAGCTTGTCTACAATATTCTGTGGCACATTATTTGAGTGCATGCTTCCAAGCATGAGATAATCAGGCGGTACGTTAAGCTCAATACACAGCCTGCAAAGTAAATCAAAGCTTGGTTTTGTTTTTCCTGTTTCCAGAGACGATAAGTGATTTGGAGATATGTCAAGCCGTTCTGCCAGCTCATATTGCGGTATTCCAAGACTGCTCCGTCTCCTTTTAATATTTTTGCCAAAATTTTCGATGCTTACCATAATTCAACCGTTGCTCCTTATCATACAAAAATTTATTGTAAGCATATCAATTTTAAACTTCTCTATGAACAAGCCAAAACGGAATAAATCTGTATGACATTAAAATCAAGTTGAAATATAGCGGAATAAATCTAAACTTTATAGGAAAAAAATTGATATAAATATATTTTTTATATTTTATCGCTTTCTATGCAAAATATGGGAATTAAATTATAAATATTGTTTATTAGTGGGCACTGACGGAATGATATTTTTTTAAATTATGGATGATAATATGTAAAAATTATAAAATTTAACTAATTGCTGTGACTGCACCTGTATGTTAAACTATAAAAACATTGATAAAATATAAGGATAAGAAAAATGATAGGGTTTGTTACATATTCCGTTATAATTGTATATTTGGAGCTTATATTTCATATAGCAGTTTATCAATCCGTAGATATAGTTATTATTTACCCCGTGTTATTTGCTATTGCGGCAGGTATGGGAATTTTTGCGTTTTTAAATATTTTACCGGAGCTTGCCGGAAAGCTTCTTGGGTGTGTGGTTGTGGCTATAGTTTCATTTTATTATATGACGCAGCTCATTTATTTTAAGATTTTTAATACATTTTTAAGTCTTGTTTCAATTGGCGGGGCAGAAAATGCCATGAATTTTAAATCAGTTTTGTTTGATAAGATGAGAGAAAACATGGGGTGGATTGCTGCATTTATACTTCCTGTAGCAGCCATTATCCTGTTAAATGTAAAGGATGTCATAAAAAATACAACGCTTAAGGGGAAGCTGATAGGCTTTGGAAGCTGTATATTGGCGTTCCTGCTCGCCGTTCTTTCCCTCAATATTCATGGCAGAGGTGCATATTCACCGTATTGCTTGTTCCATGATAACTATATCCTTGAGCTTTCAATGAATAAGCTTGGAGTTGCAGTTACCACAGTGCGGGATGGAATGTGTCTCCTTGGACAAAAGGATGATGGGAAACAGTTTGTCATGTCACAAAATGAAGAACCTGTCGGTAATGATGAAAATTCATTTGTGGAGGGCAATAAAACCGATATCGAGAAAACAGCATGCTCAGGCAGCATCGGCACAGTGTTTGCAGAAACGGAAGGGAAAACGCCGCCAATTGTATTATATGAACAACAAATTGATGAAAGCATCGACTTTGCTGTGCTGTACGACGAGACGGAGGACGAGGATTTAAAAAATATCACTGCCTATTTATCAGAGTCCGAGCCGTCCTATAAAAATAAATATACGGGAATGTTTCAGGATTATAACGTCGTGTTTGTCACTGCGGAGAGCTTAAGCAGATATGGAATATCCGATACATGCACGCCTACCCTTTATAAGCTTATGAATGATGGGTTTGTATTTGATAATTTTTATAATCCTATGTGGTATCACAGTACGATTGACGGAGAATATGTAAATTGCCTGAGTCAATATCCTGCTTCCTCAGATTGGAGCTTTTATAAGTCCGAACAGACATATCAGCCCTATGCTTTGGGAAATATATTGAATGAGCAGGGCTATGACAGCTATGCCTATCACGATTTTGATTTTTATTATTACGACAGAAGTAAAACCCATGCCAATATGGGATATGATTTTAAGGCAATAGGCTATGGTCTTGATATACCATGCTATGTCATGTATTCTGATATTGATATGGTTGAAGCAGTTTATGGGGAATTTATTGATAAGGATAAATTTAATGTTTACTTTATGACCTTCAGTGGACATCTTCCGTATGATTACAGGAATAATTCCATGTGTGTAAAAAACAGGGAGGAGGCAGAACGGCTTACAAAGGACATGGGACTTTCCGAGGAAGCAGTGGCATATATCGCAGGGCAGATGGAGCTTGACAAGGCACTGGGGCTTCTTATTGATAAGCTTGACGAGGCGGGAAGGCTTGAAGATACGCTGTTTATTGTAACACCCGATCACTATCCCTATGGACTGCCTGAACGTGCATACAACGAGCTTTCAGGTGGAAGAACCAAAGGCGATGCTTTTGAGCTTCATAGGTCATGTCTTGGAATTTGGAATGTGAGGATGGAGGAACCTGTATATATTGATAAGCTGTGCGCAAGTGTTGATGTGCTTCCGACGATTTTAAACTTACTTGGCGCCAAATTTGATTCAAGGCTTTTGGCAGGGCGGGATATATTATCGGATGCGGAGCCGCTTGTTATATTTGCAGACCACAGCTTTATGAATGATAAGATAAACTATAACACAGCTACGGGTGACATTACATATTTGACGGACGAAAAAGCTTTGGAGGAACATTATTTGGAGGATATGGTGGAGCAGGTGGAAAACCGGCTTTATATTTCCGATTTAATGATAGATAAGGATTACTTTTCGTTTGTATATAAAAAGGAAAGTGAAAATTAAATCCTTGGCGAATGTGGGAAATAAGAAAAGCAGAAAAGCCATACGGCTAATCTGCAAATTCAACGTCATATTTTATTATCTTGCCTGTCTCTGCGTTTATTTCGTATTCATATTCCGTAAAGCCATTGCGAAATTCTATATCGTAGGTAACGTGTAAATCGTCATTATCAAGCTCAGCCTTAAGGAGAGTAACCTCCGAAGCGGAAAAACCTGCATGGTTTAAGGCAATTGTTTTCGCCTCCTCCACATCGATGACATTGCGTGAGCCGGCATTTGGATTTGAAGTACCTGTATCGGTTGTGGCAGCTTCCGTGGCTTGGGTCGTATCCTTCGGTGCGGCAGCTTCTGTTGTCGGGGCAGCTTCTGTAACTGGTGCAGCTTCTATTGCCGTGGTGTTTTCAGCATTTGTAGTTGCGGATGTATTTTGAGGCAAAACATATGGCTCTCTTTCTAATATTGTGCCATCGGAGGCTTTGATTAAATACTCATACTCTGTGTAGTTTGCATAAAATGAAACCTCATATACAAAATGTCCATCGTCAAATTCAAAGTCGGTATCAACAAAATTTGCATCAGACGCAGAAATGCCCGCATCGGTAAATGCCACTTTCCTGGCGCCGTCAGCCCCGATAGAATTTCCTTTGATAATTAAGCTTACAATAAATACAATACCTGCAATAAAGATTGCCAGCAGTGGAATGAAGCAGATAATAGTAACAATTGCTTTTCCCGGTGTTTCAAAAAAACGTTTTTCTTTTTTCATATAAACATCCTTTCCGGTTAATAAAACCTGTACTTATTTAAAAATGAAGCATCGAAGGCACTTTGTTCTTTTATGGTAAATAATATTATAAGTATAGCGTCATTATACACTATTATTCATTCAAATGAAAACCTTAAATTGTTCAGGGAACGGTTGCCCTGATATAATAAAAATTGCTCAGGCAAAGAGTGAATGGTATTGTTTTTTTAAATTCTGTGTTATAATTTGAGAGAAGCCTTGACTTGAATGAAGGCATTTGGTAAAAACATAAATTCCATATGAGGAGACAAAGATGGCTAAAAAGTTTTATGCGGTTAAAATAGGAAAAACGCCGGGAGTATATGAGACATGGGAAGCCTGCAAAAATCAAATACATGGCTTTTCAGGTGCAGTATATAAAGGGTTTGCAACGAAGGAAGAAGCAATGGCTTTTGTCGGAGAAGGGGAGCGAGAACCGAAAAAAAGTGAGGAAACACAGGCAGTTGCATATGTTGATGGGAGTTATGATTCGGCAAAAAATGCATTTTCATATGGAATGGTTTTCTTTTATCATGGGCAGGAACTGCATTTCTCACAAAAATTTGATGATACTGAGCTGGCGAAGATGCATAATGTAGCAGGAGAGATAAAGGGAGCGGAAGCTGCGATACAATATTGCTTAGATAATCATATAGCAAGCGTTACAATATACCATGATTATGAGGGGATAGCAAAGTGGTGTAATGGCGATTGGAAGGCAAACAAAGCAGGAACCATTGCATATGCAAATTTTTACAGGGAAGCAGCTTCTAAGGTAGCTATTCAATTTGTGAAGGTAAAAGGACATTCGGGAGACCGATATAATGACCTTGCAGACAGGCTGGCAAAGGAAGCACTTGGGATAGGGAATTAATTTGTATGAAACAGGAATATTAATATTACAGGCACGTTCCTAAAGAATGGGCTGATGTTCAACTGAGAAGGGTGGGTTTATGTTAGCAGGACTTAGTAATATATTGGAAGTAATAACAATCGTGATAGGCATTTTTCTGATAGAACGATATGTATTTTTGGAGCCGGAAATGGAAGCCCGAAAACAAAGGTTGTTTTATCTGGTCAGCATTATCAGTGTTATGGCAGTATTTTTCTTTATGGGAAAGGATGCTGCTACGGTTGTGGCACTTGTGGCAGGCGGATTGAATATTGTTTTGGGAAGAAATGTGCATCGCTTGAGTGGTTTTTTGCTGATTCTTCCGATCCCGGGTATTTTAAATGGACTTGTCGTTCCTGTTTTTGTAATGGCACCGAATTTGCTTGGATTTTCTGAACGGACAACGCTTTATTATGGCTTTTTGATGTATGGCGTGCTGGCGTTTGTTCTGCTGCTCTTTTTCATAAAAGGGAAGGAGTGGCGGAATTGGTTCCGGGAAAATATGAACAAACGCCATTTGCAGAAATGGGAGAGCATTTTACTGTATGTGTCAGGTATTTTGCTTTTATCCTTTTCCAATATTATTGCGAGGCAGATTATATTGAACAGGCAATTGAAGGAAGCAGGGGATGACTATGCGGTAAGTGGTCAGTTTGCGTGGGATGTCTGCATATACGGAGTGACTGCATTTGTGCTGACTGTTGCGTTGATTGTTCTTGTCATGCAGGGAAATAAGCGTTCCTACTACCATGAGCAGCTTTCTTCCATGCAGTTTAATATGATTGCGTTGATGGCTGACCTTGTGGAGAACAGGGACGAGAATACGGGCGGTCATATTAAGCGTACCGCAAGGTTTGTTGAAATTATTGCAAATGCCCTGAAAAGACAAAATCTGTTTTTGGATACGCTGACGCCGCAGTACATATCAGATATGGTTGTTGCCGCACCATTACACGACATTGGGAAAATACATATTCCGGATGCCATTTTGAATAAACCGGGAAAATTGACGGAAGAAGAATTTGAAATTATGAAAAGCCATGCCGCAGCAGGGCGTGATTTGCTGAAACGGGCGGAAGGTCAATTGGGACAATCTGCATATTTGGATATTGCTGTGGAAATGGCGGCATATCATCATGAATGGTGGAATGGAACGGGCTATCCGGATGGAGTAAAAGGAGAGGAAATACCTTTATGTGCAAGAATTATGGCAGTGGCGGATGTGTTTGATGCACTTACCTCAAAACGCTGCTATAAGGAGGCAATGCCGCTTCAAAAGGCATATGAGATTATACGCAGCGAATCGGATACACACTTTGACCCAATCGTGGCAGAGATTTTTTTGGCTTCCTCTGACGAAATTGAAGCAGCATTAAAAGAATTTTAGGAAATGATAAAAGCATTGCAATCATCCTTTATATATGTTATATTAAACACAAAGGAACAACCGCCCACAAAGTGGTTGACCAAGGTTAAGATAGAAAATCCACCCGTCGCTCGGTCAAAGTTTAGGGTGGTTTTTCTATGTACGGTTACTTACAAAACGTAAAAACGAATGTAAGCAATGCCAAAAGGAAAAGACCAAAGGTCATCAAATCCTTAAAATCAAAATTGTTATTATTCTGATTTTTCATAGCATCACCCCCATTCTGTAAAAAATGAGAGGTCAGCCACCCTGTAACACGATTGTTCCCATAGACATCATAACACGCTGTCAGTTCCTTTACAACCATTTTTAACGATTTGCGTTAAGAAGTTTGCGTTTACTTTGTATATATTTCTTTATAAAAACTTTTTTGAAATAATAATTATATATTGAATACAATATACCTGCATTAAGCTATCTGTTAAAAATATAAGTATGGAAATTATGGAAGCACTGTGTTATTATAAGTGTTGGTTTGTGTGTAATGCCACAAAGTGCCAAAAAAATTGGTGTAGTAAATGGTGTAAATCAAAAACAAGAAACAAAAATCCTATAAAATAAAGCAAAATTCAAAGGAGATATAGAATAAAATGAAGTTGGGAATCGTCGGGCTCCCGAATGTGGGAAAAAGTACATTATTTAATTCGCTTACAAAGGCAGGTGCAGAATCTGCAAATTATCCGTTCTGCACCATAGACCCTAATGTGGGAGTTGTTCCCGTACCTGATAAAAGACTTGATGCCCTTACCATGCTGTACAACTCAGCAAAGACTACCCCTGCCGTTATCGAATTTGTGGATATCGCAGGTCTTGTAAAGGGAGCATCAAAGGGCGAAGGATTAGGCAACCAGTTCCTTTCCAATATAAGGGAGACGGATGCAATCGTTCATGTGGTAAGATGCTTTGAGGACTCAAACGTAATCCACGTTGACGGAAGCGTTGACCCTATCCGGGATATTGAGACAATCAATCTTGAGCTTATATTTGCTGATATTGAGGTATTAGACAGAAGAATTGCCAAAACCACAAGAGGGGCAAATAACAATAAGACGCTTGCAAAGGAGCTTGCACTACAAAAAAATGTGAAGGCTCATCTTGAGGAGGGCAAGCTTGCCATTTCATATGAAACGGATGATGAGGACGAGATAAAATGGCTCAAGGAATATAATCTGCTTACAGGCAAGCCTGTTATATTTGCGGCAAATGTTTCCGAGGAGGATATTGCGGACGACGGTGCTTCCAATGCGTATGTTCAGAAGGTAAAGGAATATGCAGGAAAATTCGGTAGTGAGGTATTTGCAGTCTGTGCCCAGATTGAACAGGAAATATCAGAGCTTGACGATGATGAGAAAATGATGTTTTTGGAGGAGCTTGGAGTTTCCGAGTCAGGCTTGGACAAGCTGATAAAGGCAAGCTACTCACTTCTCGGACTGATTAGTTATCTGACGTCAGGCGAGGATGAGACAAGGGCTTGGACAATTACGAAGGGAACAAAAGCACCTCAGGCAGCAGGAAAAATTCACACGGATTTTGAAAGAGGCTTTATAAAGGCGGAGGTTGTTGCCTTTGATGACCTTATGGAAGCAGGTACCATGCTTACGGCAAAGGAAAAGGGACTTGTGAGGCAGGAAGGCAAGGAATATGTCGTAAAGGATGGCGACGTAATTCTTTTCAAATTTAATGTTTGATATGATAGAAATGAGCAAAACATACTACTATCAAAATTTAGTTGTACAACAGACATCTTCAAAAATAGTAGTTTGCTCATGACCGTTTAATACGAGGTGGCAGAGAGGACAAATTATGTATGATATAAGATTTCCAGGTCTTGGAATTGTTTTGAAAAATATAAAGGACGGTTTTTCCATTTTCGGCTTTGAAATTAAATTTTATGGAGTTATTATTGCACTTGGATTTCTTTTTGCGTATATACTGGTGTCCAAGGAGGCAAAGAGGACAGGGCAAAATGACGAGCTTTATCTTGACTATGTTCTGTGGCTGATTATACCGGCTATACTTGGTGCAAGGGCTTATTATATTATTTTTAGCTGGCGGGACTATTTTCAGGCGGGAAAAGGCTTTAAGAATACCCTGATAGACATTATCAATATAAGAAATGGAGGACTTGCCATTTATGGAGGCGTCATTGCAGGTGTAATTGTCACAATTATATTTGCAAAGAAAAAAAAGGTAAGCTTTCCCCTTATGGCTGACACAATATCCATAGGTCTTCTTATCGGGCAGATTATGGGAAGATGGGGCAACTTCCTTAACAGGGAAGCCTTTGGAGAGTATACGGATTCCATTCTTGCAATGCAGCTCCCTGTTAATTATTTCAGTGAAAACTCAAACTTAAACGGGCTTGTTTCATCAGGAGTCATTACTCAGAAAATGGCAGAAAATGTAGTTACCATTGACGGGATGCATTGGATAAGCGTTCATCCCACCTTTCTTTACGAATCACTGTGGAACCTTGCGCTTCTCGTTATTATAATGCTATACAGAAAATATAAGAAGTTTGACGGAGAGCTGTTTTTAATGTACCTTTGGGGATATGGACTTGGACGTGTGTGGATTGAAGGGCTTAGAACAGACTCCCTCATGATTTCAGGACTTAACATTCGTGTTTCCCAGCTTTTGGCTGCTATATGTGTTCTTGCAGCATCCATAATACTTGTAAAAAAACGTATGGATTATGCGAAAGTGGTGGCGGATAAAAGTAAAGTGGAGGTTGATGAATAACACCTGTTGTACAATATGCACAAAAACAAAACATATGTTTTGTGATATTTTGAACCGATAATGTAAAAAGAATTGCGATTTGCCTATTGCAATTCTTTTTTTTATGTAATAAAATGTGTGAAGTGGGTGCTAAGTGGTGTTAAAGGTGTAGCTTAGTGGAGTTACATAACACCATATAAATTTACTTAGGGGAGACGTTCTCTAGGTAGAAAGGATAAATGCGGAAGATGACAAAGGGCATGAAGGGCGAATCAAATCATACGCTGGACGCAAAGGGCAGATTAATTATACCGACAAGACTTAGAATGGGTCTTGGAGATAATTTTGTTCTTTGTCAGGGCATGGATCATAATATATATGCTTATCCGGAAAGTGAGTGGGAAGCTTTTTCAGAAAAATTAAATGCCCTGCCCATCTCTAATATAACCGCACGTAAGTTTAAAAGCTTCTTTCAAGGCTCAGCATTTGACTGTGAGGTCGACGGACAGTACAGAATTGTTATCCCACAAAAATTAAGAACGTGGGCGAACATAGATAAGGAGGTTGTCCTTGTTGGAAACGGCTCTGTGGCAGAAATATGGGATAAGGCTTCGTGGGAGGAGTTTAACAGCATGGATAACATGGATATCAATGAGATAGCAATGGAAGTAAGCGCCCAATATGGAATATAGGAGACAGAAAATGGAATTTAAACACATTTCGGTTCTTCTTGACGAAACAATAGACAGCTTGAATATAAAGCCAAATGGAATATATGTTGATGGAACATTAGGCGGCGGCGGTCATTCCATGGAAATATGCAAACGTCTCGGTGCAGACGGAAGACTGATTGGGATAGACCAGGATTTGGATGCCATAACCGCTGCAACAAAGAGGCTTGCTAACTACATGGACAAGGTAACAATCGTTCATAGTAATTATCAGGATATAGACTCCATATTAAAAGGGCTGTCCGTCGGCGGTGTCGACGGCATAGTCCTTGACCTTGGGGTTTCCTCCTATCAGCTTGACAATGCTGACAGGGGATTTACATACAAAGAAGATACGCCCCTTGATATGCGTATGGATCAGAGCATGGAAGCTACAGCAAGGGATATCGTGAACGGTTATTCTGAAAAGGAGCTGTTTCGGGTAATCAGAGACTATGGTGAGGAAGGCTTTGCGAAAAACATAGCAAAGCATATTGTGAGAGCGAGACAGGAAAAGAATATAGAAACGACGGGAGAGCTTAATGAAATAATAAAAGCGGCGATACCTGCCAAGGTAAGACAGGGCGCAGGACATCCTTCTAAAAAAACATTTCAGGCTATCAGAATAGAACTCAATCATGAGCTTAGCGTATTGGAAAATTCCATAGATAAAATGATAGAACTCCTTAATCCGGGTGGGAGGCTTTCCATTATAACCTTTCATTCCTTGGAGGATAGGATTGTAAAAAATATATTCAGAAGAAATATGTCGCCATGCATATGTCCACCGAATTTTCCGGTATGTACATGCGGGCGGGTACCGACAGGGACAGTAATAACAAGAAAACCTGTTGTACCAAGTGAAAAGGAGCTTGAGGAAAATAGGAGAGCAAAAAGCTCAAAATTAAGAGTGTTTGAAAAATCAATTGCGTCACCTAGGTTAAGTGACGTTCAAAAAGGGAGATGAATACATGAACGAGAGAACAAGGAGTATGGGCTATGTAGTTGAGGGCAGCGTTGTAAGAAAGCTAAATGAAGCGCCTGCCAGACGGCTTAGACCTGAAGCTGAACCACCAAGGAAAAATAAAAATGAAAACAAGAGGCAGAGTGTTCCTGCATCGCTTGACAGGGCGCTTGCATTTAATCTCAAATATACAATATTTGTTGTTGCGTCTGTATGTATCATGATTGCTGCATGTGTTGTAATGCTTTACATGGAAACAAGGGTGAGTGAACTGAAAAGAAACATAAACAGCTTAGAGGCACTGGTTGAGGAGGCACAGACAGATAATGCGGCATATAAGTCCAGCATAGAAAGCATGTATACATTAGATGAAATATATGATGTGGCAATAAATGAGCTTGGAATGGTCTATGCAAGAAGCGGACAGATCATATATTATGAGAGCGCAGATGAGGATTATGTAAAGCAATATCGCGATGTTCCTGAGGCAAATTAGCCTCGGGAAATTTTGGCGTTTAGGAAAAGACAAAGGTGGAATGTTGAATGGCAAAAAAAAATCGTAGGTTTTTGGCAAAGATGAAAAAGAGACTGCTGATTGCTATGGGAGCTTTTTTAGCAGTTTTTGCCGTTCTTATCGTGAACCTTATCAATATAACGGTAAGCAAGGGGGCAAAGTACGAGCAGAATGTTTTGGCACAGCAGGGGTATTCAAGTACGGTAATCCCTTACAGACGTGGGGACATTATAGATGCAAATGGCACAGTGCTTGCCACTACAAAAAAAGTTTACAATCTGATACTTGAACCGAAAAATATTCTCAATCCCATAAATAAAGATGCGACAGACGCTACGAAAAATGCCGTAAAGCAGTATTTTGGCTTTACGGATGCAGAACTGAATCAGCTTTTGTCAAACGAAAATTCTTATTATGAAATTGCAAAGAAAAAGCTTGAATATGAAGAAGTTAAGCCTTTTCAGGACTATTGCAAGTCTGATGAGGGTAAACTTGTAACAGGCGTATATCTTGAGGAGGAATATGTGCGCATTTATCCCAACAATGAGCTTGCGTGCCACCTGCTTGGATTTACTGTAAGCGGAAATGTGGGACTGTATGGAATAGAGCAAAATTATAACAGCTATTTAAATGGCTATAACGGCAGGCAGTATTCCTATCTCAATGAGGATTACAGCATGACACAGACGATTGAGCCTGCGGTAAACGGCTACAACCTCGTTACAAGCATTGACGCTAAGCTGCAATCCATTGTACAGGAAAATGTGGACGAGTTTATGAATGGGGAGGAGAGCGCCCGCAATGTATCGGTGCTTGTGATGGACCCGAAAACCTGCAATATACTTGCAATGTATAATTCCCATACCTTTGATCCGAATGACGCATATGATACTGACGCTGTAAGGTATCAGTTTCCTGATATGACGGATGAGGAATTTGAGGAATACATGAAAAATGCCACGGATGATGAAAGGGTTGAGGCACTTAACAAGCTTTGGAGAAACTTTGCAGTCAGTGATGTTTATGAACCCGGCTCCACATACAAGGCGTTTACCGTTGCAGGCGCCTTGGAGGAAAGCGTAATAGACAAGAATGATATGTTTTTCTGCGACGGCGGTGAGCAGAAGGATATATATTATATACAATGCTGGTATCATGCGGGACACGGAGAACAGACCATTGCACAATCTATAGAAAATTCCTGCAATGATGCGCTGATGCAGATTGCGGCAAAGGAAGGAGCGGCAAGATTTGACAAATATCAGGAGCGCTTCGGCTTTGGACAAATGACAAATGTTGATATACCTGGAGAACCTGACGAGGCCTCCTTCAGCCTTGTTGTATACCATAAGGACACATTAAATGAGGTTGAGCTTGCAACCTCCTCCTTTGGACAGGGCGTGTGTGTATCGATGGTGCAGCTTGGCACGGCATTCTGTTCCCTTATAAATGGAGGGTATTATTATGAACCAAGCGTAGTGCAGCGTATTGAGGACGAAAATGGAAACATCATCGACAGTAAGGAAAACGTGCTTGTAAGAAGGACTATTTCCGAGGAAACCTCAGCCACAATGAGAAACATACTTTTTCAGGTTATTGAGGAAGGAACAGGCGAGCTTGCGGGCGTTGAGGGCTACGAGGTAGGAGGAAAGTCTGGCACTGCTGAAAAGCTGCCACGTGGAAATGGTAAATATATCCTGTCGTTTATAGGCTTTGCCCCTATTGATGACCCTAAGGTAATGATTTATGTCGTTGTTGACGAGCCGGGGGAGCAGTCCTACAGCCTTGCGGCGAAAAATTTGTTCAGGGAAATTTCAAAGGATGTGTTTCCTTATATGAACATATATAAGACAAATGACAACTACGATATTGATTACGACAATGCCACAAACGAGGTTATAGACGGAATTTACGGAGATGTAATTCCTGAGAATGATATTGCAGGCGGAGAAAATCCTTATGTGGATGACGATGAGAGTGGTTCTACAGAGGAAGGAACGACAGAGGAAAATCCTGAAAATGGAGACACAGAGGGCAATACTGAGGAAAGTAACACAGAGGAAAGCCCTGAAAGTACAGAATAACAGTTTTTCATGTTATACATTTTTGTTTTTTGAAATACAATTTAATAATAATGTTCGTTTCAGGTCATGGGTATGGAAGACAAGAAATCAGATTTGTTCCTCGTCCACAGTATGAAAAGGCTTACATTTTTTGTGACTGTCATAATAATATTTTCGGTTGTAGTAGCCGTAAGAATTTATCTGCTGATGGTTTCAGGTGCAGGAGAGTATGGGGAAATGGCTATCCTTGTACAGGAAAGGGAGAGAAGCATAAAGGCGCGGCGTGGAATTATATATGACAGAAACGGAGTCTGCCTTGCATCAAATAAGCCTGTCTGCTCAATATCGGTCATTCACAATCAGATAACCGAGCCTGAAAGGGTCATAGAGGTTTTGTCCACCCGGCTTGATATGGACGAGGCGGAGATAAGGAAACGGGTTGAAAAGGTATCTGCAAGGGAAAAAATAAAAAGTAATGTTGATAAGGAAACTGCTGATGCAATCCGTGAGCTTAATTTGGACGGCGTCATGGTGGATGACGATTACAAAAGATACTACCCTTACAGCACGCTTGCCTCGAAGATTATAGGATTTACCGGTGCAGATAATCAGGGGATTGTAGGCATCGAGGTGCAGTATGATGATGTGCTTGCGGGAACGGACGGGAGCATCAATACCCTTACGGACGCAAGGGGAATAGAAATAAAAAATAAGGCTAAGACACGGGTGGAGCCGATTCCCGGCAACAATCTCGTGCTTACAATAGATGCAAATATACAAACCTATATTGAAACAAAGGCGATGGAAATTCTGCATAAGAAATCAGCCAAACGGGTTTGTATCATAGTTATGAATCCTCAAAACGGCGAGATTTACGGTTTGACGGATGTACCTGAATATGACCTTAACAATCCGTTTACGCTTAATGTGGAACTCCCCGAGGGCATAACCGATAAGGAAAAACAGGATATGCTGAATCAGATGTGGAGATGCTTTCCAATCAGTGACACATATGAGCCGGGTTCTGCATTTAAGATTGTGACGGCGACAGCCGCACTTGAGGAAGGGGTTGTAAAGGAGGATGACGGCTTTTATTGTCCGGGGTACAGAGTTGTTGAGGATAGAAGAATAAGGTGTCACAAGGTTGCGGGGCATGGACAGGAAACCTTCAAGGAAGGCATTATGAATTCCTGCAATCCCGTATTTATGGATGTGGGACTAAGGCTTGGCAAGGATAATTTTTACAAGTACCTGAAGGCGCTTGGACTTTTTGAGAAAACAGGCATAGACCTTCCCGGCGAGGCTGCCTCCATATTTCATAAGCAGGAAAATGTGAAAACCGTTGATATGGCTGTAATGTCCTTTGGACAGTCCTTTCAGATAACACCGTTGCAGCTTATGAGAGCTGCGTCGGCGGTTGTGAATGGAGGCAGGCTTATCACACCACATTTTGGCTTATATGTCACTGACCAAAACAATAATATAATTCAAAAGCTTGAATATGCGGAAACGGACGGTGCCGTATCAGAGGAAACGTCAGAAAAAATGAAATATCTCCTTGATGCCGTTGTCTCGGAGGGGACAGGTGGCAAGGCTTACGTTGAAGGGTTCGACATAGGGGGAAAGACAGCGACAAGCGAGAAGCTGCCACGTGGAAATGGAAAGTACATTGCATCATTTTTGGGCTTTGCCCCGTCGGACAATCCACAGGTTATGGTGCTTGTGCTCATTGATGAGCCTGAAGGAGCCTATTATGGAGGAACAATAGCAGCTCCCGTTGCGGGAGAGGTTTTTAAAAATATATTGCCTTATATGGGTATTCAAAAGCATAGCGTTGAGGATAGTGATGCCGATACAGAAGAAACATGGGTTGACACTGTTTTTTAAAAACATTATCTACAATAAAACAAATAAATGAAAGCGCCATATATACGTGGCGTTCAAAAGATAGGAGCAAAAAATATGATTAAAAATGACGTAATACTTCCGGTGCTGATAGCATTTGGCATAAGCGTGGTGCTTAGCCCCATTGTAATTCCTTTTTTGAAAAAACTGAAATTTGGGCAATTTGTACGGGATGACGGACCAGAATCCCACCTAAAAAAATCGGGAACACCTACTATGGGAGGACTTATCATTCTCATAAGCATTGTTGTTACGTCACTTATCTATATCAAGGATTATCCGAGAATTATACCTGTGCTTTTTGCAACACTGGGCTTTGGCATTATCGGTTTTTTGGATGATTACATTAAGGTTGTGATGAAGCGCTCCCTTGGACTTCGTGCATGGCAGAAAATGCTGGGACAGTTTATCGTTACAGGAATTTTCGCATATTATATATACGCCCATACAGATTTGGGTACGGAGATGATAATACCGTTTTGGGGCAAGACGGTTGACATAGGCTGGATGTACTATGTGCTTATGTTCTTCGTCATGCTTGGAACAGCAAATGGAGCAAATTTTACTGACGGACTTGATGGACTTGCCTCCTCTGTAACGGTGCTGATTGCAACGTTTTTTACCGTAGTTGCAATCGGCTACAATTCAGGCGTTGAGCCTATCACCTGCGCAACTGTGGGAAGCCTGCTCGGATTTCTCGTTTACAATGTATATCCGGCGAGGGTATTCATGGGAGATACCGGCTCCCTTGCACTTGGAGGCTTTGTCGCCTCGACCGCATATGTACTAAGGATGCCTCTTATCATACTCATCGTGGCATTTGTATATTTTGCCGAGGTATTATCCGTTATTATTCAGGTTACCTACTATAAAAAGACAGGAAAAAGAGTTTTTAAAATGGCACCGATACATCATCATTTTGAGCTTTGCGGATGGCCTGAGACAAAGGTTGTTTCCATTTTCTCGATTGTTACTGCCATACTCTGTCTGATAGGTATTCTTGCTGTGTGACCTGTGGTGAATTTGGAATATGGTATGCAGCGTCGCCGCAGAGTTCTCGATTTACTTTGTAAATCGGAACATATTGCGAAGCAAAATTAGGATGTGGCGACGTTCAAAGTTAGGAGGAAATGATATGTTTGATAAAAAGGTTATCGTTGCTGGGACAGGAAAAAGTGGAATTTGCGCGACAGAGCTATTGGCAAGAAACGGCGTTAAGGTGTTGCTTTTTGATGAAAATACAAAAAGCAGCAAGGAAGAAATATTGGATAGGCTTAACTGTTCCGATAAGTCGGGAATAGAACTTGTTTTGGGAAAGCTTAGTGACGAGGCTGTATCGGAATGTGAATTTATGGTTATAAGCCCGGGCATTCCGGTTGATGCACCGTTCGTACTGCGGGTAAAGGAATTAGGACTTTCGGTGTGGAGTGAGATAGAGCTTGCTTATTTCTTTGAAAAAGGAACAGTGTGCGCCATAACAGGAACAAACGGAAAAACGACCACAACAACACTTGTGGGCGAAATATTGAAGGCTTATAATCCGAGGACGTTTGTTGTAGGAAATATCGGAACACCGTATACAAGCATAGCTGACGAGACAGGAGCAGATACGCTTACGGTTGCCGAGATAAGCAGCTTTCAGTTGGAGACAATCATAAAATTTAAGCCCCACGTAAGCGCAATTTTAAATATTACACCTGACCATTTAAACAGACATTACACATTTGAAAATTATGCAAGGTGTAAGCTTGATATTACAAAAAACCAAACAGGTGAAGACTATGCGGTTATAAATATGGATGACCCTGAGACTGCAAAGCTTGCAGACCACATTCCGTCAAGGGTAATTAAATTCAGCAGAATGAAAGAGCTTGAGGAGGGCGTATACATAAAGAATGGAATGATAGTTGTTTCCGATGGAAAAGAAGAAAACAGCGTGCTTGCCCTGAAGGATATAAAGCTTTTGGGGACCCACAATACCGAAAATGTGCTTGCGGCAGTTGCCATGACATATTATATGGGCGTTCCTGTTGCTGTTATTGAAAAAGTATGTACTGAATTTATGGGAGTTGAGCATAGAATTGAGTATGTTGATACGATAAACGAAGTGGCATATTATAACGATTCCAAGGGAACAAACCCTGATGCGGCAATAAAAGCCATACAGGCAATGACGACGCCTACCCTTTTAATCGGAGGGGGCTATGACAAGGAATCCTCATATGACGAGTGGATTGAAAGCTTTGAGGGCAAGGTTAAATATCTTGTGCTGCTGGGTCAGACTGCCGAAAAAATAGAGCTTTGTGCAAAAAAGCATGGATTTGAAAATACAGTTATCGTAAATGGGCTTGAGGAGGCGGTAAAATTCTGCCATGAGCATGCGGCTTCAGGAGATGCAGTGCTGCTTTCGCCGGCATGTGCAAGCTGGGGTATGTTTGAAAACTATGAGCAGCGCGGGAATATGTTTAAGGCGTATGTCCGTGCACTTAAGGAGTGAGTATAGGTGAGCAGTGAAGTTGAAAAAAGAAATGCGCAGCGTAAAAACAGAACATTAAATAACAGCTTTTGGGTAAAGGGCGGCTATTTTGATTATCAGACGCTGTTTATCATAATTGTTATCGTGCTGTTTGGAATTATGATGGTGTACAGCTCAAGCTCCTACAGGGCGGTGATGAGCGGTGAATCAAGCTCGTATTTTGCAAAAAGGCAGGCGGTATTCGCAGTCCTTGGTATTGTAGCCATGCTTGCTGTATCTCATGTGAATTACAGATACTACAAAAAGTTTTCCGTCATCCTTATGTATATTGCAATTGCGCTGTCAGGACTTGTATTTATCATCGGTACGGCAAGTCACGGCGCTACGAGATGGATACCGATAGGACCGATACACTTTCAGCCGTCAGAGGTTGCAAAGCCGATACTGATTATATATATGGCGCATGCTTGTGTTTCAAAGTCGTCCCTTTTAAATAGCATTAAGGGAATTATACAGATGGTAATTTTACCGGGCATATGTGTAGTTTTAATCGGTAAGGAAAATCTGAGTACCGCTATCGTGTGTTTTGCCATAATCATTATCATTATGTTTGTGGCAAGTCCTAAAATTGTAAATTTGGTTATTCTTGGACTTGTGGGTGTTGCGGTTGCCGCAATTGCCATTTTTGCGGTAGGCTACAGAGGCGACAGAATAGATGCATGGCTGCACCCTGAAACGAGTAAAAATGGGTTTCAGACAATGCAGTCCTTGTATGCAATCGGTTCGGGAGGACTTTTTGGAAGGGGGCTTGGCGAGAGCATACAGAAAATGGGATTTCTTCCGGAGTCCCACAATGACATGATTTTCTCCGTCATATGTGAGGAGCTTGGACTTTTTGGGGCAATTGCAGTGATTGTGCTTTTCGTACTGCTGCTGCTTCGGTTCAGATACATAGCAAATAATGCGCCGGACAGCTTTGGCGGACTTCTTTGTACGGGCGTCATTACACATATAGCAATACAGTTTATCATTAATGTAGGTGTTGTAACAAATACAATTCCAAATACGGGAGTTACGCTGCCCTTCATAAGCTATGGAGGTACGTCGCTGGTTTTCCTGCTTGTTGAGGTGGGGATTGTTCTCGGCGTATCAAGGCAGATGAGGCCTGTGGAGTAAAAGAGGGGGGACAAAGGAGAAGATATGAAAAAACGAATTATTGTCATAATGGTGTTGGCAATGCTTGCAGGTGCGTCGTTTTATATAAGCACCTTTCGGCTGACCGACATACAGGTATCGGGCTGTAATGTGGTGGACGAGCAGATAATCATAGATGCCGTCCGTGATACGGGCTATGCAAAAAACACCATATGGCTATACCTTGGAAATAAAATAAAACCAATAGAAAGCATACCGTTTGTGGCTAAGATAGACATAGAATACATATCAAAAAACAAGGTAGCTGTGACGGTCTATGAAAAATCCATTGCAGGCTGTGTGGAATATATGGACTCATATGTGTTTTTTGATAAGGATGGCATCGTTCTTGACTCGGCACCGGAGACTATTGACGGCATCCCCTGCATACAGGGCATGGAGTTTAGTGAGTGGGAAAAAGGAAGCAGCCTTCCTGTAAAGGATGAAAGTAAATTCCAGTCAATTCTCACAATAACCCAGCTTATTGAAAAATATAAGCTTGACATAGATGGCATAAAATTTACGGCAGAAAATGAAATGATATTAATGCATGGTAACATAACCATAGAACTTGGAGAGGGGGAATACTTGGCAGTGCAGATGATGAATTTAGGCAGTATACTGGACAGGCTTTCAGGAATGGAAGGCACGTTGTATATGAAGGATTTTAATTCGGATCATGCAACAGCAAGCTTTAGTAAGAAATAGTAGGGAAAATTAAGAAAAAAAGCAAGAAAAATAGCAAGAAATCATAAAAATCTATTGATTATTTGCAAAAAAAATTATATTATTAATAATAATGTAAAAATGCAATTAGTGACTATTTTAATATGAAATACGAAAAAGGAGGAATTAGCCTTGCTTGAAATAAAATCAAACGACGAAAAAACCCCTGCAAGAATCCTTGTGATTGGTGTGGGAGGAGCTGGTAACAATGCAGTAAACAGAATGATAGATGAAAACGTTGAGGGTGTTGAGCTGATTGCCATAAATACGGACAAGCAGATTCTCTCACAAAGCAGAGCAACAACAAAGATTCAGATAGGTGAAAAGCTTACAAAGGGTCTTGGTGCAGGTGCAAAGCCTGAGATTGGCGCAAGTGCCGTTGAGGAAAACAGAGAAGAAATCACTGACATTATGAAGGATGCCAACATGGTTTTCGTAACATGCGGTATGGGCGGCGGTACAGGAACAGGTGCTGCGCCTGTAGTGGCAGAGATTGCAAGAAATCTTGGCATACTTACTGTAGGTGTCGTAACAAGACCATTCTCTTTTGAGGGTAAGCCTAGAATGAACAATGCCGTAAACGGTATTGCAAAGCTCAAGGAAAATGTTGACACACTGATTGTCATTCCGAACGATAAGCTTTTACAGATATGTGATAAGCGTACAAGCATTCCGGAAGCGCTTAAGAAGGCGGATGAGGTTCTTCAGCAGGGTGTTCAGGGTGTGACAGACCTTATCAATAAGCCTGGTCTTATCAACCTTGACTTTGCCGATATACAGACGGTTATGCGTGACAAGGGTGTCGCTCATATCGGTATCGGAAGGGCAAGTGGAGATAACAAGGCGGTTGACGCAATCAAGTCTGCTATGGACAGCCCATTGCTTGAGACTACTGTTTCGGGAGCAACAGATATTATTGTAAACTTTTCAGGTAATATTGGTATTGTTGAGGCATACGATGCCATTACATACCTTACTGAGGTTGCAGGCGACGGTGCCAATATTATATTCGGTACGGTTGACAATGATGTCATGGGTGAGGATGTATGTATAACGATTATTGCTACAGGCATTGAGGGCAATCAGAGAGCTGCTTCAGCGGTTTCTGTTCCTTCATCCCAGGCAGCTTCACCATCAACTGCAAAGCCGGCAGTGACGCCGCTTAAGACGCCTACTTACTCAGGACAGCCTTTGGCGCCTTCGGCATCTAAGCCATCATACAATACAACTCCAAAGACTGCGGCTCCTGACTTTTCCACTCCGGTTACTGTTAAGCCACAAGGAAGCACAAGCGGAATCAAAATTCCGGATTTCTTAAAAAGAGGTTAAAGCTACAAAATAGGAGCTGTCGCACGAAGAATTTTCTTTGTGTGACAGCTCTATGTTTTTGGGAGAGAGAATATGAGCAAAGATAATGACGAAAGAACCGTATATTTTGACCCCTCCATGTTAGAGCAGCTTCAGGGTGGCGGGTCAAAGAAGAAAACCCTTGTTATTGTGGATAACGGGGGCATCAATGAAATTGATTTAAGCGGTTATGCTGATGCCGTATATCCTTTTGGACGCTCGGCTGACAACAGCATAATTATAAATTCTGAAATTGTATCGGGACACCACGGCGAAGTATGTATGAGCGGCGGTGTATTTTACATTAAGGACATAGGCAGCTCAAACGGAACGTACATAGCAAGCGGACAGCAATTTTATCAGGCGGCACCGGGACAGTATTACGGCGGTGATGGGGGAGACATGGTAATAAGGCTGGGCACTACCCAGACAATGGAGGGGAGAAGCTCGGTTCTTATGCTTTACGACAGTGATGCAACGGAGGGAAACTGGCGAAGCTATAACCTGCATGATGGGGACAATAAAATAGGACGTGACCCGTCCTGTGACATCAGGGTTAAGAACGTGGCTGTTTCATGCATACATGCAGGCGTAAGATGTATAAACGGCGAAGCATACCTGTTTGATAACAAATCAAGAAACGGCGTATTTTTAAATGGAATAAAAATCGAAAGACCTGTAAAGCTTTCGGATAAAGATATATTTACAATATTAAATGCCACCTTTATATTTGTCGGCAGTCAGATTTTTTATAAGGTTGGACAGGAGGGCATTAACCTTGAGATAAGAAAGCTCAATAAGGATGTTGATGCCAAAAACGGCAAAAAGACTATACTGAATAAGGTTGATTGTAGTATCGGGGCAAATGAATTTGTAGCCATAATTGGTGGCTCAGGCGCAGGAAAAACAACGCTTATGACTGCCATGAGCGGCTTTGATACAGATATAACAGGCGATGTGTTCTGCAATGGAATCAACCTGCGTGAGAACTTTCAGACGTTAAAGAATATAATCGGCTTTGTTCCGCAGCAGGATATTATATACGAGAACATAACCCTCAAAAAAATGCTTTACTATACGGCAAAGCTTAAGATGCCGGAGGATACAACGAAAGAGGAGATAGATGAGCGTATCAGGGACGTACTTGCCATGGTTGAGCTTACCGACCACCAGGACACATATATAAGGCGGCTTTCCGGAGGACAAAAGAAGCGTGCCAGCATAGCAGTTGAGCTTCTTGCCAACCCGGGACTGTTTTTCCTTGATGAGCCTACAAGTGGACTTGACCCGGGAACAGAGCAGCATCTTATGCACACCTTGAGCAGGCTTTCCAAGGAGCAGGAGAAAACCATTATTATGGTTACACATACAACCAATAACCTGCACCTCTGTGACAAGGTAATCATCATGGGATATGGCGGTCGTCTATGTTACTGTGGAAAACCTGAGGGTATAAAGGATTTCTTCCATACTGACGATATCGTTCAGGTATACGATATGATTACGGCTGATACCGTCTCATGGGAAAATAGATTTAAGTCATCGGGCATCAACAAGCTTGGACAGGCAACAGGCACAAACACGGGAAAGGAAATAAAACCGAAAAAGGTAAGTAACATAAACCAGTTATCCGTTCTTGTGAGAAGGTATCTTACACTCATTAAAAATGATATTGAAAGGCTTATGATGATATTCATACAGCCTGTGCTGATTGGTCTTCTCATGGCGCTTGTGGCAGAGAAGGGCATATATGAAAAAATGTTTGAAACAAGATCCATACTGTTTGCGCTTATGAGTGCAGGAATTTGGATGGGACTTTTTAATACAATACAGGAAATTTATAAAGAGCGTGTTATTTTAAAGCGTGAGTACATGGCAAATTTGAAGCTGCCCCTTTATATGCTTTCAAAGTATATTGTGCAGGCAATGATAGCGGTTATACAGTCAGCCATACTTGTTGCCGTCTTTGTGCTGATTAAGGGTGTACCGAAATGTGATGGGGTAGTGTTTGGAAATGCCGCCTTTGAGATGATAGTTACCATTTTCATCACAATATATGTATCTGCGGGCTTTGGACTTCTTATTTCTGCCATCTCCAAAAATGGAGACAGGGCTATGTCCATTGCACCGTTTATCCTTATTATACAGCTTTTGTTTTCAGGCATACTGTTTTCCTTAAACGGCGTTACGGAAAAGGTTTCCTATTTTACCTTCAGCAGATGGTCCATGGAGGCGCTTGGAAGCACAAACGATTTAAACGGGCTTACGCCTGTGGGTCAGGAGGACGCTGACAAGGCAAAGGAGGAAGCCGAGGAAAAACAGGACGAGCTGATAAGCGACGTCAATGAGCAGATAGCCGATATGCAGTCTGCATATGACGAGACAATCAACGACCTTCAGAATGCCGTCAATACATATTCTGCCATAGCAGGAGATCCGCAAAATTTGGAGGAGTATGTTTCTGAGCCGGTGGTGATAGAGCCTGAGGAGGAAGAAGACGCTGAGGAGGACGAGGAAAAAGACGAAATGTTCATAAGAACCGGAAAGCACATGGCATGGTGCTGGGGACTTCTATTTGGTGTAACATTTGTTTTTGCAGGACTTAGCATAGCAGTTTTAACAAGATTAAAGAATGAGCAAAGGTAGGAGAAGCATATGAGATTTATAGAAGGAATTGGATATGTGGACGATAATTATGCGGTAAATAACAATAATAGCGTTACTGCGGCAAATAAAACTGTAAGCGGACAGTTTGACAGCCTTTTGGCAAGTGAGACGGCAAAGCTTGCTGAAAACGGAAGCACAACCTACAATTTAAAGGATATATTTGCAGAGGCTGCTGAAAAATATAACATTCCACAGGAGCTTCTTGAGGCTATCGGCTATCACGAGTCAAGATTTCAGACAGGCGTAACCTCAAGTGCAGGTGCAATGGGAATCATGCAGCTTATGCCCGGTACGGCGCAGGCTATGGGTGTTACGGATGCCTATGACCCTTACGACAATATTATGGGTGCCGCAAAGCTGTTAGGCTATCTGTCTGATTTATATGACGGAGATTTGAAGCTTACCCTTGCCGCATACAGTGCAGGCACGGGAAATGTTGCAAAGTATGGAGGCGTTCCTCCGTTTTCCGAAACTCAGAATTACATTAAAGATATATTTGAAATGTTAAATTCAGGCGAGCGCTTTTTAAGTGAAACGCAAACCGTAAGCACAAGCGGGAAAGCAGCGGGAACAGAGAATGCATCTCAAAAAAATATCGGACAAGAGGCGGCAGAAACAAAAGCTGCCGGCACAAACGAAAAGAATGTCTATGTGGAAAGCAGCCTGTATAATAATTTTAAGCTGGATGACCGTTTTACCTATTCAGAATATGAAATGCTTATGGAATATTATACAAACATGCTGGAAATTATATCAAAAATAGGCGATACGGATTCGGACGACTCGGAGGACGATTCCCTGACGGATTTATTTAAGCTTGGCATGCAGCAAAGGGTTGGAGCTATGTCCACGGAAAATAATCTGATAAACATATCAACCACGCAGGTAAGTACAACCTCCATGTCTGATGTTGCCGCAAAATATATGGCTGTATCAAAAATGTTATAAACGATACCCCGGAGGATAGGATGAAATATATAGCTGACAGTGCTGAGATGGCACAGATTGACAGATACACAACAGATGATATAGGTATTCCTGAGATGGTGCTTATGGAGCGTGCAGCCCTTGCCGTTTTTGATTATATCAAATCAAATTACTCAAAAAAATCCAAGACGCTTATTGTTGTTGAAGGCGGCAATAACGGTGCGGACGGACTTGCGGCTGCAAGGCTTTTGTTAAATGACGGATATGACGTTGAAGTATATTATATAAGTGCCATTGAAAAGACGACAAAAAGCTTTGATGCGCAGCTTAGCATTGCGAAAAAGCTAAATGTAAAATTTGCTGATGAGATAGTAAATTACGGCTATGACATTATTGTTGATGCTATATTTGGTGTTGGTCTTTCCAGGGCAGTTATGGGAAAACATGCGGAAACGATTAATCAGATGAATGAAATACCTGCATTTAAGCTTGCAATTGATATTCCATCGGGAATTGATGCGTCAACAGGCTTTGTTATGGGAACGGCATTTCATGCAGATGCAACTGTAACCTTTGGTCTTTTAAAGCTTGGACATATCATGGGAATAGGAAATGAATACAGCGGCAAGGTTATTTTGGCTGATATCGGTTTCCCTGAAAAGGCAGTTTCCTTTGCAGGACCGAAGCTTTATGCGTATACAGGTGAGGATGTTGACAGACTTCTTCCGTTCCGGAAATCAGATACCCACAAGGGAAGCTATGGAAAAATAGGTGTAATAGGCGGTTACACAAATATGGCGGGAGCCGCTCTTTTTTCTGCCGAATCGGCATACAGGATGGGCTGTGGTCTTGTACGTATATGCACTGTTTTAGATAACAGGGAAATCATGCAGACGAAGCTTCCTGAAGCACTGCTCACAGCCTTTGACCCGTCGGAGCAGGCATCGGTCAGGGAAGCGGTAAAGACTATGATTGCTTGGTCTGATGTGCTTATCGTAGGTCCGGGACTTGGCAGGGGCGAATATGCAGATTATATCGTTGAAAAAGTATTAAGAAATTATGATAAAACAATTATTATAGATGCGGACGCCATAAATGTGCTTGCTGAAAATCTTAACTGGCTTTCAGATACAAGGGCAAATGTAATCATAACGCCGCATCTTCTTGAAATGTCAAGGCTTACGGGACAGAAAACAGGCGATATAAAGGGAAATAAATTTCAGGCTGCAAAGGAGTTTGCAAAGGAGCATAAGCTTGTAGTAGTTTTAAAGGATTCACGAACGATAGTATCTGCCGGCGAGGAGCAGGCATATATTAATATTACAGGCAACAATGGAATGGCAACCGGAGGCTCGGGAGATGTGCTTACAGGCATGATCGGCGCACTTGTAGGGCAGGGAATGACTGCATTTGAGGCTGCAAAGCTTGGAGTATGTATGCACGGGCTGGCAGGACAGGAGGCATCCATAAGCATGGGAAGGTACAGCATGATAGCAGGCGATATTGTCCGAAGCATAACAAAGGTTTTGGAAAATGAATATTATACGGATTGATTAGCGGCTTGATTTTAAATGCAGATCGCTTGGCAGGTTGGAGATGGAGCATGTATAACAGAATTTATGCACAGATAGACGTAGATAATCTGCGTCATAACATAACAAGTATAATGGCACGCCATAAAAAGGATATGAAGGTGCTTGCCGTCATAAAGGCAGATGCATATGGACACGGCTCATGTGAAATTGCACGCCGCATAGATGACATGGCATATTATTATGGCGTTGCGACAGTTGATGAGGCTGTGGAGCTTCGGAATGCGGGCATTAAGAAGCCGATACTCATCATAGGCTGCACATCCCCTGAGGATTATGACAGGCTTATCAAATATCATATTACACAGACAATATACAGCCTTTCCGATGCAAAAAAGCTGTCCTGGCTTGCCGTAAAAAACGGCACGATTGCAAACATTCACATAAAGGTTGATACGGGTATGTCAAGAATCGGCTTTCCCGTAAGCCCTGACGGAATAAAGGAGGCTGCGTCCTTAAAGGAGCTTGCAGGCTTACATATTGAGGGCATATTTACCCACTATGCCAAGGCTGATGAAAAAGATAAGACCTCGGCAAAGGAGCAGAAGGAAAGGTTTAAATATTTTATAGACGGTCTTGGAGCTTTTGGCGTTAAGCCAAGGCTTAAGCACATAGATAACAGTGCAGGCTCCATGGAGCTTGACGATGATGAATTTGATATGGTAAGACTTGGAATTGCAATGTACGGCTTATATCCATCTTGCGAGGTTTCAAGGGAAATCAGGCTTTTGCCTGTCATGTCGCTTGTAGCCCATGTAGCCCATGTAAAGGAGATTGATGCAGGCTGCGGGGTAAGCTATGGCTGGACCTATGTAACCGATAAAAAAACGAAGCTTGCCACGGTTACGGCAGGCTATGCTGACGGCTATCCCCGTGCAATGTCAAATATCGGCAGGGCTATCGTAAAGGGCAGAAGCGTTCCGGTTGTAGGAAGGGTTTGTATGGATCAGCTTATGCTTGACGTAACGGATATACCTGATATAACCACAGACGACGAGGTTATATTAATCGGAAAATCGGGAGATGAAGAAATTTCTGTGGAGGAGGTTGCCGCTCCTGCCGCAAGCTTCAATTATGAGCTTGTATGCAACATATCAAGACGAGTACCGCGAATATATATAGAAGAAGGCAGAGAAGATAAATGTGTGAATTATCTTGTTCAACGATTATAGAATCATGATATAACAGCTTTGTAATGTCATCTCAAGATAAGCAAATATGTATATACAATCTGATTACTGGAAATACTTTGAATAGTTAGAAATAACATTGGGAGTGTGAAATATTTGATAATCAGACGAGGCGATATATATTACGCGGATTTAAGACCCGTTATAGGGTCGGAGCAGGGCGGCATACGTCCGGTACTTATTATACAAAATGAAGCAGGAAATAAACATAGCTCAACAGTAATCATTGCGGCAATAACATCACAATTACACAAAGCAAAGCTGCCTACACACGTAGAACTTGATTCAAGGTATTGCGATATTGCTAAGGATTCTGTTATACTATTGGAGCAGCTTAGAACGATAGATAAGCAAAGACTGAAGGAAAAGGTGTGTCATTTGGACGCTCAGGTAATAAAAAGAGTGAATGAAGCACTAAAGGTAAGTCTGGAATTATAAAAAAGGAGAAAAAAATAATATGTCCCAAGGTGGTCCCAGTAGCTTAAAAAAATTATTTTCAAAAAAAAATGCAGAGGAAAAGGTTGAAGAAGAAATACTGTCCATGGTGGAGGAAGGGCACGAACAGGGTATCATAGAAGAAACAGAAGCTGAGATGATATCCAACATATTCGAGTTTTCCGACAAGGAAGCAAAGGATATTATGACAAGCAGGCAGAAGATAATAGCCGTGGAAAGCACCATAACGGTTGATGAGGCGCTAAAGTATGCCTTGGAAAATTCATTTTCCAGATATCCGGTATATGAGGAGGATATTGACAACGTAATCGGCGTCATACATCTCAAGGATTTAATCGCTGCCTACTTAAAAGACCCTGAGGCGAAAATAACAGAGGTTATGGATGAGCCTATCTTTATTCATCCCACCTTTAACATTTCAAAGCTTCTTCAAAAAATGCAGAACGAGAAGATACATATGGCGATTATCGTAGATGAATATGGACAGACGGAAGGTCTTGTTGCAATGGAGGATATTATAGAGGAGATAGTTGGTAATATCTTTGACGAGCATGACGACGAGGAGCTTCAGATAAGACGTCTTGCAGACGGAGGGCTTATTGTTAAGGGCAGCGCGCCTTTAAATGAGCTTGCGGATGAGATGGAGATAGAATTTCCCGATGAGGATATAGAAACAATCAACGGTTTTTTGCTCTACAAGCTGGGAAGGCTTCCTGTAGAGCATGAAAAAACAGAGATAGTATATGAGGGGTATAAATTTATCCCGTTAAGGATATGCGATAAAATGATAACTCTTGTAAAAATAGAGAAGTCAGCAGAAGAAGATAAGGATAAGGAGTAAATAAAATGTCAGGACATTCAAAATTTGCAAACATAAAACATAAGAAGGAAAAGAACGATGCGGCAAAGGGTAAAATATTTACCATTATAGGAAGGGAGCTTGCAGTTGCCGTCAAGGAGGGCGGAGCTGACCCTGCAAACAACAGCAAATTAAGAGACGTTATCGCAAAGGCAAAGGCAAACAACATGCCAAATGATACGATAGACAGAGGCATAAAAAAAGCGGCAGGAGATGCAAATGCAGTAAATTACGTTTCCATTACATATGAAGGCTATGGTCCAAGTGGTACTGCAATTATCGTAAATGCCCTTACGGACAACAAGAACAGGACAGCGTCCAATGTGCGAAACGCATTTACAAAAGGCGGTGGAAATGTAGGCACAACAGGCTGTGTGTCATATATGTTCGATGAGAAGGGACAGATTATAATTGCCAAAGAGGAATATGACAAGGATGCAGACGAGCTTATGATGCTTGCACTTGATGCAGGAGCAGAGGATTTTTCAGAGGAGGAGGATTCCTACGAGATAATAACTGCACCTGATGATTTTACTGTCGTAAGGGAGGCGCTTGAGAAGGAGGGCATACCGATGGTATCTGCTGAGGTGACAATGATTCCCCAAAATTATGTCGAGCTTACCTCTGAGGAGGATATAAAGAAAATAAACCGGATACTCGATATGCTTGACGAGGACGATGATGTTCAAAGTGTATATCACAATTGGGACGAGTAAAGGATATAGATTATAAATGTTTGGTAAGGCGGGGTAATATATGGGTTTTATAGTGGCATTTTTTATTTGGTATAACATAATTGGAAAAAATAGTCCCAGAATTTATAAGGCTTTGGACGGAAAAATCAGGGGAATTGTAACGGCAATTATTATATTGAGCGTTTTTACCTCTTTAATTCCGGGCTTTGTTGTTGGTTCCCTTGTAGTAGTAATGGCATTGGCATTTACATTTGGCGTACCTGTTTTTTTAATTACAATGCTTTTGAAATCCATGGGTCTTATAAAGAGCAAGGAAAAGAAAAGTCTGAACAGCGAGTATGACAGGGCAAGATATGAGAAAGAAGTAAAAACCTCCGGTAACAAAAAGAAATATGGAAATTCCCTTACCGGACTGACAAACTCATATCCCAAAAGACGTAAAATTGTAGAGAAGTTCAGCAAAAAATACAGCTTAAATCTTACGGAAAAAGAAGTTGACCGTATTGTTGACGCTTCATACACATCCTATTCATGGGAGCGTGAAATATATGACATGACCGAGGATTATAACGCATTGTCGCAGTGGTACAACCGTGATACAGGTTGGCTGAGAGCATATCTTCGGGCATTCCCGATACAGTCCGTGTCATCGGATTTTGACAGGCAGAGGGAGATATGTCAGGATGTTTTCACGCAGGTTTTTACGGAAATAAATCCCGGACGGTTTGCAACCATAGATGAATGTGTTGACGCAATCAATGATAAATATTTAACTGCATTTGACGAGCAGACCTTTATGATTGCTTACAGATTCCTTGAGGCAAATAAGGTACATATAAAATTGCCGTCCCATACCGTTTTAAAGGGAGAGTCAGAGCTGGATAGACTGATGCACAAATATGACGAGGAAACGGAAGGGGAATATAACAGTTTGGCAGCAGGAGAGAGCACCTACCATAATCGGGGCGTTGGGGAGAAGCTGAAGATATAAAATGGGGAATATTATGTAAACTTGTTGTCAAACATAAACATGTTGTTTCAGTGAAAATGTGTCGTTCATTCATAAAACGTGTCGTTCATGCAAAAAATATTCTAAAATGTAAAATTTTAAGTTAAAATAAAAGTGTCAGGCGGCACTTTTATTTTTTTGTTTTATAAAAAATTCTGCACATGCAGGGGAAAGGAAAAGTAACCATAAGAGTTATAGGATGGAAACCATGATGTCATTAAACACAGCGTTTAAAAAGGTATACGGAGAGGCGCTTGAGCCGTATGGATTCAAGAAGGTAAAGGGGAAATATCCATACTTTGCAAGGGTGATAGGGGAGGAGATTGTACATGTGATTACATGTGCCCCGCACTCTGCAAATCCGGGAAGGGAAGACATAGAAAAGGGATATATGGTTTTTGGTGGAATTGCAACAGTGTACAGACCAAGAATTAATTTTGATGATAAACCTTGGGATAATACCAATTGGTTTATTCAGGATTTGAACGTAAATAGAGGGCTGGAAATTGTAGATGATTTGCCTGAGTATATCCGTAAAAGTCCTATTTTTGAGGCATATCTGAAGCTAAGGGAAAATAAATGTCCAAGGGACAGGTTTAATGAGCTTTTTGTATTTTCATATTCGAAAAATGATGAAGCATCACTGCTTATGTCACTTAAAAATGCACTGGAAGAAACAAAACAATATATGCTGCCTTTGTTTGAAACCATAAAGGATTTAAGGACGTGTTTGGATTATTTTCGGTATTTTAGAGGAGATTTGTTTGTAACTGACGAATATGATTTTGGAAATAACCATAAGGGATATGAATATAATGAAAGCTTCCTTAATTATTTTTTTTATACGGTAGAAGAATATAAAAATATGAGAATAAAAATGCTTAAGGAGGGAGAAGTGGAACTTAAAGAAAAGATACTTTCAGGCAAAATAAAAATGACAATGGAGAGCTTTGAAAAAGATAAAAAATTTGGTGAGGAAATTGTGAATGAACAGATAGCAACTTTTACAAAATACATGGAAGAAAAGGAAGAACACATAAAGCTTATGAATGAAATGGAACGCAGAAAAGAGAAAAACAAGGAATTACTTAGGGACTATGGGTTTGATATATAAAAATTTCTGCACATGCAGGGGAAAGGAAAAGTAACCATAAGGGTTACAGGATAGGAACCATGATGTCATTAAACACAGCGTTTAAAAAGGTATACGGGGAGGCACTTGAGCCGTATGGATTCAAGAAGGTAAAAGGGAAATACCCATACTTTGCAAGGGTAATAGGGGAGGAGATTGTGCATATTATTACGTGCGTCAATTGTGCTATGATTGTTTCGGGGAAATATAAGGCGTTTGAAATCAAGTGTGGAGTGGAAACGGTTTATGTGCCGAAAATAGATTTGGACATACCGCCACGGCATAACGGAAACTGGATGCAGGGAAATCTTACCATATACCGTGAAACCCATCCGGAAGTCCACCCACGGGAAAGATATAATGAGCTGAATCAATATGTATATGATTCCACGGATGATAATTCCATGATTGGAGCACTGAAAAAATCCTTTCAACATGTGGAGGAAATTATGCTGCTCCATCTTGATGAAATCAGGGATTATAAGGCGTGTATGGAGCACTATGATACATACTCGCCTACGCAAATATATATTTATGATAACATTCAGAATAGACGTAACCGCTATCCTTATGATGATGGTCTTTTGAATTTTAAGGCATTTACTTTCGAGGAATATAGCAACAAGGAAAAAAATAGATTTAAAGGGGCAGATGAAAGGGATTTGCAGCGTGTAAAAGAGGGCAGGATGACCATGGAGGAGTTTGAGAGTGAAAAGGCAGATAGGGACAGAAGGCTCAAGGCAGACATTGAATTGTTTGAAAAATATGCCAATAACCCTGAGAATAACAGGATACTTGTGGAGGAACTTGAAAGCCGTAAGCGGGAAAATACGGAGATATTGAGAGGTTACGGGTTGATATAAAAGGAATAAATCAGAATTATTAATTGGGAGGATGATATGTTTATGAAAAGATATAAGGTAAAAAGTATTGTTGCATTTTTCATTGCCATATGTCTTACAGTATCGGCAATAGGAGTAGTGCCTGTGCAGGCTGCCGGTACGATTATTGATGAGCCTGGGAAACTGACAATATCAGATGTAATACATGATGTGGAAGAAATAGAGGAAGCTATTACTGATTCCGAATAACTGATTGGAAGATTATATTGTGGGACTGAGAACAAAACACAGTGATTAGGGTAGATAAAATTATATAAAAATTTCTGCACATGCAGAGGAAAGGAAAAGCAACCATAAAGGTTGCAGGATAGGAACCATGATGTCATTAAACACAGCGTTTAAAAAGGTATACGGGGAGGCACTTGAGCCATACGGGTTCAAGAAAATAAAGGGCAAATACCCATACTTTGCAAGGGTGATAGGGGAGGAGATTGTACATATTATTACGTGCGTCAATTGTGCTATGATAGTTTCGGGAAAGTATAAGGCATTTAATATTGAGTGTGGGGTGGAGACGGTTTATGTGACGAAAATAAATTTTGACATGCGTCCGGGACATAACGATTGGATGAAAGATAATCTCTATATATATCGTGAAACACATCCGGAAGTCCACCCACGGGAAAGATATAATGAGCTGAATCAATATGTATATGATTCCACGGATGAAGACTCCCTGATTGGAGCACTGAAAAAATCCTTTCAACATGTGGAGGAAATTATGTTGCCCCATCTTGATGAAGTCAGGGATTATAAAGCATGCATAGAGCATTATAATCATTATTCTAGCCAAACATTTATACATGAGGATTTTTGGAATAGACGGAAATATGCAGATTATAATGACGGTCTTTTGCAGTTCAAGGTATTTACTGCTGAGGAATATAGCAACAGGGAAAAAAATAGATTTAAAAGAGCAGATGAAAGGGATTTGCAGCGTGTAAAAGAGGGCAGGATGACCATGGAGGAGTTTGAGAGTGAAAAGGCAGACGGTGACAGAAGGCTCAAGGCAGACATTGAACTGTTTGAAAAATATGCCAATAACCCCGAGAATAACAGGATACTTGTGGAGGAACTGGAAAGCCGAAAGAGGGAAAACACTGAGATATTGAGAGGATATGGTTTAATATAAAAAACAAATCAGAATAATTGATTGGGAGGATAATACGATATGAAAAAACACAGGATAAAAAGCATATTATCATTTTTCATTGCCATATGTCTTACAGTATCGGCAATAGGAGTAGTGCCCGTGCAGGCTGCCGGTACGATTATTGATGAGCCTGGGAAACTGACAATATTAGATGAAATACATGATGTGGAAGAAATAGAGGAAGCCATCGATGATTCCAAAGCAACAAATCCGGCAGGCGACTGGAAACAGGCAAGAAGGGACGGCTTAAGGTGGAATAGCTTTCACATTGCCGTACAAAAGCATATAACAAGAGATGGTAAAATCGAAAAAGAGCTTGAGGTTTTCAAGGACAAAAAGCTCGGGCACAAAAAGGGGAATTACGGTAGGGTAGACTTGTGGGTAAAGGACGAGAGAAATTTAACCCATTTTTGGGAAATCAAACCCGAGTCCTACACATCAGGGACAAAAAGGACAAGGGCAAAGGCACAACTAGATAAATACATAAACTGGTATAATAGTCCCTGTAAAGCAGGTGGGGACCAGATTAAAAGCGATGACTTTTATCTGCTGAAATACGCTGTGGATGGCAGGGGATTAAAAAAAATAATATACAAGGTAACCTACAGGGTTGAGAGTGACGGCTTAATCTTTTACCAGTTCCAACGCATATATGAATCGGATGATGACGATGATGAGGATTTCGGACAGGATATAAATACGGTTACGATTTTTGATAATTCTAGGGGAAAAGTGCACAATGATATAACAGTCGCCATATACACCTACAATTACGAAGGAGCAGAAGAAACGGAAGGAGAAGATGAAATACCGTCAGGAGACATAGAGTTGCCAAATTTTGAAGAGATATTGATATACTACAAAATAGCATGTAGAATACTAGCATTTGATAGAACCCTTACCAACAAGCAGGAAGAAAATTCAGTACATGCCACAATGCGGGAGGAAAGCGTTAAGCTGGTAAAATTCATCAACAAAAACATAAAAAATGGAGAAATAAATAATTTACCTGAAATAAAAGCAGCCTGCTACAGCTACATAACAATATTCAATTATCTTGGGGCACGGGAGTTTTATGAAGCATTAGGCTTAGATTTGTTTTCATATGATCAGGGGAAAATAAGTGAGTTGATAAAAGAAATACAGAAGCTGTTTTTGCTCTACAACCAAGCTGCCACAATAAACCCTCCTATTGACCCATTAATCGTCGACCTTGGGGAGCCGGGCATAAAGCTGTGTACTATGGAAAATGGGGTAAACTTCGACCTTGACAACAACGGATATGCAGAAAAAACAGCATGGACAGGCACAGAGGACGGTTTCCTTGCCCTTGACAGGGACGGAAACGGAATGATAGATAACGGTGGTGAGCTGTTCGGGGACAGGGTCACATTAAAGGACGGAACAACCTCAGCGTCAGGCTTTGAGGCACTTGCGGAGCTTGATACAAACGGGGACGGTAAAATAGATGCCTCTGATGCTGATTTTGAAAAACTCCTTGTATGGGTTGATGCAAACCAAAATGGAAAATCCGAAGCGGGCGAATTAAAAAGCCTAAGTGCACACGGTATCATTTCAATCAGTCTTTCATACCGGGAAACAAGCATAACCGATGAAGAAACGGGAGTGCTGAATGCAGAAACCGCAGACGTAACAATAAATATAAACGGTACGGAGAAAATAACTGAAATAAGTGAATTTTGGTTTCCTGTAAACACATCGGACACAACCCACGTGGGCATTGTGACAGCAGGAAACATACCCGACATAGAAAGTGCACTAGCAAATGACGCAACAGGAGAGCTTACAAAGTGGGTATACATGTTCACAGAATCAGATGACTATGTATGGAAGCACTATTACCTGAGGCAGATCCTGTACATACTTGCAGATGCGCAGGATATAGACCCTGCATCAAGGGGAGGAAACATAGATGCAAGGAACTTAAAGGTAATAGAAAAGTTTATGGGAAGAGAGTTTGACGGCGTGGGAGGCAAAAATCCCAATGCAAATGCGGCTGTCATATTGAAGGAGATATACAGCAATATAGAAACCAACTATTATAACATCCTCAATTTGTATGGAAGCCTTGGGGGATATCTTACGCTGGCATATGAATATGAGAATGAAAACGGAAATGTGGAAATGGATTTATCCTTTGTATATTATGTGCTTGATGCAAAGCTTTCAACAGGTGAAAACATTGACTGCCTTGTATACGACCTTGGGGTATATCTTAAACCCTATGATGAAATAAACGGTACAGGATATTTTGATGAATATACGGAGTACTTTGAAGGCAAAGCATCACATTATACAGACATTGTAGAAACCGTTAAGTCCAACAACACATATATAGATACGGATGGGGACGGAAAAATATACGGAACAGATGACAACGACTTTATTTTTGGCAATGAGAGAGACAATGTGTTAATGGGACGTGCCGGAAATGATGCCATATATGGAGAGAAAGGAAATGATACCCTGTATGGTGAAAACGGAAACGACACCATTACGGGAGGATCTGGGGACGACCTGCTTTATGGAGCGTGGGGGAATGACACGTATAAGTTTAATAAAGGGGACGGAAACGACACGATATACGACGACG
>JAMPFU010000004.1:0-56590 GCA_023664385.1 Clostridium sp. | reverse complement strand
GTACTTTGTGGAATGCATGGAGTTTGCGGACGGGACCGTATGGGGACCGGAGGAAGTCGGCTCAAGGGCAAACACCATATACGGAACGGAAGGAAACGACACCCTGAACACCGTAGGGAAAGTGGCTAACCATGACATTAACGAAACCTTTTACGGAGGGGCAGGAGATGACGTCATCAGGTCAGGAGACGGAAACGACACCATATACGGAGAGGAAGGAAACGATTCCGTTTACGGAGGAAACGGAGACGACACCCTTACAGGAGGACCTGGGGACGACCTGCTTTATGGAGCGTGGGGAAATGACACGTATAAGTTTAATAAAGGGGACGGAAACGACACGATATACGACGACGGAAGGGCTGACGACAAGGAGGACAGGATAGCATTCGGGGAAGGAATCAGCCCTGATGACGTGAGGATGAGGATAAACGGCTGGGACATGGTAATAAGCTACGGAGAGGGGGACAGCATAAGGGTACAGGATGCCTACAGATATGCCGACGGAAGGTACTTTGTGGAATGCATGGAGTTTGCGGACGGGACCGTATGGGGACCGGAGGAAATTAATTTAAGGGTAAACACCGTATACGAAACTGAGGAAAGTGAAAATTCTGTTTATATGTTCAATGTCGGAGATGGAAATAACACGATAGAGTACAGTGGGTATGATGTGGAAGGCAGGATAGTATTTGGAGAGGGAATAAGTCCTGATAGCATAGAATTAAATAAAAATTCTGACGATTTTGTAATAACCTATGGCGACGAAGACGTTATTACAATAAAGAAAGCATATCAGCTTACTGATGATAAATGCAAAATCGATTACATAGAATTTTCCGATGGATTAGTGTATGTAATTGATTATGAGAATCTGATTTTGCAGCCTTTAACCGGTGAGTAGAAAGCAGGCAATTTAATAAGCTAAAAAGGAAATGGGGCTGATTTTACAGCCCCATTTTATATGAAAAGCGTTACTGTAGCTGCACCAAATTTGAGCAATGTCTGTTTCCCTGGGTGTCCTCAAATATAAACATTCCGAAATACGGAACACCCGGAACCATGCTTCCTGAAACAGTAGAAAATCCGTCTAATACAGGCTGTGTATTGTAGTGGAGTACAAGGTCGCTCCAATCAGCCTCATTTAGATTGGTAAGGTCCTCCTCGGAGGTAAATTCGTGAGAGAGGGAGCCAAAGGCAATGTTTTGGTAATCATATGGATTAATCTCATATCTCTCAGGGAATAAATTAGTCGCATCGCCTGAAACAAGATTGGCAATCGGATAGGTTCCGATAAGCTCGCCGCCCGGATGCTCTGCCGACACGTCCATGACAAAGTAAGCATACATGGCGTCCTCCTCCTGAATGTCCTCATTAAAGAGAATACTGGAAAGAAGATACCTTGTATAGCTGTCAGTTTTCTCCTGAATTGTATACATTACCTCATATTGCTGAAGGGTTGTATCATTCTGCATATAAATGATATTGCCGTCAAAGTTGGCTGTGGCAACATTTGACGCATCGATTGACACATCATTTCCCATAGCAACGAACATGTAATTGGAAGGATTGTCCAAATCCATTCTCGAAATGACAAAATAAGCATTTTGATAGACGGCAGCCTGCTCAGGCGTGAGCTGGAGTGAAAATGTCATATCGCCATTTGCAGTAGGAAGCATAGAAGCCACATCCCATGTTGCCGTAAGTGTACTGTCTGACGTTAAAAGACCTGCAAAGGTTGTTATGTAGGCAGTATAATTCGGAGCAAAATTAAGTGTTTGATATATAGGGACGTAGTAGCTCGTATAGCTCTTGGAGTTGTATGGGTGATAAATGGAAACGCCATTTGCCCTATCCTCATTTGCCTTGTTATAAATGACAAGGTCATTTAACGCCTGCGTAAGAGCCTGGGCTTCACTTGGATAAAGCCGTTTCATATTAGAGGATAAGTCAGCCAAATCTATTATGTCGTAAGAATAATCACCTGTAAACTGGGACGCAATCTCCTTCGTTGTTACACGTATTCTTGAGTAATCTCCATAGTTTTCAGCAGAAAGCGCACCACTTGCTTGTGTATACATTGCTTCAAGGGCGGCTTCTGCAGCCTCAGCCTTGCTGAGATCTAAAACGGAAAGGGTTACGCTTGTGTATGAATAAGGAACCGCATCAAATGTTTCCTCGCAGTAATCCATGTATGTATCTACAATTTCCTTGCCAATCTCTGAACCATCCGACAAATCATCAATTTCATTCAGGAAAGCATAGTCCCAGCCCCAGCCGGGTTCGGATTCCTGTGATGCTATCATATAATTTGCATATGGAGCAAGCATATTGGCAGTTTCAATTGTTGCCATGAGGCAGGCATCAAAGCCGACCCACTCAAGCTTGTTGTCATCGTGGAAAGGACTTTGGGAAAGTGCCTTGTCAAGCTCCTCAAGCGTGAGACAATCACCTGTTAATTCATCAAAGCCATATCCAAGCAGGGCTCCGCCGCCATGATTCCAAAGGATAAGGGAATATTGGTCAGCAGGATAATTTTCATAGCCAAATTCCAAAAAGGAAAGCAACGTATCAGGGTCGCCCATGTTCTTGCTGTCAGTGCTGTCGAGCATAGTAAGACTGCCATCAGATATTAGGTGAATGGAGTTATCACCATCAGGAATACTGCTGTTGTACCAGTCCCGACAACCGCCTGCATACAGTAAAAGGTTTATTTCATCGTCATCAAAATTAGAATCAAGCATTTCATCAATATCTGTTGATGCGGCAAGGTAGTCGCTTTCCAAATCGGAGCCGACCATGTAAACCATGATGGTTTTACTTTTTGCAGCATTATTTGTTACAACATGCTCTGTGGTTGTAGCATCTGTTGTTTCGGTTGTTTTTTCCGTTCCCGCAGAGTCAGTCGTGCTTGGCTTGTCCTTTGTATAGTCAACCGGTTTTAATTTGATAATCAGGATAATAGCAATGGCAATTGCAGCGACACCTGCACCGATACCTGCAAAAATAGGCCACTTTTTCTTCTTTTTTTGTGTGCCGTTATTCTGTGGCATATTATTGTTATATGGATTGTTCGGCTGACTATATATCTGCCGTTGTTGCATGTTCGGCTGATTGTATGTCTGTGCCTGTTGCATATTTGGCTGATGATACATCTGTCCTTGCTGCATGTTCGGTTGATTGTATGTCTGTGCCTGTTGCATATTTGGCTGATGGTACATTTGTCCTTGCTGCATATTCGACTGATTGTATATCTGCTGTTGCTGCATATTTGGCTGTTGGTACACTTGTCTTTGTTGATTATTTACTTGATTGTTTGGCTGGTTTATATTTGGCGGAGCCTGATTTTGAGGCTTTTGGACGCCGCCCGGAAGCTGCCAGCCGCAAATAGGACATTTGCCTGAAGGGTCAAGCTCGTGACCGCAATCATCACAATACATAAATTATCCTCCTGAAAATATAATATTGTATTATTTTATCATAAAAAGGTATAAAAAAGATATAGTTTACAGTTATTATGTTAAAAAAAACAAAATTATGATAAAATGTGTCCTGAGGGCAATTCATTATAGATGAGCATAATGGATTATTTTTAAAATGTAGTGGTGCATATAGGCAGTATCACAAGCAGGGCATTGTACAATGGCTGTTTGAGAAAGCAGGGGGTTGTCAATAGCTGGCAGCATATCATTAAGTGAGGTGTTACAAATGAGACTTGTTATTCAGAGGGTAGAAAGTGCCCAAGTAACTGTAGGGGGAAAAACAATAGGAAGCATAGAAAAAGGTCTGCTTGTACTTCTTGGCGTTGGAGAGGGAGATACGAGAGATATGGTTGATAAATATGTTGATAAGCTGATAAAGCTTAGAATTTTTGAGGATGAGGATGGAAAAACAAATTTAAGCGTAGCTGATGTGGGTGGACAGATTATGGTTGTATCACAGTTTACGCTGTATGCTGACTGCAAAAAGGGAAACAGACCAAGCTTTGTTTATGCGGGAGCGCCTGACTTGGCGGAGGAATTATATGAATACTTTAAGCAGCAGGTAAAGGAAAAATATGGTAAGGTTTCCTGTGGGGAATTTGGTGCAGACATGAAGGTAAGTCTTGTCAATGATGGTCCTTTTACAATCATATGGGACAGCCGTGACTGGTAGCGTCAGCCCATGAGTTCTCGATTTACAAAGTAAATCGGAACATATGCTGAAAGCAAATTTGGAATGGGCTGATGTTCAAAAAAATATGGAGGAAATAGTATGGATATAGCAGAGGTAAAAAATACGGCAGATAAAATAATAAAAAATATCTCTAAGGTAATCGTGGGGAAGGAGGAGCTTATAAAGCTTATGCTTACCGGAATTGCGGCAGGGGGACATGTGCTTCTCTGTGATAATCCCGGTACGGGAAAAACAATGCTTGCAAAGTCGCTTGCAAAAAGCATAGACTGTAAATTTAAACGTGTTCAGTTTACGCCTGACCTTATGCCGTCAGATATTTCCGGATTAAATATTTTTAACCAAAAGGAAGCAGAGTTTAAGCTTATCAAAGGACCGGTATTCACAAATATTCTTCTTGCTGACGAGATAAACCGTGCAACGCCGCGGACACAATCAAGCCTTCTTGAGGCAATGGAGGAAAAGCAGGTTACAATAGATGGGGAAACAATGAAGCTTGAGGAACCGTTTTTTGTAATCGCAACGGAAAACCCTGTTGAAACCATAGGCACTTATCCGCTTCCTGAGGCACAGCTTGACAGATTTATCATGAAGCTTTCCATGGGAAACACTACGAAGAAGCAGGAGTTAAACATAATAGACAGATTTATAGAGGAAAATCCGTTAGATACGATAAAAACAGTATGCACTGCCGAAGCTATTATTGATTTAAGGAATACGGTAAAAAAGATATTTGTGCATGACTGCGTAAGGGAATATATAGTTGACATAATTATGAAAAGCAGACGCAGTGAAAAGGCTGCCTACGGTGCAAGCACAAGGGGGACGCTTGCGCTTTTAAGGTGTGCGCAGGCATATAGTGCAATTTCAGGGAAAAAATATGTAGACCCTGATACGGTTAAGCATATTGCGCCTTATGTTTTGGGACATAGAATTCAGGCTGATTCAGGATATGGTTATGGACAGAAGGACAATGAAGTGATAAAGGAAATGATAGAGCAGGTGGAGGTGCCTGTGGAAAATTGGGAGATATAGATGCGGATAATAATAGCTGTTGCAATCGCGGCAATTGTATATGTGCTGCAAAATATGTTGTACAGTAGGCTGTGGGACAGGGCGCTTAAAGCGGATATTTATTTTAGCCGTCCATATGTGGAATGTGGGGAACGGGCAAAGCTTTTTGAAGTGATAAGCAATGAAAAAAGACTTCCGCTGCCGGTTTTGCATGTAAAGTTTTCGGCTCCAAGGTCATTTGTATTTGATGATGCTGTAAATGCATCTGTTACGGACTTATATTATAGAAATGATATTTTCTCGGTTATGGCATGTCAGAAAATTACAAGAACGCTGGAATTTAAGACGGAAAAAAGAGGATATTATAGGATTGAAAATATAAATCTGACGGCAAAAAATTTATTTATGACTGGAACCTTTGCAAAAACGATGCACCCGATGGCAGCGTTTTACGTGTTTCCCAAAAAACATAACGATGTAAAATTTAACGTGTTGATGAAGCATATCATGGGAGATATTGAGACAAGGTTTTACATTGCAGAGGACCCATACACCTTTCGGGGCATCAGGGAATACAGCAGCCAGGACACCATGAGCAGAATAAATTGGAAAGCGTCTGCGAAAACGGGAAACCTTATGGTGAATATGTACAACCAGACCTCATACTGTAAAGTGAAAATAATGCTTAATCTTGATACAAATATCATGATTAAAGCTGACTATATCAAGGAGCTTTCCATAGAGCTTGCGGCCACTGCCGCAAAATTGCTGATCGATAAAGCCATGCCTGTTATGCTTATCACAAATGGCACGGATGCATCGGGACAGGCGCTTGACATATATTCGGAGGGCGCCTCGGAAAGCCATCTTAATACAATTAATAAGCAGCTTGCATGCATATCGGGAAATTTGGATGTAGAGCATTTTATAGAGCTTGTTGATGCTGAGCTTAAAAAGCAGGAGGATAATACCGCATATATCATTATATCCTCGTATTATAAGAGTAATCTTATGGAACGGCTGGATAAAATGAATGCAGGAGACATGAATGTAAATATGATAGTGCCATATTATGATATGTATACGCCTGATATAAGCAGGTCCTATATGTATGGCTGGGAGGTGACATTAAATGACACGTAAAATAGTGTTTATAAGAAAGCTGCTTGATTTGATTTTCGGCTGTCTGTTTTCCTGGCTTTTTGTAGTGTTTTCCACTGTAGTTTTATTCAAGGCAGAGCCAAGCAGATTTTTTGTGCCATGTGTCATATGGATTTATGTTACAGCTTACATCATAAGGGAGCTTGCAAAAAATGCGATTACAATTTTATTTGCACATGCAATTTTCCTTGTTCCTTTTTATTTTTTAAATATAGAGGTCCGTTACGTAATTTTATTTGCAATGATAAGCTTTGTGCTTTTTTGTAAGGACTACAGCTATATAAGGGCAGGAAAAATACTAAAGCCTGTGGGTGAGGCACCGTGGTATATTTTTTTGTTCTGTTTTGTATTTTTTTTGTATGGCGTATACATGAAAAGCGAGCAGTTGAAAAATGCTTCCTACATTGTGCTAGTTCTTCTTGTCATAACATATCTGATAAATTTATATGTTGACGGACTTGGAAAATATCTTGGTGCAGCAAAAAATGTATCGGACATACCGCTTAAAAATATTGCAAAGACAAATTCGCTTATTGTTGGGCTTATTATGTTGTTTCTCGTTCTTGCCATAGTGGTAGTAAATTCACATGATTGGAGCAGGCTTGTGGATATTATTGTAAATGGGCTTGTTTCAGTCATAAAACTGATTGGTTTTGGAATACTGTTTGTATTTAATATAATAAAAATGCTGCTTATGCGGCTGCCTGTATCCGAGATGCGTGACATGATAGGGAATGAGCTGCAGGAAAGCAATTATGCGGCGCAGGGACAGGCAGTCTATACCCTGTTAAGATTCTTACTTGTTGCTGTCATGGCATTTTTCCTGTTACTGTTGGTTATAAAATTTGTCCGCAAGCTTTTTGTGCGTCATAACAGGATGTCGGATATTGTTGAGGACGTTTCTGTTAAGAAAAAGGAAAAGGCAGAGCGTGAAAAAAGAAAAGGGATATTCAGCGCTCTTTTTTCACCTGAGGAAAGGGCAAGGAGAATGTATCGGTCACATATACTTGAATACAGATATGACGTAAAGCTAAAGGAGACAAAAACCTGCCAGGACATTTGTCGCGACATATATAGTGAGACAGGGGAGAATGTGTCAGAGCTTACGGAAATTTATTCTGAGGTGCGGTACGGTGAAAAAAAGGCTGACAGAAATGTCATCAAAAAAATAAGCAGCCTGATAACAGGCAGCAGGTAAAGAATAAGTAAAAAATGCTGTGAAGTAGCTTATGTAGGACAGAAGCAGGAATGACAGACAGTTTATAGATTGAATATTTTATATTGTTGTGCTAAAATATTACAGGATAAAAAAATACAGTTCAGACATAAAGAGGTAATGGGAGGAAAATACATGAAGAAGATAGCTTATATTGCATCAGAGTGTGTACCGTTTATCAAGACGGGAGGACTTGCAGATGTAGTCGGAACACTGCCGAAGATATTTGACAAAAAGGAATACGATGTAAGGATTATTATGCCGAACTATACATGTCTTCCTGCAAAATATAAATCAAAGATGAGGTATCTTACACATTTTCATATGGACATAGGCTGGAAGCAGCAGTATGTAGGTGTTATGTATCTCGAATACGAGGGTGTTCCTGTTTATTTTATTGACAATGAATACTTTTTTAACGGATATAATATATATGGCGATGTAAAGTGGGATATAGAAAAATTCTGTTATTTTTGTAAGGCTGCGCTTTCCATCCTTCCAAGTGTAGGCTTTCAGCCGGATATTGTTCACTGCCATGACTGGCAGGCTGGTCTTGTGCCTGTATACCTTAAAACAATATTTGCGTCAAATCCGTTTTACAGTGGAATGAAATCAATCATGACAATACACAACCTGCAATTTCAGGGAAGGTGGGACATAAAGACAATCAAGGAGTATTCAGGACTTCCTGACTATGTATTTACCTCTGATAAGCTTGAAATGTATAAGGATGCGTGTATGTTAAAGGGTGGTCTTGTATATGCAGACAAGATAACAACCGTATCAAACACATATGCCCAGGAGATACAGTCACCTCAGTATGGAGAGGGCTTAGACGGACTTCTCTCTGCTAGACGTGAGTCGCTTTGGGGTATTGTAAACGGTATTGATTACCATGATTATGATCCAGCGACAGACACAAAAATATACAAGAATTATACAATTAAAAACTACAAGAAAAACAAGGTTGACAATAAGGTGCAGCTTCAGAAACAGCTTGGTCTGCCGGAGGACAAGGGTGCATATATGATAGGTATTATATCAAGGCTTACGGACCAAAAGGGTCTTGACCTTGTAGACCGCATCATGAATGACATATGTACTGACGGAACACAGTTTGTCGTGCTTGGAACGGGTGACAGAAGATACGAGGATATGTTTAAATATTATCAGGGTATACATCCTGCAAAGGTATCAGCCAATATTTACTATTCTGATGATTTGTCACACAAGATGTATGCGGCATGTGATGCAATGCTTGTCCCTTCAAGATTTGAGCCTTGTGGGCTTACCCAGCTTATGGCATTGAGATATGGTACGCTTCCGATTGTCCGTGAAACGGGAGGACTGAAGGACACGGTACAGCCATACAATGAGTTTGAGGGTAGCGGTACAGGATTTTCATTTGCAAATTATGACGCAAGGGAGCTTCTTAATACAATCAATTATTCAAAGCGGATATTCTTTGACTATAAAGAGGCATGGTATGAAATGCAGGCGAGGGCAATGCAGCAAAATTATAGCTGGAGCAACTCGGCAGAAATCTATCAGAGATTATACGATCAGGTGTAAATAAAAAGGGCTGTCGCACTAAGAGTGGTTATGTCATAAAAAATACTCTTTCCTGTGACAGCCCGTATATTTTTATTTACAGGAAGCTTCATTTTTTATTGGCATATGTTTTGAGGGAAAATTGCTTCTTATAAGGAGAACAGGCATGGCATTAGATGGAATTGTTATATCGGGAATTGTACATGAGCTAAAACATAATATTACAGGTGGGAAAATTTATAAGATATACCAGCCGGAGGGTGATGAAATCTGTATTGTGATAAAAAACAAGGTTCATATGGAAAATGAACAAAAAAACATTACAAAAAGGCTTGTAATATCTGCAAATGCAAGTATTCCTCTTATCTATATGACGGAGCGGCAAAAGGAAAATCCCCTTGCCGCCCCTAATTTTTGCATGCTTTTAAGAAAGCATATCGGAAATGGAAGAATTGTGGATATAAAACAGCCCGGCATGGAGCGTATTGTTTGGATAACGATTGAGCATTTGGATGAGCTTGGGGATTTATGTACAAAAAAGCTGATTGTTGAGATAATGGGCAAGCACAGCAACATTATTTTTACGGATAGCGAGGATAATATTATAGACAGCATAAAGCATGTATCAAATCAGATAAGCTCAGTAAGGGAGGTGCTTCCGGGCAGAAAATATGTCCTTCCTCCTTCGCAGGATAAAAAAAATCCACTTGAGGCAGACGTTAATTTTTTTATGAATCATGTACTGGAAAAACCTGCATCCGTTTCAAAGGCGATCTATACCTCATTGATGGGAATATCTCCTGTTGTTGCAAATGAGCTTTGCCATAGGGCAGGGATTGATGGCGCACGTTCCACTGCTTCACTTTCCATGAATGACAAGGAAAGACTGTTTAAAAGCCTTGAAACGCTCAAGCAGTGTATAGCTTACGGGGACTATTTTCCGTGTATCGCATACAGGGGATATGAACCACAGGAGTTTTCGGTTATTAAGCTTACAATGTACGGTGAGGTAAAAGCAGAGGATGCCTTGCAGCCTGAAGGGGACCATCTGAAAGCCTTTGGGGAAATATCTACGGTTATTGAGGAATTTTACAGAGAAAAAAGTGTTGTAACAAGAATAAAGCAGCGCTCCACTGACCTTAGAAAAATCGTTTCCAATGCCATAGAGCGTACTGCAAAAAAGTATGATTTGCAGTGTGCACAGCTTAAGGATACGGAAAAAAGGGATAAGTATAAGGTATACGGAGAGCTTATTACAGCATATGGCTACAGTGCAAAGCCGGGCGATAAGGAGCTTGTTTGTGAAAATTATTATACGGGGCAGGAGATAACAATACCCCTTGACCCTGACAGCTCTGCGATGGAAACAGGGAAAAGGTACTTTGAAAAATACAACAAAATGAAACGAACCTATGAGGCTTTAACTGAGCTTACAAAAAGCACAAAGGAGGAGCTTGACTATCTTCTGTCAGTAAAAAACAGCCTTTCCATTGCCGTCTCTGAGGCAGATCTTTCAGACATAAAAAAGGAGCTTGCAGAGAGCGGATACATGAAACGCAAGCAGGGAAAGGAAAAAAATAAAAATGAGGCGAAAAGCAAGCCGCTCCATTATATTTCAAAGGATGGCTTTCACATGTATGTGGGAAAGAATAATTTTCAAAATGACGAGCTTACATTTAAGCTTGCATCGGGAACTGATATGTGGTTTCATGCAAAAAAAATTCCGGGCTCCCACGTTATCGTAAAAGCCGAGGGGGCAGAGGAGCTTCCTGATTCAACCTATGAGGAAGCGGCAAGGCTTGCCGCCTTTTATTCGGAGGGAAAGACAAGCCCTAAGGTTGACGTTGACTACACAAAGCGGAAGAATATAAAAAAAACGCCGAAGTCCAAGCCGGGCTTTGTCATATACCATACGAATTATTCCATGACAATAGAGCCTGACATCCATGGGATAAAAGAGCTTGAATAGTGAATGTAACTGTGTCCTTTTGACTTGCATTTTACATGTAGATGTATTATAATTTCAAGGTGTGTTGTTGCCCGCATTTTTATATTCCATGCAAGTTCGGGCAGTCGATACGCCTTACTTTAAAAGAGATGGGTAAAACGCACAATATGGAAACGGTAATTTTGCTCATGCGATACTTTAATAGAAAAAGGTGGCACAGTTGATAAAGAGTATGACAGGCTTCGGAAGAAGCGAGATAATAAATGCGGAAAGAAAAATTGTTGTGGAGCTTAAAGCGGTAAACCACAGATATTGTGACATGAATATAAAGCTGCCAAAAAAACTGTTTTTCCTCGAAGCGTCAATACGAAATTTTCTCAAGGATTACATTGAAAGAGGAAAGGTTGATGTTTTTATTACCTATGAGGATTATACAGAGTCAAATGTCTGTGTAAAATACAATAGGGAGATAGCGGCGGAATATGTGGGTTACCTGAAAGAGATGGCGGAGGAATTTGGACTTGAAGCCGACTTAAAAGCAACTGCCGTAGGAAGATTTCCTGAGGTGTTTTCCTTGGAGGAGCGGGAGAAAAATCAGGAGCTTATATGGGAACATTTAAAGGAGGCGCTTGAGAAAGCCGTTGCCAAATTTGTTGAAACACGTATTACCGAGGGAGAGCATCTGAAAGAGGATTTGTTAAGTAAGCTTGACGACATGACAGGCTTTGTGTCCATCATTGAAGAAAATTCACCAAAGCTGATTGAGGAATACAAGGAAAAGCTTACCGAAAAGGTTGCCGAGCTTATGGCAAATAATCAGATTGACAGTCAGAGGATAGCGACAGAGGTTACGCTTTATGCAGACAAAATATGCATAGACGAGGAAATTGTCAGGCTGAAAAGCCACATAACAAAAACACGGGATATACTGATAAATGGCGGCTCGGTTGGAAGAAAGCTTGACTTTATTGCCCAGGAGATGAACAGGGAAGCCAATACAATTTTAAGCAAATCAAATTCATTACAAATATCTGATATTGGAATTGATCTTAAAACTGACATTGAAAAGGTGAGAGAACAGATACAGAATATAGAATAGGTGGTGCAATATGGATAAAGGATTTCTGATTGTCATATCCGGCTTTTCAGGAGCAGGAAAAGGAACGGTTGTAAAAAAACTTGTAGAAAAATACGGCTACAGCCTTTCCATATCCGCAACGACAAGAGCCCCGAGAGAAGGCGAGGAAAACGGACGGGAATATTATTTTAAAACTGAGGCGGAATTTCAAAATCTCATAGATTATAACGGCTTTATCGAGTGGGCACAGTATGTTGACAATTATTACGGCACGCCGAGAAAATTCGTTGAAAAGGAAATGGCGGAGGGACGTGACGTTATACTTGAGATAGAGGTTCAGGGTGCCATGAATGTAAAACAGCAATATCCTGATTCCATTCATATATTTGTATCTGCCCCTGATGTGAAAAGCCTTAGGTCGAGACTTGAGGAACGGGGTACGGAGAGTGAGGCTGTCATTGCAAAACGGCTGAAAAGAGCCTCTGAGGAAGCGGACGACATGCAGGAATATGATTACATAGTAATAAACGACGACATTGAAAGCTGCGTTGATACTATCAATTCAATTATTGTAAGCAATAAATGCCTTAAAAATAACAATTTGGGCTTTATGGAAAATATTAAACGAGAGCTGAAGGCTCTTTAAAAAGGAGGATAAATTAATGTTACATCCATCATATACGGATTTAATGGCAGTAGTAAACAGCGAGGTTGAGCCTGGCGAACAGCCTGTTGTACAGAGCAGATACTCAATTGTAATGGCAACGTCAAAGAGGGCAAGAGAGATAATAGCAGGTCAGAAGCCTTTAGTTGATGGTGTTGGAAAAAAGCCTTTATCAATAGCTGTTGAGGAGCTTTACAACGGAAAGGTTAAAATTGTTGGAGATGAAGATTGAAAAGCATGGACAACAATGGCTTTATATAATTAGTTATATCAGGCTGTCTCATAAACGATTGTGACAGCCTGTTTCTTTATTTTTTCTTGGAGGGGTATCAATGAAATTATCTGTTTTGGTAGAGGGATTGGAATACGAGCTTTTATGTGGAAGCCTTGACACAGAGGTAAACGATATACAAAACGATTCAAGATATGTTGCGCGTGGGGATTTGTTTTTCTGCATTTCAGGCGCTAAGACGGACGGACACAGCTATGCTGACGGCGTTATGGAAAAAGGGGCGTCTGTTCTTGTGGTGGAAAAGGAAGTAAATTATGCCCCGTATGATGTAACCGTCATAAAGGTAAAAAGCTCCAGATATGCAATGGGGGTCATAAGCTCAAAATTTTATGGTGAGCCCTCAAAAAAGCTTACCGTCATAGGAATAACGGGAACAAAAGGAAAGACCACCACCACCTACATGATACGTGAAATGCTTGAGGCGGCAGGAAAGAAAACCGGACTTATCGGAACGATTGAGATTATAGACGGAAAAAACCACATTCACGCAAAAAATACTACGCCTGAATCAGTAGAGCTGCACAGAATACTTCGGGATATGGTAAATAACGGCCTTAGGTTTGTTGTCATGGAGGTTTCCTCCCAAGGGCTTATGCTTGACCGTGTTGCGGGCGTTTGGTTTGATTATGCAATATACACAAATCTTTCCAAGGACCATATTGGACCGAATGAGCACAAAAGCTTTGAGGAATATAGGATGTGGAAGGCAAAGCTTTTTACCATGTGCAAGGTAGGAATTATAAATGTGGACGATGCGCATGCTGATTACATAATCGGGGAATCAAATTGCGATATTGTAACCTACGGAATGAATCAGGATGCTGACTATAAGGCGGAGCAATTTATGCTTTACAGGGAGGGCGGCGTGCTTGGAATAAGCTATGAGCTTTTGGGAAAGCTTACAGGACATATAGACGTTGACCTGCCGGGAGAGTTTTCAGTACATAATTCATTGGCGGCAATCGCCATTGCACACCTTGCAGGCGTTTCGTTTGATGATATAAAGACCATATTGAAAACGGTAAAAATCAGGGGAAGGGTTGAGATGATTCCAATATCGGACAAATTTACCCTTATGATAGATTATGCACATAATGCAATGGCACTTGAAAGTCTCCTGATGGCGCTTAAGGACTACAGCCCTAAAAGACTTGTGTCCGTGTTTGGATGCGGGGGAGATCGTTCAAGGGATAGGCGTTTTGAGATGGGAGAGGTGTCGGGCAATCTTGCAGATTTTACCATTATTACAAGTGACAATCCGAGGACGGAAGAACCGCAGGCAATACTGGATGACATCAAAACGGGCATTGAAAAAACCGACGGCGCATACATAGACATTCTTGACAGAAAAGAGGCAATGAGATATGCCATCATGAATGCCGAGGAGGGTGATGTCATTGTATTTGCAGGCAAGGGACATGAGGATTATCAGGAAATAAACGGTGTAAAATACCATATGGATGAAAGAGATTTAATCAGGGAAATACTGGAGGAAGAAGATGTCACAAAAATATGCGGATATAATAATAGATATTTCCCATTATGCAATTGATAAGACATTTCAGTACATGATCCCCAAGGAGCTTGAGGAGGACGTAACCGTTGGAATACAGGTTGTGGTCCCCTTCGGTCAGGGTAACAGAAGCAGAAAGGGATATGTCATACAGATAACCGAAAAGCCTGAATACGATATTGCCAAAATGAAGGAAATTATTGGCGTCGTGAGCAAAAGTATTCCCATTGAGGGAAAGCTGATACAGCTTGCGGCATGGATGAAGGAAAAATACGGCACAACAATGATAAACTGTCTGCTTACCGTTATGCCTGTAAAAGAACGGATAAGAAAGGTTGAGCCGAAGCTGGAGGCTGAGGACTATGTTGTGGATGATTCCGGCATAACAAGTCTTTCAAAGGAGCAGGAAAAACTGGTAGAAGAATTTTCCACGGACATTGATAACGGCTGCACAAATACCTATCTTCTTCATGGTATTACAGGAAGCGGAAAAACCTTCGTTTATATTAATTGTATCAAGAAGATGACTGACCTTGGCAGGCAGGCTATCGTGCTTGTTCCGGAAATTGCCCTTACCTACCAGAATGTTGCACGATTCAAACAGCATTTTAAAGACAGGGTTGCCGTCATAAATTCAAAGCAGAGCAAGGGCGAAAAATACAGGGAATTTGAGCGGGCAAGAAACGGCGAGGTTGATGTTGTAATAGGGCCGCGCTCGGCACTTTTTGCTCCATGCCGTGATTTGGGGCTGATTGTGATTGATGAGGAGCATGACAGCGCATATAAGAGCGACCAGTCCCCAAGATACCATGCAAGGGAGGTTGCTTTAGAACGGGCAAGGCTTGAGCAGGCGGCTGTCATACTTGGCTCTGCAACGCCGTCTCTTGAAAGCTATCAGAATGCACGTCTTGGACGTTATAAGCTTTGGACGCTGGATAAGAGACCGGGCGGCGGGGAGCTTGCCGAGGTTCAGGTTGTGGACATGCGCAAAGAGCTTCGCCTTGGGAACAGAAGCATCATAAGCCTTGCATTAAAAAATGCAATAGAAGAAAGACTAGGGAAAAAAGAGCAGATTATGCTTTTTCTGAACAGGAGGGGCTATAATAGCTTTCTGTCCTGCCGGCAGTGCGGGGAGGCTGTAAAATGTCCGAAATGTGATGTGGCCTTATCCCTTCATAATGTTGACAAAAAAACAGGACGGCTTGGCAGGGGGACTGCCACAGGCGGGGTTATGGTATGTCATTACTGCGGCTATCAGACACAGCAGCCCAATCAGTGTCCAAGCTGCTTGTCGAAAATGATTGGCGGCTTTGGAACGGGAACCGAGAAGGTCGAGGAGGAAATATTAAGATTATTTCCTAATGTAAAAACAACGAGAATGGACAGGGACACAACGACAAAAAAAGATGCCTTCCAAAAAATTCTGGAAGAATTTAAAAGCGGAGAGGCTGACATACTCATAGGAACGCAAATGATTGTCAAGGGGCATGATTTTGAAAATGTAACGCTTGTCGGGGTTGTCGCGGCGGATATTTCCCTTTTTGCCAATGACTACAGGGCAGGGGAGAGAACCTTTGATTTGATTACACAGGCAGCAGGCAGGGCAGGTCGTGGAGATAAAAAAGGACAGGTGATTATACAGACCTATCAGCCTGAGCATTATGCAATCGCTGCGGCGGCAAAGCAAAGCTATGAGGATTTTTTTAATATGGAGATGGCATACAGGAGGCTGTTATCCTATCCTCCTGCGGCTGTTATGGCAGTAGTGCTTTTTGTATCTCCTGATTATGAAGCTGCAACAAAAGCGGCGGAGGAGCTTTGCAAAGGCTTAAAAAATATTGTACGGTCTAAGGACATACGGATTATCGGACCGGGAGACGCCACAATCGGTAAAATAAATTCCCTGTACAGAAAAGTGCTATACATAAAGTCAAAGGCACCTGAGGAATTTGTTGCACTAAGAACTTTTATTGAGGATTTTGAGATGGAGAATGTAAGCGCTATGCTTGATATCAATCCGATGAATATGTATTAATTGTAGGTTGAGGGAGGTAAAGAATATGGCAATTAGAAAAATCAGGGTAGACGGTGATGAGGTTCTCAGAAAGACCTGTAAGCCTGTTGAGAAAATGACACCCAGAATACAGACATTGATAGACGATATGTTTGATACAATGTACGAGGCAAACGGTGTGGGACTTGCTGCGCCTCAGGTGGGCATACTAAAAAGGATAGTTGTAATAGATGTATGTGACGGCGATGCCTACTGCCTCATAAATCCTGAAATAATTTCAAGTGACGGAGAACAGGAGGGTGACGAGGGCTGTCTTTCACTTCCGGGTCTTGTTGGAAAGGTAGTAAGGCCAAACCACGTTATATGTAAAGCATTGGACCGTGATATGAAGGAGATTACCGTTGAAGGAGAGGGACTTCTTGCACGTGCCATATGCCATGAGCTTGACCATTTGGACGGAGTGCTTTATAAGGATTTGGCAGTGGACGGTCTTTACAGCGTGGAACCGCCTGAAAAGGAAAAATAGGGGTTCAAATAGGGAGCGGCTTAATATGGAATAACACCTTAACCAATAAGGTGTTATTTTTTTTCTTATAAATTTAGAAATTAAAATCCTTTTTATATATTTTCTGCAAAACTTAATTTGTTCGACAATATGTTATTATCATAAATATTTGATTTATACCAAATAAAGTATGATATATAATAGAACAATAGGAGGCTGATAAAATGTATGTATTTCTTGATATTGACGGTGTACTGAATAAAAAAGAGCAATGGAGCAGGTTGTATTATTTAGACAGGGAATGTATCAAACAGTTCTGTACTTTTATAAATGAAATAAGGAAAGACTATGTATATATAATACTTACCTCATCATGGAGAAATGGATTTATAAGCACAAAAAATAAAAATAACACACCACAAATAAAACAATTAGAACAGATGCTGGGGGAATATGGGGTTTCTATAAGAGGGAAAGTGCCAATAATAAAAAATGGAAAAAGGGACGATGAGATAAAAGAATTCATGAACCTACATTCTGTGGAAAATTTCATTATAATTGATGATGATAAGAATGAATACAGCAGGATAAACAGATATAATTATTTTACGGATTCATCAACGGGTTTCACTAAAAAAGACATAAAGGGGTGTCTAAAATGTATCTAATGAGAAAAAACGACATTTACAAAGCTGTCACGTTTGATGAAATAAAAAATCTGTAAAAAATAACAGCAGGAAAAGGATATAATCCGATTCTGCTGTTATTATGAATTAATATTACTATGCTGAAAATGGAGTAATCATTACAATTAGACGCTACAGCATTGATTCCCTTGGTGTTATATAAAATCTTCTAGTTATCTGAAGATGGATTTTTCATTTCTTCACTAATTCTTACGGATTTTTTGTACAATTCAGGAAGCACAAGCGTCTTAATCTCATCCATGGTAATATGTTCAATTAAATAATCCGTATCTTTTTTTCCATAATAAACCTTCATTATAATTCCCCCTTTCAATTATCATAAAATCAGTATATCATTTATTAAATACGACTTATTTTTGCAGACCGAAATTTAGGAACGGTTTAACACTGCTGATTTTTTTCTGCAAAAATAAGTCAAATGAAGAATCGTGTATAATAATTTCATATTTATAAGATGGAAAAATAAATGATAAAGCATGTGTATCGTCTATAAAAATTTAAGGAATTAAAACAACATTCAGAGTTATGGCTTAATGTTATAAAAAGGTATTTATGATGAAACATTATGAAGGAGTATTAGGGACTTTTGATTATGATGAGGAGGAGTTTGAGGTTGTGCGTGAAGCTTCGGAATATCTGCATTATTGCGGCAAAGGAAATTCTGTCGATTTGCCTGAAGGCTTCATCTTAGGAGAGAAATTCAACACAGGTAATGTAAACATCATGCATGATATGTTTTGCGGCTGTATATTTCCAAGCAATTTTACATTGGGAGATAAATTTGATGCCAGAAAAGTGATTGCTACGAAAGATATATTCAAATGTTGTGTATTTCCATCTGGCTTTGTTCTTCCCAATCATACAGTTTTTCTTTATGCCAATAGACAAAAAAAGGAAAAAACCACCCGCAAGGTGGGCTGACTCCTAAATTGAGTTTATAGAATAAGCCTGCCCATATCGGCAAAGTACAAGGCAGGCGTATCTATTTTCGCTTGTTGTTCCTATCTGTGCAGGCAGTGTAACAGGAAACGTTCTGAAAAGAATTAACAGCGTTAAAACTTCGTATGTACTCATCTGCAAAAGTATATTCACGCTTTACTGCATTCTCTCCTGTTGCTCTATAAGAATATCCATTATTCCGTCAACGGCATAAAGCGTATCGCTTGAACAAAACTTAAGCTTGTCCATGATATTCTGCGGCACATTGTCCGGGTGCATGCTTCCAAGCATCAGATAATCAGGCGATACATCAAGCTCGATGCACAGCTTACAAAGCAAATCAAAGCTTGGCTTTGTTTTTCCTGTTTCAAGCGAAGATAAATGATTTGGGGATATATCAAGCCGTTCCGCAAGTTCATATTGATGTATGCCGAGATTCTTGCGCCTTTTTTTAATGCTGTTTCCAAATTTTTCAATGCTGACCATAATTCAATTACCGCTCCTTACAATAAAAAATTCTTTGTAAGCATATCAAGTTTAAACCATTCAATGAACAAGCTGAAATAGAATAAATCTGTGATATTTTGTTTTATGTACTGCATTGGAGAATAAATTTTAGTATTTTATTAGAGAATTTTCCGTATTTACTTTTTTGCGGAAATTATTTATAATTTTCTTGATATATAATGCAGGCATAAATTTTTTCTGCATAAGAAAGCGAGGATGAACAGCATTGGACGATATAAAGCAGGCACAGGAAATAAACGCAAAACGCACTGCAAAAAACAGCGTGTTTTTAGATCTTTTCCAAAACAAGAATTATCTGTTAAAGCTGTATAAGACGCTCCACCCGGAGGATGCGGCTGCAACGGAGGACTCGCTTACGGACGTGACGATTACAAACGTACTGACTGATAACCTGTATAACGATTTAGGATTTATTGTTAATAACAGGCTGATGATACTCGTAGAAGCCCAGTCCACATGGACAGCAAACATACTGGTAAGGGTGCTGCTGTATCTGGCACAGAGCTACCATGAATATTTCCTGCGCACTGGGCAAGACTATTACAGGAGCAGGAAAGTAAAAATGCCGAAGCCCGAACTGTACGTGATTTACACGGGAAACCAAGGCGGAAAACCCGGCACAATATCATTGTCAAAAGAATTTTTCAAGGGTGCGGATGCGGATATTGAGGTCAAGGTTAAAGTTATCTGCGAAAGCGACACAGATGACATTATCAACCAGTACATTATTTTCTGCAGAGTATTTAACGAACAGACAAAACGGCATGGAATGACGAAAGAGGCAGTAACGGAAACAATCCGCATCTGCAGGGACAGGAATGTTTTAAGGGAATACCTGCACGGCAGGGAAAAGGAGGTTGTAACGATTATGATGAGCTTATTTGACGAAGAACAGATAATGAAGTCCTTTATCAGGAGCGAAAGGCATGACGAAGCGAGGGAAACAGCGGAAAGAATGATAAGAATGGGAAAGCTGTCGCTGGAAGAAATCGGTTCATGTGTTCCTTCATTGTCGTTTGACGAATTGAAGGAGATAGAAGCGGAGGTAATGCAGACGGCATAGCGCCTCAGCGGGAGCAGGGAAGATTATTTATTCAGCAGAGGAATCAAATTCCTTTTTCAGCATAAACTCATTACAATAATCTATTGCATATGCTATATTAAATGCAAAGGAACAACACCATTTTTACCGATGTCGCATTAAGAAATTATCATTTTCCAAAAGACACAGGCATGGAATTATCGGCAGGGGGAATCCTCTGCTGGCAAGGAGAAAGATACGGACGGCTGAGGATTTAGAGGCAAAAAGCAAAAAAAATTTTGGAGTGTAATAACAAATGCTCGTGATTAAAGATTTGTCACGAGTATTTGCTTTGGTAAGCATCCTAATATTATTTTACATTGGAGAAAGATATATGGAAATGAATGACATTGAGAGAAAAATATATTGGCAGTGCCAAAATATTAGTGCATGCGTAATTACCGTGATTAGCATTATTGTTACGTTTGTTCAATTCTTTTCTTGATTATATAAAAGCATTAAAAGGCACGAGGATAAATGACTAAAAAAACATCAGGCATAAATTTATGAAGCAGGATAGATAAGAGGATTGCAGGAGCATGTCCTGCAGGAAAGCTCTCTGAATAATGTAATGGCAGCATAAAGGGCACTTTACTTTCCTGCAAAAACCGTTTATAATTCCCTTGATGTATAATTATACCAAAAATTTACTTTTTAAGCCATGGAGAACATATTACATATAACTTTGTTTTTTAGTTTCAATGAGAGGAGGAATTTATATGGAATAAAAGATTTTTTGTGTTTGTTATGTGCATCATTATTATGGATTCCACAGCCGGATGCGGCAGTGCTTCCAAAGCACCTGCTGAAAATTCTCCGACCGTGACGGACGCATCTGCAGAATCTGCTGATACTACTGTTGAAAAACCGTCAACCACTGAAACAGCTAAAAATACTGAAGATTCCACGGAGGCTGTTACGGTAAAACCGACAACCACCGAAATAGATAAAAAAACAACGGAGGCAGCTACTGAAGCTGTTGCTGTAAAGCCTTCAACAACTGAGAAGCCATCAACTACAGTGGCACCTGCAACTACGGAAAAGCCGTCAACAACAGTGGCACCATCAACTACGGAAAAGCCTGCAGCTACCGAAGCACCTGCAACTACGGTATCTCCTGCAACAACAGAAAGACCGGCAACGACAGAAGCAGATGTATGTTCCCACAATTGGGTTGCTGTTACTAAAGAAGTGAAAACCACCAAAGAGATTCCAGTAACTAAGGATATGAGTGTTGCTAGATGTAAGGCATGTGGTTGGACAGAAACACCACCTAACTTTGAAGATGGAACCTATAGTGAGCATATTGCTAATTCAGGAACAAAAATAGTCATTGTTTTTGGTGAGGAACATGAAGTGCCTGTTTGTGATAAGGGTGCTCAAGGAGTATGGGTTAAGTATACAACTTATGAAACAGTTACAGAAACTGAAACAGTAGTTGACCATTATGAATGTTCTAAATGTGGTGCTGCAAAATAATGATAAACAATAGATAATAAAAATTGAATATTGGAGAAAAATAAATTCATATAAGGGAAAAGAACCTGTCTGTTAAACAGACAGGTTCTTTTCCTTTTTTGTTGTTTTATATGAAATTCTTATGAATGTCCTATAGACAGGATAAAATCCCACAGGTCATCTTTTTCTTTTTTTTCACAGCAAAATCTACCATATTTACAGAGTGGATGTGTTTGCATGTCCACAGAGAGGAAAAGGAATTAAATTCCTTTTGTTTTATGCATCCACAAAGGTTTTTGTGTTTACATAGATAATTAATGAAAGAAAGGACAGGGATTTATGAAATTAAAAAAGAAGTTATCAAAAAAGATACTCGCACTTGGAATGGCGTTTGCCGTGTTTTTTTCTTCGGTAACGGGGAGCATATCGGTAAGCTTTGCCGAAAATGAAGAACCGGCACAGGACTTAAATGACAGCGACTTTGAACAGCTAAAGGATGAAACGGCTTATATGGTCACGATTGCCGGTTCAGAAAACGGCAGGCTGTATTTTTATGATTCTGAAAATGACAAAATTTTGGAGGAAACTGAAAAAAGCTTCTCTGCGGGGGATAGGGTTGAGCTTATCCCTAAAGCTGACGAAGGCTTTACATATGCGGAAACGGCAATGACGAATAAGGACGGCATATATGAAGCCATGGAACTGACGGATGGTGTGGAGGATATTATTGCTTTCACTATGCCTGAGCATGACACCACGGTCAAGGGTGTCTTCACGGACGGCACGTTTGTTTTTGAAGGGGTTACTTCCTTGGAAGGCTTGCATGTGAACTGTTATGCGGGAAACCAGCCAAACCCGTATGCAGACCGGCTTGCATCCGTAATCAGCAGCATTTACGGACTGGACAGCAGTTCAACGAACAGCGTGACGAAAAGCTCCGATTATGGACACAATGAGGAATGTGCGGGTACGGCACAGCATGTAATTGATTCTGCTTTTTATGAGTATATGGGTAAAAAGCCTTTTTGGGATAACAGGGATGCCGGAGTAACAATCAATTTAGTAACATCAGCCGGTATCAGGTCTTTGCAGACATTTGCCGATAACAACGGGCTGAAAATGACGGTTCAGGATTCAGGCAAAAAAACAGTCATTATCTTTGGCGAGGAACATGAAGTTGATAATTGTGACAAAGGCAGCCAAACTGTACCGATTGAATATACCATTTATGAAACAGTTACGGAAACTGAAACGGTAGTGGAATGGTACATAAAACTATTGAAGAATCCAGAAATATAAAGTATAATAAATTATATTATACACAAAATTGATATAGCAGTATTGACAAGAGAGCCAATATGCTAGGAAATAATATTGAAAGGGTTTAATCGCCGTGGATTATAAATCATCTCAAAATCATGTCGGCGTGTAAAACAATGGAAGAACGCATATTTTATATGAATATGTGAATCAAAGAGTGTTTATTCAAAAGAAAATTGAAAATCGAGAGTTCAAGCCTGAATATGTTGGCAAGATAAATCTCTACATGGAATCACTCGACCGAGAAGTAAAATGGGTACATCTTTTGCAACTTTGCATTTGATGAAGGATGCAAGAGTTATTATTATCCGACCGAGGATGATAGCATTATACAAAATTAACATTAAAAAAGGAGGTTGTTGAATGAGTGACTGTGCATACAAATTAGAGGGAACAGTAGCAATTTCTGAAAACAAAAGGGATGAATTTAATCGTTATATTTTGCAGCTCTTAGATAGCTGCGGGATTCGGAAAACGGAAAAGATGGTGCTGGGCGGGCAGGTCATTACTGTTGTCCGGCAGCCAAAACCGGATGAGCATGGGATTGTTCGTTTCGATTATTCCATATTTGAGAAGAAGAAAAGGGATGTGGCGGAATATGATTTGAATACCTGTGTGCTTACTGTGCAGGATAGAGGATATGACGAATTTGGGGTAGTGATGAACATGATTATGGTCATGCAGGAGGCGTATTCAGAAGAACACTGCTATCTGATGTATCACGATAACCCCTGCAAGATAGAAGGATATGCTTATCTGATAAAAAGCGTGCTGGGAATTACCCTCAGATTTCGACATCGGGAAAGAATGTGGGACATGCTGTGCTTTTTAAAGCGTACGGGAAACTATCCAGACCTCACGCCAAGAATGATATTGAATTCGCATTCCTTTGATTTTTGCAAATTAATTGATGAACAGCTTTTTGCAGCTATTTTAATAGATTCGGATGAACTGACAACTCCAAGAGAGCTGTTTGAAGGCGGGAAATCGGAAATAAAAACGGCACGCGCCGGACAACTTCCGTACTATGTTTACCAAACAATCAAGCCAATGATAGAGAGTGGAAACGAAGAAAATGTAAAGGCATTTTTACGAAAGTTGCTCGATGCAGATTTGCAGGAAAGACAGGAATTAGCTGAGGAATTCAATTATGGAACGATTGCGGAGGTATCGCTTTATGCTCTGCCGTCCATCATTGTCCAAGGATATGCATATGCAGTCTCGCGCAAGTTTTGGGATGCGTGGGAGGAATTGGGAATAAAGGGATATTCGGAGGTTATCAAAGAGGAAGAGAATACAAAGGAAGAAAAGAAGAAGGAGCCTGAGGGATATTTCCCATTTTACAAAGCAATCCGGAGGGACAATGAAGATGAATTTATTGAATTTTGGAAAGAAAAGGATCTTTGCTTATCGGATGATATGCGGGAATGTTTGTCAGATTGGAAAGAAAATTTTACAAAAACGAGTTTAGAAGATTGTGACATGGAGACGCTTTTAGCACAGATTATAACAGAACTGGATCAGGAATGGGGATGCCGCTTTGTGGATCAGAAATTTGTGTTGGAGTTTTTAGAGCATCAGGAGGATAACAACTATAGAAAAGCACTTTTTTTCTATAGGGATTTTATGAATCGGGATGCCTGCTATTTTCCGGAATTGACAAGAATGCAGGCAATCCGATGGGTGCTCAGATACAATCGGCGTTCCTTTGATTTTAAGGCGATGGGAGCATTTTCGTCATTGCTTACAAATCACAGGCGCAGGCAGGAGATTTTAGGATTTTAGGAGGTTAGGCATGGGAACATTTGGTAGTTATACAGGATGCATAGATATTCCGGAGGATAAGGGAGAGGAATTTGCCAGGCAGGTCGTAAAGCTGTTAAATTATGGCGGAATGATGCAGTTTGAAACAATAAGCATGTACGGACATGACATGGCTTTGCTCAAACCGATTGAGCTGTATCCGGGAGGAAAAGTAAATTTTCATTTCAACTATTTTGAGGATGATGCGTGGGAAACAGCGGGATTCGACGCTGCTCAGAAAAAATTTTATTCAGGAAAAATTGGCGGGCAGGAATTTGCTGATGTTGTCACGGCAGTACACTTTTTATACGAAGTTTGGGATGACAAGCCGGGGGTTGCAGAAATTGATGGAGAAAGTGTGAATGATTGCGAGTATGTCGGCTGGATTAATCAGGTATTGGGAACCCGCTTTTCATTGAATAAAAGATTTCGGCTGTGGGATATTGCAGAGGCGTATGCTCTGGAACGGCTTGAGTATCATAGCGATTTGAGATTTGAGGATGTCATGCGATTTATACCTAGAGGATTGTGCTATGGAGCGGGAGGAGTGGAATTCAGCGACTTGATGTACATTACGAACGGAACAGAGTCTCTGACCGATGCAGAAATAAAATCAGGCACATACCCGGCAGACGTGTACGGCTGCAAAAGGGCGTTGGAAATATTTTTAGAAAAGCATACGACGGAACAGGCTGTTGAGCGGATTTGGACACTCATCAGGAAAAAACGGCGGGAAAGGAAAGAAGCAGGAAATGCTGCGTTGTCAGATATTGCGAATTATTCCTTGATTTTGCCAGCTCGGGTAATTGTATATCTGACCGCTGAGCTTAAGGAAAAAAGCTTTTGGGAATGCTGGAAGGAAGTGCGGGAGAATGTCTATCATGACGAAATCATGAAGGAGTATGCGTCCAGGGAGCTGCAGGAGGAACGGAGCAGGCTGGCAAATGCGCCGATTCCTCCAGTCAGAACAAGCAAATTTCTTTGTCAAAACGGCTGGCTTACCTTTTGTGATACCCCGGAGGAGCTGAAGGGGAAACCAAATTATTATCTATCGGATGATGACCGCCTGTATTGGTGGGATGGAACGGAGGAGGTCATTCTTTCCAAGGAGGTGGATGAATGGCTGAAAAACTTAGCACTTGATTATAAGGAAATCACTCAAAATATGGATGGGTGGATGGAAAATAAGGATGGATTTCTGAAAGAATTTTTAATGCTTTTTGTTGAAATTGACCAATACTATAAGCGAATCTATCCGTTCCAAAGCATGTTCTATGAGTTCCTGCAGAATGGGAGCCAAATTGAGTATCGTGCGGCATTAAGGCTGCTGAAAAAAATTTCCGACGAGAACCGTGAGGCGGGGAAAGTGATAGAAAAAGCGAAATATAATTGGGGTATCACAAGTCGAAATGTGACGCATAATATAGGCAGGCTGCAATTAAAACGATATCTCAGCGTCATGGCAAATCATAAGCTGAGAGAGAAATATTTTGGATTTTGAAGTTTAACATGTGGGAAGCTGGAGTACATGGATTGCAATTTCATGGAAAACAGGATAGATGGTAATGGATTATAGTTTCGCTATTTCGTACAAGAAATGAAAATAATTCATAACAAAAGGTGCTGTCACTTTAACGAATTACTTAGTGTGACAGCTCCTTTTTGTTCTTCTTTTATTTTTTAAAAAATAGAAATCAGCATCGGTCAGGAAGATTTAAACGAGCTTATGAAAATAATCGGGAAGAAAAGATTTAGTGATGATATCTGGGAACTGAAAGACAGCCCTGTTGATATGGCGGCTTTTGTAAATAAAACCTACAGAGAGTTAAAATGGAAACAGGCAGGAGAACTGACGCTTTTTTACAAAAAATTATTATTCAGAGCAGGAAGCTGAAAAAACAATGTTACATAAAATTTTTTAGTCCAAGGAGGAATCTGCTATGCTGATTGCTCCATACATTCTAGCAGCTTAAGCAACAAGACGGGTAATATCCTAGTTGGATGTTAAGGATATTAACCATAAATACATTGTAGTAGGAGGGAGTAGATAAATATGACAAAAGCAGGACGCTTTTTTGAAGAAGAAAAAGAACAGGCAGTTAAGGAAACGGTTAAAACATTTGTAATTAATCCGCTTAATGACGGAATGGAAAAAGAGAAGATTATCCAAATGATTCCCCAAATGTCCTTAAATGACGTCATTGAGATTGAAAAAATCTTTAGAAGAAGCCGGGAAAGAAAAAAGGAAAGAAGCCATGGAAAAAGCTAGGGAAAAAGCCAGAAAAAAAGGCTGGGAAGAATCTAGAGTAGAAGCCGGGGTAGAAGACAGGGAAATAGGCTGGGAAGAAGCTTGTATTGAGGCTGCAAAAAAATGATTGCCAATAATGAACCTATTGAGAAAATTATGGATTATACTTTCCTTACTAAAGAGGAAATTGAAAATCTGCAATAAGTAAAGAAAGCTGCAAGTTAATATTGTTGACTTTCTTAGTCTTAATGGTATAGTATTCTTACCAAAGGATTTTTAAAAGAAAATAGGGGACGTATGTAAAATTAAAATATAATTAATTTGTCATCAATGTGGATATGTTGATGAAAATAATATTTCGCATATCGCTGAAATAGGCAGCTATATAGGAGGTTTAGCATTTATGTTTGACATCGGTAATCTTATTGAAGAAAGGAAGAAGTATGCATTAGGCGTTAAGACAAATAAATGGAACGATGAATTGTTAGCGCATGTTATAGAAGGTGGGGACAGGAAAGAAATTGCATTTATCACGACTTCTTTATCTATCTCTTGCCAGAGATATGTTGATGCGATTCAGAAGAAGTATCATATTGTAGGAGTATATAAAGTGGGAAATATTTTTGTGAATACTGGGACGTTGTTTTATGTTATTCAACTTTCAAAGACTCCATCAACAGGACTGAGAGTTGCATTATTCAATGGGAAGTGTTATGAGAGAGTGTCTCATATAGATAAGAATGGTAGCTTTGTTATGCCAGAATCTTATACAGATGAATGGAATGATTTTATTAAATTACTTGAAGGGTGGGTGAACGGTGGCGATTTGCCGGAAAACAGCGATTCATTTGAATTCGATTATATTTCTAAGAATGATTTACTTGAAGGAAGTATGTTGCCTGAGACATACTCTAGAGAGAATAGGAAACTGAGAGAAATTATAAGTAAGCAGTATACGGTGCGTCTTTCAGAGGTTGCAGAAATCTTATTGCCAAGTCTCTGTAATAAAAGTGATGAAAAAGTAAAGGTGTTGAGAGTGTGCGATTTAGAATATCCTCTCGACGTATCAGCTATCGAAATGGGTACACCGACTGGTATAATTTTGCAGAAGGGCGATGTCTTATTATCACCAACGAAATTACAAAAGACAAAAGCGTACCTTTTTAATTATGATGGAGATGAACGCATTTATGCTTCTCCATTTCTCTTTGTAATTAAATGCAGAAATATACTTCCTGAATACCTATACTTTTATCTTAATAGTGATATAGGTAAAATGGTTATAAATGTAAAATATGTGGGTGGTAATATAATACAAAGAATTTCCTTGAAGGAAATAAGAGAGCTTCCGATTGTCTTGCCTGCGCTAGAGGAACAATATATTGCTGATTTCAATATGTTGACCGATATTGGTATTCGAGATTATGGACAACTGCAGAAATTTAATGAGTATTGTGAGCGTTTAAATAAAAGTCGTACTGAAGAAGAAACATCCGAGACAGTTGAGGATATTCTTAATGTGGAGGTAGCAGGAAAAATAAAAATATATTGTAAAGAACAGTTGGAAACGTTCCTAACTGAGGACCTCAAAGAACTGAACATATGCTTTAAGAATGAGGCATATAAGGCTACACTCATTCTTGCTGGTTCAATATTGGAGGCAGTTTTAATTGATTGGTTATCGGAGATTAAGGGAAAAAATTTCTTTCTTGAAGATTATTTATTGTCTGATGGGCAGACAAAAGCTAATTTATTTGATTACATCAAAGAGATTGATAACCTTGACCCTCCTCCGTGGATGGGCAACGAGGCATCAAACGCTCATGAGATAAGGAAGAAAAGAAACCTTGTTCATGCCAAGCTATGTATGAAGTCGGAGGAGGGGATTAACGAGGAAGTGTGTCAGAAAGTGATAGGCTATTTAATAGATGTACTTAAGACTAGGGGAATAAACACAGATAGGTAAGAAATTGAGATTTTTTAAATGGAAAGGATATAAATGGAAAGTATATAAGAGGAAAGGAGAAAATGCCTGAAAATAAAGGATTTAAGGCAGGTAAATTCAAACATGAAAATCATATACATGGGTACTCCTGAGTTTGCCGTTCGTGCGCTTAATGCATTGATAGAGGAAGGACACGAAATTGCGGCAGTGATTACCCAGCCTGACAAGGCAAAGGGAAGAAGCAAGGCGCTTGTGCCGACACCTGTAAAGGAAATGGCGCTAAACCATGATATTGTCGTTTATCAGCCGGAAAAGGTAAAAGATGCACAAATGGTTGAAAGGATAAAGGAAATTATGCCTGACGTTATCGTCGTTGCAGCCTATGGACAAATTCTGCCAGAGAGTATTTTGAATATTCCAAGGTACGGATGTATCAATATTCATGCCTCACTGCTTCCGAAATACAGAGGTGCGGCGCCGATAGAGTGGGCGATTATAGATGGCGAGGAGATAACCGGCGTCACGACAATGTACATGGAAAAAGGACTTGATACCGGAGATATAATAGAAAAGGCAGAGGTAAAAATAGAAGATACGGATACGGGCGCAAGCCTGCGTGATAAGCTTGCCGAAAAAGGAGCGGAGCTTATCCTTTCAACCCTTAGGGCGTTGGAGGAGGGTTCTGCCAAACGTGTTAAGCAGGACGATGAAAAAAGCTGCTATGCCAAAATGCTCACGAAGGAGCTTGGCAGTCTTGATTTTAGCGAGCCTGCGCATAAGCTTGAAAGACTCATAAGAGGTCTTAACCCATGGCCTTGTGCATACACGAAAATTGACGGAAAAACGGTCAAGCTGTATGGTGCGTCAGTGAAGGAAATGGACGTGCAAATGTACACGCCGGGGGAAATAATAGAAATAACAAGGAAAAGCTTTACGGTAGCCTGCGGCAAAGATGCACTTGTAATTAAAAAGCTGCAGCCTGAGGGGAAAAAGCCGATGGACACGGCAGCATATTTAAATGGAAACACCCTTGCCGTAGGAGATAAATTAGGTTAAAGGGACAACGCCGAACCATGAGTTCTCGATTTACTTCGTAAATCGGAACATATTGCGAAGCAAAATTAGAATATGGCGATGTTCAACAGACAGAGGTAAAAGTATGACAAATGCAAGAGATATTGTTCTAAGCATTCTTTTAGATATAGAAGGAAACAATACATTTTCCAATATAGCAATTGCAAAGGCTCTAAAGAAGCATCAGTTTGAGGCGAAAAAAGAGCGGGCGTTTATTACAAGGCTTGCCGAGGGGGTTACGGAGACAAAAATAAAGCTGGATTATATCATTGACAGCTTTTCAAAAACCCCCTCCGAAAAATGCAAGCCGTTGATTCGCTCGCTGCTTAGAATGGGCGTTTATCAGATTATGTACATGGACGCTGTGCCTGATAGCGCAGTGTGCAATGAGGCGGTAAAGCTTGCAAAAAAACATAACTTTGGAAGTCTTGGCGGCTTTGTGAATGGCGTGCTTAGAGCAGTGGCGAGAAATAAGGATAATATTACATTCCCTGACAAAGAAAATATGTCGGCGTATTTGTCGGTAAATTACTCCATGCCTGAGTGGCTTTGTAAAAAGATAATGGAGGATTATGGAAACCAAAGCGAAAAAATAATAGCCGCCTCCTTTGAGGAAAGAAAAACCACCTTGCGGGTGAATACGCTAAAAATAACAAGAGAAAAGCTTAAGGAATATATAAAAGTAGAAAATGAAAAAAGAAGAAATAATAAAGCTGACAACTGCGTAGCTGATATCGTCTTGGAGGATGGATTTTATGATGAAAATGCACTGCTTGTAAGCGGGTATGATTTTATAAGAAGCATGCCGGGCTACAGGCAGGGGCTCTTTTTTATTCAGGATGAAAGCTCCATGTGTGCCATAAAGGCAGCAGGAATAAAGCCGTATCAGACCGTAGTGGATGTGTGTGCCGCTCCGGGAGGAAAAACCTTAAATGCCGCCTGTTATATGGAGGGAAAAGGCAGCCTATACGCAAGGGATATATCTGAGGAAAAGCTTAGCCTGATAGAGGAAAATGTACAAAGGCTGGATATGCAAAATATTATCAGCATGGAAATATGGGATGCAAAAAAGGTTGATGAAAGGCTTACCGAAAAAGCCGATATGGTAATTGCAGACCTTCCCTGCTCGGGGCTTGGCATTATGGGAAGAAAAAATGATATAAAATACAGGATAACGAAAGAACAGCTTGATGCGCTTATAAAGCTTCAAAGGGATATACTTTCTAGCGTGAAGCAGTATGTAAAAAGGGGCGGGGTGCTTTTGTATTCCACCTGTACAATCAACCCGCAGGAAAATATGGAAAATACAAGGTGGTTTCTTGAAAATAATAAAGAGTTTCGGCTGCGGGGTGAAAGACAAACGCTTCAGGGCGTGGATAAATGCGACGGGTTTTACTATGCCGTAATGGAAAGAGGATAAGGGATGGACATAAAATCAATGTATATGGAAGAATTGAATGAATGGACAGAAGCTAAGGGACTTCCCAAATTTCGGGCGAAGCAGATTTATAAGTGGATGCATGAAAAATATGTGGCATCTACTGATGATATGACAAATCTTCCAAAGGATTTAAGAAGGCTTATGGATGAGGAGGGCTTTGTGAGAATTACGGAGCGTGCAAGGCAGGCATCAAAAAAGGACAAAACGGTAAAATATCTCTATGAGCTTTCAGACGGACAGATGATAGAAACCGTGTTTATGAAATATGATTACGGAAATTCCATATGCATATCCTCGCAGGCAGGGTGCAGGATGGGGTGCAGGTTCTGTGCCTCCACAATCGGAGGACTTGTAAGAAATCTTACGGCGTCCGAGCTGTTAGAACAGGTATATGCCACAATGAGAAAAGAGGGGGAGCGGATATCCAATATCGTTATCATGGGAACGGGAGAGCCTCTTGACAATTATGAAAATGTCGTAAGATTTATAAAAATAATTTCAGATGAAAACGGATATAACATAAGTCAGAGAAACATAACCCTGTCAAGCTGTGGGATTGTGCCGATGATAAAAAGGCTTGCAGACGAAAAGCTTACGATTACATTTGCACTGTCACTGCATGCCGCAACAGATGAGGACAGAAAAAGACTTATGCCGATTGCAAATCAATATACGATTGCCGAGACAATAGACGCCTGTAATTATTATTTTGAAAAAACAGGAAGAAGAATCACCTTTGAATATAGTCTTGTTAAGGGGGAAAACGACAGCGAAAAGCAGGCAAAGGAGCTTGCAAAGCTGCTTACGGGCATGAATTGTCATGTGAATTTAATCCCGATAAACCCCATAAATGAAAGGAATTACTCGAAAAGTGACGATAATTCTGTCGAAAAATTCAAATTTACTCTTGAAAAAAATTCAATTAATGTTACTATAAGAAGGAGTGTGGGTAGTGATATTGATGCTGCCTGTGGTCAGCTAAGAAGAAAGTATAACGAATATAATCAGGAGGAAGCTGATGAAATCATGCGGAAAAACTGATACTGGAAATAAGAGAAGCAACAATCAGGACAGTATATTTTTTTGTGATAAGCCTGTGGGACCGCTGCCGAATCTTTACATAGTTGCCGATGGCATGGGTGGACACAGGGCAGGTGACCGTGCTTCACGCATGGCTATAGATATATCTGTGGATTTTATAAGGGAATCCACACTGGAAAATCCCATTGCAATATTAAAAAGAGCCATGATATATGCCAACAATGAGATATACAAAATGGCAAGCAAGGACCCTGACTTAAAAGGCATGGGTACAACAATGGTTGCTGCTGTTGCTATGGACGGTAAATTATATGTTGCCAATATAGGAGACAGCAGACTTTATTCCATAGAAAATGACATAAAGCAGATTACGATGGATCACTCCCTTGTTGAGGAGATGATACGAAGCGGAGAGCTTGAGCGGAAAAAAGGAAGAAATCATCCAGAAAAAAATATTATCACGAAGGCCATGGGCTCCAAGGAGGAGGTTATGCCTGACTTTTTTGAGGTAGAGATTCATTCGGGCGAGAAATTCCTGCTTTGCTCAGATGGACTTTCCAATATGGTTGAGGATGATGAAATCAGGGATATTATAGTGGATAATGTCAGATTGGATGACACCGCAGAGGCATTAATTGACAGGGCAAATTATTATGGTGGTACGGATAACATATCCGTAGTAATCATATCCGAATAAATAATAAGCGATAAGCCCTTATGAGGGTTTCAATAAGAAAGGTGTAAAAAATATGTTAAAACCGGGAATGATGTTATGTGACAGATATGAGATTCTTGACGTTGTAGGCGCAGGCGGAATGTCTATCGTATACAAGGCAAGATGTCACAGATTAAATAGAAATGTAGCCATAAAGGTGTTAAAGCCTGAATTTAGCAATGACAAAAACTTTGTCACAAAATTCAGAATCGAGGCGCAGGCATCGGCTGGTCTTACCCATCCTAACATTGTAAATGTATATGATGTGTACGACGACGATGGCATGTATTTTATTGTTATGGAGCTTGTGGACGGAATTACGTTAAAGGACTACATCGACCAAAACGGCAGACTGTCTATGGATAAGGCGATAGATTTTTCAATTCAGATAGCCGCAGGCCTTGAAGCTGCCCACGAAAGCCACATTATACACAGGGATATTAAGCCGCAGAATATTATTGTGGCAAAGAACGGCAACATAAAGGTGACTGATTTCGGTATCGCAAAGGCAGCTTCGCCAAACACCCTTACCTCAGGTGCAATGGGAAGTGTACATTACATTTCTCCTGAGCAGGCAAGAGGTGGCTACAGTGATGAGCGGAGTGATATTTATTCCCTTGGTATTACCATGTACGAGATGGTAACAGGCAGGGTTCCTTTTGATGGTGATAATAATGTTTCCATTGCGCTTATGCATATTCAAAATGACATGATTCCGCCGAGACAGTATTATCCGGATATTTATTCAAGCTTTGAAAAGGTAATATTAAAGGCAACGCAGAAAAAGCCTGAGCGCAGGTATCTTACTGCAAGCGCTCTTATTGCTGATTTAAGGAGGGTGCAGAATAATCCGAATATCGATATCGTTGTGGCGCCTACCGCTGTCACAAACAGCCCGACACAGGAGTGGACGAAGGAGGATGTACAGGCAATCAGGGACGGCAGCACCCAAATGGAAGATGCGGATGATATGTATCAGAGCAATACGCCTCTTTCAAATGAGATGGGTGAGCTGAAATCCATACAGACAATATCCACAATCCCGGTAAATAATTCACGTTTGAATCAGCTTCTTTCCGAGGAGGATGACTGGGAGGACGAGGAGGATGAGGAAGCGTATGTTCCACCTGTAAGAACCGGCAGTATAAAGCGGGTTCAGGATAATGACGATGACGATGAGGATTACGATGATGAGGGCGACATGGACCCTAAGCTTAGAAAAGCGGTTATTGCAGCAGGAATTGCCACGGCGGTTATCATTGCTATCGTTATTATGGTTGTGCTTGGAAGATTTATGGGCTGGTTCAAGTTTGGTGATAAGAAGAACGATACGAAGTCAAAAAGTGAATCTGAACAGGTAGAGGACCTTGTAATGATTGACGTTACAGGTGTTTCAGAAAATGCAGCACTTAAAATGCTTGACAGAGAGGGCTTTACAAACGTAAAGGTAGTTGAGGAAGAAAATCAGGAAACGCAGGAAGGATACGTTTTCGAACAGAGTATAAAGGAAAATGAGGTTATTCCGGCAGATACCGAGATTATACTGAAGGTAAGCAAGGGCGCTGAGGAAACTGAGGTCCCAAATGTTGTAGGCTATACGGATGAACAGGCAGTTAAGGTCTTAACGGAGGGAGATAATTTTCAGGTAGCACATGCTTATGATTACAGTGACGATATTGAGGAGGACAGGGTAATCAAGCAGGATCCGGAAGCAGGAACAAAGGCGCCTAAGGGAACAAAGGTTACAATTACCATAAGCAACGGAAGTCAGGTAAAGGAGGTTTCGGCACCGAACCTTCAAGGACTGAATGAGTCCCAGGCTGTTAATACGCTTACGGGCTTGAAGCTTTCTGTTGGAACAATAAAGCATGAGTACAGCGATACGGTTCCTGAGGGACAGGTAATCAGACAGGACATCACAGGTGGGACAACATTGAAGGAGGGCGATACAATCGGCTTTACCATAAGTGACGGACCGGAGCCTAAAGCAACAACATATACAGCTCAGATAAATGGAGCGGTTACATGCAGTGACGCTTCGTTAGACGGTCAGGCAGTTACAATACAGTTATATTATAATGGCTCAAATGTTGGTTCAAGAACGGAAACTGTTATGTCCGGAACAAGCTATAATATTACGGCTACAATTCCAAATCTTTCACAGAAGGATTCGTCTGCCAGCGCAAGTGTTGTATGTGTAGACGGCGCCGGAAATGATGTGACCTCAGCGTTTCCTGTGACAACGCCGATTACGGTATCCTACACGGAAGAATAATATGCAGGGTAAGATAATAAAAGGTGTGGGTGGATTTTACTACGTCCGCCCACACCATGCCATAAATAATAATTTATACGAATGTAAGGCGAAGGGCATATTCAGAAATAAGAATATAAAGCCGTCCGTAGGGGATGATGTCGAGATAGACATAACCGATGCGGAAACGTTTACAGGAAATATAACCGCAGTACACGAAAGAAAAAACATGCTTATAAGACCGGCTGTGACGAATGTGGATCAGGCGGTAATTATTTTTGCCTTATGTGAGCCAGAGCCTAATTTTAATCTTTTGGACAGATTTCTTATTATGATGGCGGTGCAGGATGTTTCAACCGTCATATGCCTGAATAAATCCGATTTAAAGAATGAGGAATATATAGATGAAATAAAAAATATATATGGGCAGGCGGGCTATGATGTTATTATATGCTCCACATACAATATGCTTGGTATTGACAAGCTAAAGAAAATGATAGATAATAAAACAACTGTGCTTGCAGGACCGTCAGGTGTAGGTAAATCCTCCATATTAAACAGCTTAAAGCCTGAAGCAGAGGCAAAAACAGGTGATTTAAGTGAAAAGATTAAAAGAGGAAAGCACACCACAAGACATTCGGAGCTTATATGTATAAAGGATGACACCTATATCATGGATACCCCCGGCTTTAGCTCGTTGTATATCCCTGATATGGAGGAGGAAGATCTGAAGGAATATTACAGCGAATTTTCCGCATATAGTCCGGGCTGCAAATATAACGGCTGCCTTCACATAAACGAGCCTGACTGCAAGGTTAAGCTTGCACTTGAAAATGGCATATCGAGACTTCGGTATGATAATTATATACAGCTTTACAATGAAATAAAAAACAGGAGGAAATGGTAAATGAATATTCTTTCCCCGTCACTTTTGTCTGTGGACTTTTCCAGCGCGGCAAAGGAGATTGACATCGTAACAGGTGCAGGGGCAAGGTGGCTTCATCTTGATGTTATGGACGGCTGCTTTGTTCCAAACATATCATTTGGCGCTCCTGTCATAAAATCCTTCAGAGGGGTAACGGATGCCTTTTTCGATACCCATCTTATGATTGACGAGCCAATAAGATATATCGATGATTTTGTGTCGGCAGGCTCAGATTTGATAACAGTTCATTATGAGGCGTGTAAGGATATAGAAAAGACAATAGACTATATAAAAAGCAAATCGATTCAGGTTGGAGTTGCCATAAAGCCCAAAACGCCTGTAGAGGAAATAGGAAGGCTTATCCCCGATATCGATATGGTGCTTGTGATGAGTGTGGAGCCGGGGTTTGGCGGACAGAAATTTATGCCTGTGGCACTTGAAAAAATAAAACAGGTAAAAGAAATATGTACAAGACTTGGAAGGGATATATACATTCAGGTAGACGGCGGAATCAATACAGACAATGCAGGGCTTGCAGTGTCCGCAGGTGCAAATGTCATTGTTGCAGGCTCAGCCGTATTTAAAAATGACATAGCGGCAAACGTGAAGCGCTTAAATGAAATCATTAATTCCTGAAACAGTAAGGTGAAGCAATGGACAGGGAAATATTAGTCGTATCAGGCGGATATATGGACCTTGAGTTTCTTCGGCGTGTCATTGATGAAAAAGAAAGATATATCATAGGCGTTGACAGGGGACTGGAAGGTCTTGATGCACTTGGCGTAAAGGCAGATTTAGCAGTGGGAGATTTTGATTCTGCACCTCCCCATATAAAAGCTTTATATGACGAGGAACATATCATTAAGCTGAATCCCCAAAAGGATTATACTGACACCCATGTGGCAGTAATGGAAGCGCTAGGGAGAAATCCCAAAGCAATTATTTTGGTCGGTGCAACAGGTGGAAGACTGGATCATATGCTTGCAAATGTAAGCCTACTTTCCATTTGCACAAGCAAAAATGTACCGGCATTTATGATAGATACAAAAAATAAAATAAGAATTATTGACAGACCCGTATCAATAAAAAAAATATGCCAATATGGAGCTTATGTTTCGCTTATCTCATTTACGGATAAGGTAACGGGAGTTACTCTTAAAGGCTTTAAATATAAACTGACAGATAAAACACTTGTCAGAAATGAAACAATAGGTATCAGTAATGAAATAGAGAGGGAGGAAGGCTTTATTACCTTTGAAGACGGTGAGCTTATGGTGATAGAGTCAAAGGATTAATATGACAGTATGGGTTTTGGTGGCATTTGCTTGTTATATGCTCGGTATGATAATAATAGGAGCGGCAAATGCAAAGAAAAATAAAAATGCAGATGATTACTTTTTAGGTGGCAGAAATCTCGGCGGCTGGGTTGCGGCACTTTCCGCACAGGCGTCAGATATGAGTGGCTGGCTTTTAATGGGACTGCCGGGTGCTATATATGCCTTTGGTGCAAATCAGGCATGGATTGCAATTGGACTTTTCATAGGTACGGTTTTAAACTGGCTTTTTATATCGGGAAGACTTAGAAGATACACCATAAAGGCAGGCAATGCCATGACGATTCCTGAATATTTAAGCAACCGCTTCAGGGATAACAAAAATATTTTAAAGGCAATTTCATCTATTGTTATTGTTGTATTTTTCCTTGTGTATACTGCATCTGCATTTGCGGCAGGAGGAAAGCTTTTTGCATCCATCACAGAGATGGATTATCATCAGGCGCTTACGCTTGGTGCGGTTGTTATATTAATTTACACATTTCTTGGCGGGTTCTTAGCCGTATGTACAACAGATTTTATTCAGGGAACGCTTATGCTTGTGGGTATACTTACCGTTCCTATCGTAGCAGTCATGGTAATGGGAAGCGGACACATTATACCAAATCTTGTGGACAGTGGTCTTACGGTAAGCGCTAAGGACTTTTTAAACATATTTTATGAAAACGGAAAGCCGATAAAGGCAACCAGCATTGCCTCACAGCTTGCATGGGGGCTTGGCTACTGCGGTATGCCGCACATTCTCGTAAGATTTATGGCGATAAGAGATGAGAAGGAGCTTGGCAAGTCACGTAAGGTTGCAATCGTGTGGGTGCTTCTTTCACTTGCAGTAGCATGTATCATAGGTGTTATCGGAAGGGCATACCTTTACCCAACAGTGCTTTCCACTGTCGGAAATGAAAATGAAAATGTCTTTATTGAGATGATTAAAAAGCTGTTCATGAGTGATTTGACGCTTCCGTTTATCGGCGGTATCTTTCTGTGCGGAATCCTTGCGGCAATCATGTCGACGGCTGACTCTCAGCTTCTGGTTGCTTCCTCATCGGTTGCAAAGGATTTGTGCAAGGGTGTATTCTTTAAAAAGATGAATGATAAGCAGGTGCTTATCATTGCGAGAGTGACGGTTGTAATTGTGGCAGTGGTGGCTTACCTTATTGCATGGAATCCTGATTCTAGTATCATGGGGCTTGTTTCTGATGCATGGGCAGGACTTGGAAGCGCATTTGGACCTGCAATCTTAATGTCCCTTTACTGGAAAAGGACAAATATTGCAGGCGCTGCGGCAGGAATGATGAGTGGTGGAATAACTGTAATCGTATGGGATTATATAAAGCTCGTCAAGGAAACTGTTGTAGATGAAGCTACGGGGGTAGAAATGGTTGTAAAACAGACTCTTGCTGACAGTACGGGTATTTATTCCCTACTTGTAGGATTTTTTGTAAGCCTTGTATTTATCGTATTGTTTACCCTTATTACAAAGCCGGTATCACAGGACGTAATAGACGAATTTGAGGCAGTGAAAAATAATAATATAGAATAAAACAAAAGTGCCGGGAAACGTAACCGGCACTTTTACTGTGTATAAACTTAAAGAGAGGATTTATGAAAAACTATAATTATAATATAAATCAAAAATGTGAACAAATTATGACTAGAATAACAACATTATGTAAAGAAGTAAGAAAATGATTATTAACATTTTGACTGTGGGCAATGTAAAGGAAAGCTATTACAGGGACAAAATAGATGAATATGTTGCTCAAATAAAAAAGAAAATGGATATAAGACTTATCACTGTAAATGACTGCCCGATTCCCAAAGGGGCAGGCGAACGCATGAATGAAAAAATTAAGCAAATGGAGGGGCAGGCGCTATTGTCCCATATTGGAAGCAGGGATTATGTTGTTGCCTTATGTATAGAAGGAAAGACCGTTGATGAAGGAGATTTTTCCTTATTTGTAAGACATGCAGAGGACAAAATGAGCGGCACCCTTACCTTTGTCATAGGAGGTTCCTTGGGCTTGCATGAAGCTGTGGTAAAAAGAGCAGATTTTAAGCTTAGCTTTTCGCCTATGACCTTTCCCCATCAGCTTATGCGTGTTATGCTTTTAGAGCGTATGAAGGCTGCTATTTGTGATAGGTAATGTTATTTAAAATTGTGAAGGCACGGTAAAGCTGTTCCGTCAGTGCAACAAGCACAAGCTGGCTGTCCATATCCATATATGAGATGCCGAAATCAAAATTGCTTTTGGCATAAGAATAGCTGCTTGAAACAATAAGCTCAATTCTTGAATAGCCTGATACACATATATCATTTATTTTTTCAGCCATGTATGTGGATGATATAAGTGGATGGGACGGGTTTACATTTATAATGTAGGAGCCTGACTGAAGGGGAATATTTTGAATGTCCTTATGCGTGTTTATTTTAACGGCGGCAAAGGGAGAAAGCCTTTTTATATATTCATTTACAGCACTGTTAAATTGACGGTCAAGCTTTTTTGCCTGAATGTGTAGTATAATTTCCATAGGTACCTCGCAGCTTTTATGTGAAATTTATTACAAATTATTCTAACATATATCTTCTAAAACAACAAAAAAAATGTTATTATAGTCCGTGTAGAAAATTTTGACGGGGATAAGAGATGGAAGATACAAAAAAGAAAAAGCTTTTGGTGTTGGATATTGACGGAACGCTTGTCAATTCAAAAAAGGAAATAACAAAGAAGACAAGAGATGCAATTATTGATATACAAAAAAAGGGACATATTGTTGCACTTGCTTCAGGAAGACCCTACTGTGGTATGGAGCAGTATGCAAAAGCCATAGAGCTTGACAGCTTTGGAGGATATGCACTTTCCTATAATGGCGGTCTTATTTTAAACTGTAGGACCCATGAGGCAGTCTATCAGAACATGATACCGAAGCGTTATGCAAAGCCTATCTATGAATATGCAAGGGAAAATAATATCGGAATGATTACCTATCAGGACAGCTATGCCGTTACGGGAACACCTGTGGATGCATATATGGAATATGAGGCAAGGTTAAATAACCTTAAGATTAAGCAGGTTGGGGACTTTATCGGCTATGTTGATTTTGACATGGTAAAATGCCTTCTTACGGCAGAGCCGGAGCTTGCGGCAGAGCATGAAAAAAAGCTTGCCCATATGCTAGGCAGTGAGCTTAATGTTTTTCGCTCCGAGGAATATTTTATTGAAATTACGACAAAGGATGTTGACAAGGCAAAAAGTCTTTCCATACTCCTTGACATCATAGATATGGAGCAAAAGGACTGTATATGCTGCGGTGACGGCTTTAATGATTTAACGATGATAAAATTTGCAGGCGTGGGTGCTGCAATGGACAATGCACAGCAAATCATAAAGGATAATGCCGACTATATTACTGCCTCCTGTGACGAGGACGGCATCGTGGAGGTTATCCATAAGTTTATTTTATGTGGCTGATTATAGTGTAAGGCTGGTGATACAAATGATTTCAGGGAAGATATATACAAGAGATACGCTTCAAAACAGACCGTACTATGTGATAAGGTATGATGAGAGATACGAGGCGGACGGCACGTTGATACCCGAAACAACAAAATGGGTGGCGCACAACGTTTCAAGGGAATTTTTGGATTGCAATACGGAAATGCTTATAAAATCCGTGAAGCAGATAGAGAGTCTCCTTGTCGAACATGAAGCGCTTGAAATTGAGTTTGTCATAAAGGATGACGGTGAACCGGAAATCGGTAAAATAAGAGAGCTGGAAGCCGTTGTGGGCATGGCGCGTCCGATGAGCGATAAGGAATTTAAAGATACGAAGGCATTTGCAAAATGCAATTATCTGGATTTTCACCATGTACTTTCTGACGGCTCCTACTGTGACACGGAACGGATGCTTGGAGAAAACCCAAGACCACTTGAGTATTCAATATACAAGGAGCTTGTAGATACGGGAGCGTGGAGCGAGAGTATAAAGAGGCTTGGTTACGAGGGTACAACGGAGGAAATAATAGTAAAGGTCGGCAACAAGCCGTATGCCTCCATCAATAACATTGTAAGAGCGCTTATGCCGAAGGATTTGGATGAGCTGTTAAAGTATAAGCTTGAAAATTATTACGAAAAGGAAATCGGGACATTAAAAAAATCCGAAAAATATTTCGAGCAGGAAATTATTATAAGCTCATATGGCTTTGACACGGAGGAAAAGCTGAATAAGCTCATAGAAAAGGATTTTACAGTAGATGAGATAGGACAGCTCCGGAAGGGCTTGTACGAACAGGCAGAGGCACTGATAAACGAATATGATGATATAAGCAGGGATATTGATGCGGATATGGAAACCCTATCCGGTATCAGGGAAAAAATTTCGGAAAAAAAGCCATGTGACGAAAAAAATTCCATGAAGCTCTTTAAGTATATTGAGGAGATGATTGGTGCCGTAAAAAAATACGGAATGACGAATTTGATATTTACCGATAGGTGTGTGATTATAGCGCAGGGATTTTTTAAGGCACTTGCCAATGGTGAAAGCTGCCACAGGGAGATTATATATGATGTAAGCCGCAAATTTTGGGCAAATGAAAAAAAGACGGATGCATTTAAGGGCATTATTGATATACGAGGCAGGGTACAAAATAACGCCCATAATAAAAATGTGTCAAAGCTTAAAAAAGAAAAGCCGATTTCCATTGCACCTGACATTCTTATGAAGTATATTGAGGAAGCACATATAGGGCTTGACCCGGACAGACTGTCAAAATTTATTTCCGGCTCCATAGCGGACACGGAAAAATGTATAGAGGAGTATACAAAATGCATGGGTCTTATCAGCGACATTGTCATAAGGCTTGGAGACATTATGGGAATTGCATATGAGGATATGTCCTACTTAGAGATACAGGATTTGCTCGGGTATCACAGCAGGGATTCATACATTCAGATTATTAACAGCAGAAGGCGTATGTATCATGCATATACATATATTGTTCTTCCAAGTATCATCTGCAATGTTGGAGATATAGATATTATAGATAATATATAAATAAAAGCTGTTTGCCATAATTGATTTATTAGTGTATAATCACTTGATAGGGCAAATAGTTACAAAGGAGGTTTATTATGGGTTTTTTTAAAGATTTTAAACGTGATTTTGCTCAGGCAGTCAATGAGCTTATGCCGGATCAGGATGAGCTTGCAAATGAATATGATGATGAGGATATGGTAAATACATTCGACGAGAATGATAATATGGATATTGCACCGGAGGATATGCTGGAGGATTTGGACGACCTTTCTTTGGATATTGAAAAAGGTGAATATGATGACGATGAAGATTATGAAAATGAGGATGCTTCATATGATGACGATTTAGATGTTGACGAAGATTATGATGACGATGATGACGACTTGGAGGATATACCTCAGGCAGAGATGATAGAAGATAAGCATGATATTTCAATCGATAATTTGGATAAGAGTGCGAAAAACCATGATGACGATGAGGAATACGTGGACGTGGAGGCATTGCTGTTTAAGGAGTTTTTAGCAGACGAGGAGCCTGAGGAAAAAGAGGAAGAAAAGCCGAAAACAACGAAGCCGAAGGCAGCAAAGAAACCGGCACCTTCAAAAAGCAAAAAGCCTGAGGCGGAAGATATACCTTCGGAGGTGGAAGAAGGTAAAGCTGCAACCCCAGTAGATGATACGGAAGATGCAGATACGGCATCAGCAGAGGATGCAGTCTCCGAAAAGGAAGAACCTTCAGAAAACGCAGAGGCTGATGTGGCAGATGCAGCTTCTGAAAAGGTGGAGGATGAGGACAAAGCAGGTGAGACTGATAAAACCGACAGCCTGTTTGATGTAGATTTGGAGAAGGCTGCGCTTGAGGCTGTTCTCAAGCAGGAGGAAAAGAAAGAAAATAACAAAAAGGGTAAGGAAAAGGATATGGAAGAAAAGCAGACGGATGATAACTTAAATGAGGCTGATATAATTGCGGAGCTTATGGAGGCAGATACGGACATTTCAATTTCGCAGAAGGAGGAGAATGTCGAGAGTATTTTGTCTGAGGACACAACGTATGTTACAAAGGGAACTACAATCAAGGGAAGCATAAGCACAGAGGGCGGCATAGACCTGATCGGTACCGTTGAGGGTGATGTGGAATGTAAAGGAAAGCTCATTGTAGGCGGTTGCGTAAAAGGAAATATCGCTGCGGGAGAGGTATATGCAAATGCCGCAAGAATTGAAGGAGAAACAAAGTCTGAGGGAAGCGTTAAGATAGGCGTTGGAACAGTTGTAGTCGGAAATATAATTGCATCCTCAGCAGTCATTGCAGGTGCAGTAAACGGTGATATTGATATCAAGGGACCTGTTATCGTAGATTCAACTGCTGTAATCATGGGTAACATTAAGTCACGCTCTGTACAGATTAATAATGGTGCTGTGATTGAGGGCTTCTGTTCCCAGTGCTATTCAGAGATTGACGTTAAGAGCTTTTTTGAGTAGGAGATAAAGATATGCAAAGAGTACTTCTTAAGCTTTCAGGGGAAGCATTATCGGGTGAAAAAAAATCAGGCTATGACGAGGCAACCGTAAAGGAGGTTGCAAGGCAGATAAAGGCGTTGTCCAATAAGGGTGTACAGGTAAGTGTAGTGATTGGCGGCGGGAATTTCTGGAGAGGAAGAACCTCCGAGGATATGGACAGGGTAAAGGCAGACCATATCGGTATGCTTGCAACCATAATGAACTGTATCTATGTAGCGGACATGCTGAGAACCGAGGGCGCTAAAACCCGGATTATGACGCCTTTTTCCTGTGGAACCATGGCAGAGCTTTTCTCAAGGGATAAGGCGATAGAATACCTTGAGGCAGGGGAAATTGTTTTTTTTGCAGGAGGTACGGGACATCCGTTTTTCTCAACCGACACAGCAACGATTTTAAGGGCGGTGGAAACAAAGTCAGAGTGTGTACTTATGGCAAAGGCAATAGATGGTGTATATGACAGTGACCCTAAGGTAAATCCTGATGCGAAAAAGTACGATTTCATGCCTATGAGCGATATAATAGACAGAAGGCTTGGCGTGATAGATACTGCGGCGGCGGCGCTTGCAATTGAAAATAAAATGCCGGTCAGGGTTTTTGCATTAAAAAATAAAGACAGTATTATAAAATCTATCAATGATAACTTTAAAGGAACATATTTAAATTGTGTCTAAGGATGATAAATTTGGAGGTATATTATGTTGACGGCATATGAAACGAAAATGGAAAAAACGCTTGAAAATCTTGAGGCGGAGTATGGAAGCATAAGGGCAGGCAGGGCAAATCCGCACATACTTGATAAGCTTAAGGTAGACTATTATGGTGCGCCTACGCCTATTCAGGGTGTTGCCAATGTTACCGTTCCTGAGGCGAGAACCCTTATGATAACGCCTTGGGAGCAGAGCATGATTAAGGAGATAGAAAAAGCAATCATAAATTCTGATTTAGGTGTAAATCCTAACAATGACGGAAAAAACGTCCTCATTAATTTCCCTGAGCTTACGGAGGAGAGAAGAAAGGAATTAGTGAAGGATATAAAGAAAAAGGGCGAGGCTGCAAAGGTTGCAGTGCGCAACATAAGGCGTGATGCAAATGACGCCTTCAAGAAGATGAATAAGGCAAGTGAAATATCCGAGGATGAGCTAAAGGGAAACGAGGATAAGGTACAAAAGCTTACCGATAAGTATGTAGAAAAAATTGATAAGGCAATTGATGAAAAATCAAAGGAAATCCTTACGGTGTAGGTGGATATATTGGAAAAAAATATTGACGGCGAACGATTGAATATACCACAGCATGTTGCCATAATTATGGACGGTAACGGAAGGTGGGCGAAAAAGAGGCTGCTTCCACGCAACATGGGGCACAAGGCAGGGGCTAAGGTTGTGGAGCAGATTTGCGAGGATGCATATAACTTAGGTATAAAATACCTTACGGTATATGCATTTTCTACGGAAAACTGGAAGCGCTCAGCAAAAGAGGTTACAGGCATTATGAACCTTTTAAGAAATTATCTTAGGGATTGTATTGAGCGTGCTTCAAAAAACAATATGAGAGTGAGAATCATAGGTGATAAATCTGCCCTTGATCAGGATATCGTCGAACGCATAGATGAGCTTGAGAAAAAAACTGCCTGCTATGACGGCTTGAATTTTACAATTGCCTTAAATTACGGAGGCAGGGATGAGCTTGTCAGGGCCGTAAGAAAAATTGCGGCGGACGTGGAAAAAGGCATACTGTCTGATAAGGATATAGATGAGGCGTTTATAGGCACATACCTTGATACGAAAGAGCTGCCTGACCCTGATTTGCTGATACGGACAAGCGGAGAGCTTCGGATTTCAAATTTTCTTATATGGCAGCTTGCATACACGGAATTTTATTTTACGGATGTTTTGTGGCCTGATTTTGACGTGGAGGAATTAAAGCGGGCAGTCAGGTATTATAATGGTAGAGAAAGAAGATACGGCGGGGTAAAGTAAATGTTGACAAGAATTATAAGCGGTGCAGTGCTTGTTGTGCTTGCCATAGGAATTTTATATGCAGGCGGTTACGTGACAGGGGCAGCCATGCTCTTGTTGTCGCTTGGCGGCGTGTTTGAGCTTCTTAGGGTATATAAGCTCCACAACTCAGCCATGGGATATATCGCATATGTGTTTACAATTGTATATTATGGACTTATCTGCTTTAACAAGGAAGAATATGTGGTTGTGCTCGTTGTTGTGTACCTCATTGCCATATTGACCGCATATGTTTTTACGTTTCCTAAATTTAAGGACAGGGACATCATGGTAACCTTTGCGTCATTTTTCTATGTAAGTATTATGCTTTCCTTTGTTTATCAGATAAGGGAAATGGAATATGGCGGAGGCTTTGTTGTCCTTATCTTTATTTGCTCATGGATCAATGACACCTTTGCATATTTTACAGGAGTTACCATCGGTAAGCATAAGATGTGCCCGAAGCTAAGTCCAAAGAAAAGCATAGAGGGACTGATTGGAGGACTATTAGGAGCAACGGTAATCGGTGCGCTTTATGGGATATTCTTTCAGGCAAAGGTCTATGACATAAAAAATTGCCCCCTCATTTTTGCAATTGTCGGCCTGATTGGAGCAGGGGCAGCAGTTATCGGAGACTTGACAGCGTCAGGCATTAAAAGAAATAATGACGTAAAGGACTATGGAAAGCTTATTCCGGGACACGGTGGTGTTTTGGATAGATTTGACAGCATGATTTTTACAGCACCTATGATTTACTATGGACTTTACTATCTGATTCCTTACTTTTCGTAAATATAATCAGACAGTATGGAAATTTCAGTATGATTTAGCTGTTTATGAAATTGGAGAACGAAATGAAAAATATAGCGATTATTGGTTCAACCGGTTCCATCGGAACACAGACGCTTGATATTGTAAGGGCAAATTCTGATTTAAAGGTTGTTGCTCTTGCAGCCGGTTCAAACGTAGAGCTTCTTGAAAAGCAGGCAAGGGAATTTAAACCGGAAATAATTGGAATTTGGAGCAGGGACAAGGCAGATGTGTTAAGAGATGCCTTGTCTTGCTTTCATATACGGGTCGTTTCAGGCATGGAGGGTCTTTTAGAAATTGCCGGAATGTCATCTGCTGACATATTAGTTACGGCAATTGTGGGAATGATAGGGATAAGACCTACTGTAGAAGCTATAAAAGCAGGCAAGGACATTGCCCTTGCAAATAAGGAAACGCTTGTAACCGCAGGTGAGATCATAATGCCCCTTGCAAAAAAATATGGGGTAAAAATACTTCCCGTGGACAGCGAGCACTCGGCAATATTTCAGTGCATACATGGGGAACAGGCAAACGGCACGCCGAACAAAATCAGCCGTCTTTTAATTACTGCGTCAGGCGGACCATTTTTAGGACGTGACAGAGCATATCTTGAAACTGTTACATTGGAGGATGCACTGAAGCATCCAAACTGGTCTATGGGAAAAAAAATAACCATAGACTCTGCTACACTTGTAAACAAAGGACTTGAGGTAATTGAGGCAAGGTGGCTTTTTGATGTGCCACCTGACAACATAGAGGTCGTTGTGCAGCCGCAGAGCATCATACATTCCATGGTTGAATTTGAGGATGGCTCTATAAAGGCACAGCTTGGAACGCCTGATATGAGGCTGCCCATACAGTATGCCCTTTATTATCCAAAGAGGCGTTTTTTGTCGGGAGAAAGGCTTGATTTTACAAGGCTTTCCGAAATTGTAATTGCAAATCCTGACAGAAAGACATTTAAAGGGCTTGACCTTGCATATAATGCATTAAATGAAGGCGGAACGATGCCGACGGTATTTAACGCCGCAAATGAAAAGGCAGTTGCACTTTTCCTGAATAGAAAAATAAAATTTCTCGACATATACGATATGATTGAGCGCTGCATGGATAAACACAAAACGATTCTGCACCCCGATCTAGAGGATATATTTGAGACTGAAAAAAAAGTATATGAATTTATAATAATGAAAGGAAGCAACACATGAACATAATTTTGATAATTCTCGTATTCGGCGTAATTGTATTTTTTCACGAATTTGGACATTTCATTGTTGCAAAAGCAAATCACATAGCCGTGATAGAGTTTTCAATTGGAATGGGTCCTGCCATATTTTCCACACAGAAAAAGGAGACAAAATATTCTCTCAGGATTCTCCCGTTAGGCGGATATTGTCTTATGGCAGGGGAGGATGAGGAAAGCGAGGATGAAAATGCGTTTGGAAACAAGCCGCTGCTCGCAAGAATACTTGTGATTGCGGCAGGTCCCATATTTAACTTTATACTTGCATTTGTTTTTTCTATTATACTGGTACATTTTATAGGCTGTGATACGGGGCGGATTTTTGGGGTTGAGGAAGGCAGCGCCGCTGAACAGGCAGGAATAAAAGCAGGCGACACGATAATAGAATTAAACGGGGACAGAATATATGGCTACAGGGAGCTGTTGCTTTCGAGACAGATAGACGACCCAAAGGCTGACGTAACCTTTCTTATGCAGAGGGAAAACGGGGAAACCTACACGACTGTTGTCACGCCTAGGGAGAATGAAAATGGAGAATATTTACTGGGTGTCTGGGGCGGCAATGTCGTTTCAGATGGGATAGGAATGGAAATAAAATATGCAGGACTTGAGCTTCGCTATTGGATGAAGGCAACAATCACAAGCCTTAGGCTTATATTTACAGGGCGTGTCACGGGCGATGATGTCATGGGACCTGTCGGTATGGGCGGTCAGATGAACGACATTATTGAGGAGGTTAAGGAGGAGAGCAGCTCCACAAAGGAGGCAGTTATCAATATCCTGCTTAATATGTTAAACTGGTGCATCCTGCTTTCTGTTAATCTTGGCGTCATGAACCTTTTGCCAATACCTGCACTTGATGGAGGAAGGCTGTTGTTTTTGTTTATCGAGGCAATCAGGCGCAGAAAAATTCCACAGGAAAAGGAAGCACTGGCAAATCTTGTAGGCTTTGTAATACTGATAGGAATTATAGTAGTTGTATTTTTCAACGATATTAAAAATGTATTTTTCTAAAGATAAAATATGGAGGCGGCTATGGGTAAACTGCATCGTGAAACAACAAAGGTAATAAAGATAGGCACTGTAAAAATAGGCGGGGGTAATCTTGTCCTGATACAGTCCATGACAAATACAGATACGGCAGATGTAGCCGCAACAATCAGTCAGATACATGCTCTTGAGGAGGCAGGCTGTCAGATTGTCCGTTCCACTGCAAACACGCTTGATGCAGCATGCGCATTTGACAAGATAAAGGAGAATATAAACATACCAATTGTTGCAGACATACATTTTGACTATAAATTGGCTGTTGCAGCAATCGAGCATGGTGCGGATAAAATAAGAATCAATCCGGGTAATATTGGCGGAAGGGAAAATCTTTCTAAGGTTGTTGCCGCTGCAAAATCCCACAATGTACCCATCAGGGTAGGCGTAAATTCCGGCTCACTGGAAAAAGAAATCGTAGAAAAATATGGCGGTGTCACTGCGGAGGGCATCGTGGAAAGCGCACTTGACAAGGCTGGGATGATTGAGCAGTGTGATTACGATAATATTGTCATAAGCATAAAGTCCTCGGACGTTATGATGTGCGTCCATGCCCATGAGCTGATTGCCAAACAGACAAGATATCCCCTTCATGTGGGAATAACGGAGGCAGGAACGCTTTACAGGGGCAATATAAAATCAGCGGTTGGACTTGGCATCATACTTGGACAGGGCATCGGTGATACAATACGGGTTTCCCTTACAAGCAATCCTGTGGACGAGATTATATCAGCCAAGACAATATTAAGAGCCTTGAAGCTTAGAACCGATGGAATAGAGCTTGTTTCATGTCCTACCTGCGGCAGAACGAAAATTGATATTATAGGACTTGCAGATCAGGTGGAAAAGCTTGTGCAGGAGTACGACCATCTGAATATAAAGGTTGCCGTCATGGGCTGTGTGGTAAACGGTCCCGGCGAGGCAAAGGAGGCAGACCTTGGAATTGCAGGAGGCATTGGGGAAGGCTTGCTGTTTAAGCATGGAGAAATTATAAAGAAGCTTCCACAGGACGAGCTTCTCGGTGCTTTAAAATACGAATTGGATCATTGGAATGGCTGATGTTCAAGATTGGAGTTGAGTTTTATGGATAAAAGGCTTTTTAAGGATGTTTTTTTTGAGTTAAAATTAGATAAAAAAATTGAAGATTTAATCGGCAATGCCGAGATAGAGAAGATAACCATGTTCAAATCGGAAAGGAGAATGGTTATCTCTTTTGTTAGTCAGGTGCTTATTGCAAAGCAATACATATTTAAGGCGGAGCAGGCACTCTCCGAGCATATATTCGGTAGGGGAATGGGAAGCTGCGTCATAGAGGACCGGTACGAGCTTTCAAAACAGTATAACCTAAAATCACTGACAAACATATATAAGGACAGCTTTTTGGAGGAGCTAAAGTCATTTAGCCATGTAGGGTACAGACTGTTAAAAAAAGCAGAATGGTATTTTGACGGTAATATTTTAACTCTTGCCCTTGAGGATATCAGTCTTGCAAGAAGTCAGTCGGGCATCATAAAAAGCTATCTTGAGACCACATACAAAAACAGATTTGGTATGGAGGTTGTTGTTGGCTTTGATTACACCGAGGAGCAAAAGGTAAGTCTTAGGGCGGCGAACGAACAAAAGCTTAAAATGGAGCTTATGGCAATTGAAGCCATGCATGAGCAAAATAAAAATATGGCTTCTGATTTAGGCGATAATGCAGGGGAAAGTACTAAATCGGAGGAAGGCACGCAGGCAGGCGGTCAGAGTGATAAGGTGGCAAAGACGGACGCACAAAAAAAGACCGCGAGAAAGATAAAATCCTCATCGGAAAATAAATCAGATTTTTATGGAAAAAAGGGTGACGGTACAAATAAAAGGTCATACGGCAGTGACCCTGACGTATTTTACGGAAGAAATTGTGAGGGTGAGCTTACAGCCATAAAAGACCTTTATGATGGCATTGGTACCGTATGTGTTCACGGGCAGGTTATTTTTCTTGAGGACAAGGAGACAAGAAGTGGAAAGCTGCTTGTGACAGGACATATCACTGATTTTACGGACACAATTGTGTTTAAGCTGTTTGTGGATATGGACGATAAGGCGGCTTTATATGAGCAGCTAAAAAAGGGAAGCTTTTACATCATAAAGGGGATTCCCCTTTATGACAGCTACATAAAGGAGGTGTCGCTTTCCTCCGTAACAGGAATAAAGCCTGCAAATGATTTTCGTGAAAAAAGAATGGACACCTCTGTGGAAAAGCGTGTGGAGCTGCATCTTCATACGGTAATGAGTGAGATGGACAGCGTTGTGGATATAAAGCAGGTAATACAACGGGCAAAGGAATGGGGTCATAAAGCCCTTGCCATTACTGACCATGGCGTTGTACAGGCATTTCCTGTTGCAAATCATTGTGTGGACAAGGACGAGGATTTTAAGATTATTTATGGTGTGGAGGGATATTTTGTAGACGACCTTAAAAGCTTAGTCATAAATGACAAGGGGCAAAGTATTGATACGGAATATGTTGTTTTCGATATAGAGACTACAGGGCTTAGTCCGAGGCACAATAATATAATAGAGATTGGCGCCGTAAGAATAAGGGACGGAAAAATATGCGACACCTATTCCCGCTTTGTAAATCCTGAAATTCCAATTCCATATTCCATAACAAAGCTGACCTCAATCAATGACAGCATGGTAATGGATGCGCCTACCATAGAAACGGTGCTTCCGGAATTTTTGGAGTATGTGGGGGACGCTGTGCTTGTGGCGCATAATGCCTCATTTGATACAGGCTTTATAAAGGAATTTGCAAAAAGGCTTGGTTTAAAATGTGACAATACAATTATGGACACAATGACCCTTGCACACATACTCATACCTGAGCTTGGAAAATATACGTTGGACAGACTCTGCAAGCAGTTTAATGTATCCCTGGAGCACCATCACAGAGCCTGTGACGATGCCGCCGCAACTGCGGAAATATTCATAAAAATGCTTGCCATGATACATAAGCGTGACATACACACCATAGCTGAGCTTAACAGTATGGGCTCTGCGTCACCAGATGCGATTAAAAAGGCGAAAACCTACCACGGCATTATCTTGGTAAAAAATGATATAGGCAGGGTGAATTTATACAGATTAATATCCGAGTCCCATATTAATTATTTTGCAAGACGTCCGAGAATACCGAAAAGTCTCCTGAACAAGTACCGTGAGGGGCTGATTATAGGCTCTGCCTGTGAGGCGGGAGAGCTTTATAAGGCTGTGCTTTACGATGAGGGCGAGGATGAGATAACAAGGCTTGCAAACTTTTATGATTACTATGAGATACAGCCTACGGGAAACAATATGTTTTTACTGGATAAGGAAAGTGCTCCCGTGAAAACGGTTGAGGACCTTGAGGAAGTAAACAGAAAAATTGTGGAGCTAGGACATCAGATGGGTAAGCCTGTCGTTGCTACCTGCGACGTTCATTTCCTAGACCCTGAGGATGCGGTTTTCAGGGGGATTATTATGGCAGGACAGGGATTTGCCGATGCGGACAGACAGCCTCCGCTTTATTTCAGGACGACGGAGGAAATGCTTGCGGAATTTCAGTATCTTGGCAGTGACATTGCCAGAGAGGTTGTCATAACAAACACAAATAAAATTGCTGACATGATAGAAAAAATTTCGCCGGTAAGACCTGACAAGCAGCCGCCTATTATAGAAAATTCTGATGAAACCCTAAAAACCATATGCTACGAAAAGGCGCATGAAATTTATGGACCAAAGCTTCCTGACATTGTTGTGGAACGGCTGGAGCGAGAGCTTAATTCAATTATAACAAATGGCTTTGCGGTTATGTACATCATAGCCCAAAAGCTTGTTTGGAAATCAAATGAGGACGGCTACCTTGTAGGCTCACGAGGCTCTGTAGGCTCCTCCTTCGTGGCGACAATGGCGGGCATTACGGAGGTAAATCCACTGCCGGCACATTATATATGCCCGAAATGCTACTACACGGATTTTGACTCTGAGGAGGTAAAAAAATACAGTGGGCGTTCCGGCTGTGATATGCCTGACAAGGCGTGTCCTAAGTGTGGCTGTAGCATGAAGAAGGAGGGACATGATATACCGTTTGAAACCTTCCTTGGCTTTAAGGGAGATAAAGAGCCTGATATTGACCTTAATTTTTCGGGAGAATATCAGCCAAATGCACATGCCTACACGGAGGAGCTTTTTGGAAAAGGAAAGGCATTTCGTGCAGGGACAATTGGCACGATGGCGGACAAAACGGCATTTGGATATGTTTATAATTATTTTAAGGATAAGGGCGAGGAAAAAAGAAGGTGCGAGATGGAGCGACTTGCTGTGGGCTGTACGGGTGTTAAGAGGACAACGGGACAGCATCCGGGCGGTATCATCGTGCTTCCAAAGCATGAGGAGATATATTCCTTTACGCCTATACAGAAGCCGGCAAATGATATGTCGACGGACATTATTACCACGCATTTTGAGTACCATTCTATAGACCATAACCTTTTAAAGCTTGACATACTTGGACACGACGATCCTACAATGATAAGAAGGCTTGAGGACCTTACGGGAATAGATGCAAAAACAATTCCGCTTGATGATAAGGATGTCATGTCACTGTTTCACAGTACTGACATACTGAACATAACCCCTGACATGATTGGCGGCACGAAGCTCGGCTCCCTTGGAATACCTGAGTTTGGTACGGAATTTGCCATGCAGATGTTAATTGACACAAATCCAAAATCCTTCTCGGACTTAGTCCGTATAGCAGGGCTTTCCCACGGTACGGATGTGTGGCTTGGAAATGCCCAAAAGCTTATAACGGAGGGAACCTGTGAGCTTTCCTCTGCAATATGCACAAGAGACGATATTATGATATATCTTATGCATATGGGGCTTGAATCGGGAACGGCATTTACGATAATGGAGAGCGTCAGAAAGGGCAAGGGCTTAAAGGAGGAATGGGAGGAAGAAATGCGCGCCCATGATGTTCCAGACTGGTACATATGGTCCTGCAAAAAAATAAAATACATGTTTCCAAAGGCGCATGCGGCGGCATACGTTATGATGGCATGGCGAATCGCATGGTTTAAGGTCAACTATCCGCTTGAATATTACACAGCATTTTTCAGCATCAGAGCCACTGCCTTTGATTATAAAACCATGTGTCTTGGAAAGGATTACCTTGAGGAATGTCTTGCCGAGCTTCAAAAAATAGACAAGAACGAACAGACTCAAAAGGTAAAGGATACAATCAGGGATATGAAGATTGTACAGGAGATGTATGCAAGAAATATAGAATTTCTGCCGATAGACCTGTATAAGGCAAAGGCGGACCGTTTCCAAATAATAGACGGAAAAATAATGCCGAGCTTCAGTGCCCTTTCAGGAATGGGAGATAAGGCGGCAGCAGATTTGGAGGAGGCAGCTTCCAAGGGAGCCTTCACCTCTAAGGACGATATACGCCAAAGAGGAAAGGTGTCAAAAACAATACTTGACGACATGCGGGAGCTTGGTATATTAGGGGAACTGCCTGATACAAACCAATACGACTTTTTCAGTATGCTTGGGTAATGTTTTGGTTTCAAAAATAAAAAAAATTTTAAGTTTCGAAAGTGATACGGATATGAAGACGATTGTAAGAGAAAGATATTTGAATAGAATCAAGGAATTAAAAGATACGCCGGATATAAAGATTATTACTGGTATCAGACGTTCCGGCAAGTCTAAATTGATGCAGGCATATAGTGAATTTTTAAAAAAGAATTTTGAAGACACGAATATTATCTTTATTGATTATATGGATTTGGAATTTGAAGAAATAAAGGAATATCATGCTTTGCACAAATACGTTGAAGACAGATATGATAAAGAAAAGAAAAATTATCTGTTCGTTGACGAAGTACAATTATGTCCGAGCTTTGAATTAGCAATTAACAGTTTATATTCTAAAAACAAATATGATATTTATATAACCGGATCAAATGCCTTTTTACTTAGTGCTGATTTGGCAACGCTATTTACTGGAAGATACATTGAAATTCACATGTTTCCATTTAGCTTTCAGGAATACTGTGAATATTATAGCGAGGAAAAGGATAAAGACAAACTATTTGAAGAATATTTTATTAAGGGCGGTTTGGCAGGTTCATATGCATATAATACTGATTTAGATAGAATAACCTATATCAAAGAAGTATATGAAACCATTGTAAATAGAGATTTGGTTCAAAAATACAAACTGCCTGATACAGGATTGCTTAGCCGGTTAAGTGAGTTTTTGATGGATAATATAAGCAATCTGACATCTCCTAATAGAATAAGCGGTATTTTAAATGCGAATAAGGTATCGACAAATCATGTAACGATAGGAAAATATATCAAATATTTGTGCAACGCATTTGTATTCTATGATGTGAAACGATATGACATAAGAGGAAAAAAATATTTAGAGACCGCAGATAAATTTTATATGTGTGATATCGGGATGCGTTATGCAATATTAGGCAGTCGAAATATGGATTATGGACGAGCATATGAAAATATTGTATGTGTGGAGCTTTTACGCAGGGGATATGAGGTTTATGTAGGAAAACTATATCAGAAGGAAATTGATTTTGTAGCACAGCGTGGAAGTGAGAAAATTTATATTCAGGTTAGTGATACTATATCTAATCAGGAAACCTTTGAAAGAGAATATTCACCATTATTACAAATAAGGGATGCATACCCAAAGATGATTATTGCAAGAACGAGACATCCGAAATACACATACGAAGGCATTGAGGTGTATGACATAGCGGAGTGGTTATTAGATATGTAAAAAGGGGGCTTGTCGCAGTAAGGATTTAAGGCACATAGTTTTTACCCATGACAAGCCCTCTTTTATTTTGTATTTTTATAACCTGTGCTATCTAAGCATATTAAGATATTTTGCTTTTCTATTATGGCTTGTGGGGCACTTCCTTGAACTCGTACACAGCCATGCTACAAC
>JAMPFU010000049.1 GCA_023664385.1 Clostridium sp. | reverse complement strand
GGATTGCAAAGCTATAAATGCCTTGTTTAATTTTGAGCATGCAGAGAAGTGTTATAATGAAAGTCGAGGCATATCTTATGACTATGATGATTACACTTCTTCTGTTAAAGAAGAATTAAAAAGAAATAGAGAAAGTGAATATTTTAGCTTCGATGAATGTTCTAATGCTGAAATGGAAACAGCATCAGAGATTGCGGCAAAAAAATGGTGTGATTACATGGAAGGCAAGTAAGGGGTTAGTTTTTCAACAACCCCTGACTCAATATCAAAAAACATCCCATCTCCTACATATGAAACGATTTCTCAATGCGGTTTTGCATTTCGTCATATTGGACGTACATTCTCTGCACACTATTTTCCAACAGATAATAATGCATGACATAAGGGACAAGTAAAACAAGTATAGCAAGGGTAAGGGCAAGAATGATCATGCTTCCCGTAAAATTCAGATACAAAATGCAAATGACGGCGGCAATTGCAAACAATGCCATGACAATAAGATGCACCTGTCTTTCGTGGGCGAAAAAGGCAATCTGTACAAGGTGCTTTTTTGATTCCTTTTCCCAGTCAGCGCCCTCCTGCTCCAAAAGACTGTCTATATAGGAAAGATATGCAAGTATTCTTTTTTTCATAAAAAACATCTCCATTTCATATAAAAAATATTATAAGGAAAAACTTTACATAGTTATCAAAACTTATCATATAGAAATATATCGAATTTAGTGCTATACTGTCAATATCTTATATACATACTTTGGAGGATAAATATGTCAGATAACAACAATAATAACAATAATGAGGAGGAGTACGAATCCTACTGTTATCTGTGCAGACGCTCAGAAACAGTAACCGGACCTCAGATTAAGCTGCCAAACAACGTAAGTGTCTGTAAGGATTGCATGCAGAAAAGCTTTGATACATTGGGGGATAATCCGATACAATTTCTTGACTTTGCCAAGATGCCGAACATTAATCTGTCACAATTTATGAACCTTGATGATATGTTTCATGCAAAAAAGGTGAAGAAGAAAAAGAAAAATAAAGAGCAGGAGGAAAAGCTCCCTGAGCTTTCAATGGAGAACATTCCTGCACCACATAAAATCAAGGCAATGCTGGATGAGTTTGTGGTGGGTCAGGAGCATGCAAAAAAGGCAATATCCGTTGCAGTATATAATCATTATAAGAGAGTCATTACAAATACAATGGATGATATAGAGATAGAAAAATCAAATATGCTTATGCTCGGACCTACAGGCTGTGGAAAAACCTATCTTGTAAAAACTGTTGCAAGGCTTTTGAATGTTCCTCTTGCAATTACGGACGCAACTACCCTTACAGAAGCGGGCTACGTGGGTGATGACGTGGAGAGCATTTTGTCAAGGCTGCTTGCCATTGCTGACAATGATGTGGAGAGGGCAGAACGTGGAATTGTATTCATAGATGAGATTGACAAGATTGCAAAGAAGAAGGAAACTCATACAAGAGATGTAAGCGGTGAGGCTGTACAGCAGGGACTTTTAAGAATGCTTGAGGGTGCGGAAATTGAAGTGCCTGTAGGAGCAGGAAGTAAAAATCCGCTTGTCCCGATGGAGACGATGAATACAAAAAATATACTGTTCATTTGTGGAGGCGCATTCCCTGAGATAGAGGATATAATAAAGCGGCGTCTTTCTAAGCAATCCTCCATGGGCTTTAATGCGGAGCTTAAGGATAAATATGATAATAATGACAATATTATAAAAGAGGTCACGCTGGAGGATCTTCGTGAATTTGGAATGATACCTGAGTTTTTGGGACGGCTCCCTGTCATGTTTACGCTGGACGCACTTGACAAGGATATGTACATAAAGATATTAAAGGAGCCTAAAAATGCCATCTTAAAGCAGTATAAAAAGCTGCTTGCCCTTGATGAGGTTGACCTTTGCTTTGATGATTCAGCCTATGAGGAAATTGCAACGCTTGCAATGGAAAAGAAAACTGGTGCCAGAGCCTTGAGGGCGATTATAGAGAAATTCATGCTTGACATCATGTATGAAATACCAAGAGATGATAGTATAGGCAGAGTAACCATAACAGGAGATTATATTAAGGGCAAGGGAGCGCCCGTGATTGAGCTTAGGGGAACAAATATAGAATGAAAACTGCTGTTATCGCCCACAGAGGCGCATCTGGTTTAGCCGGACATGAAAATACGCTTGAGGCATTTAATGCCGCCATCAGGCTTGGTTGTGACTGCGTTGAATTTGACGTGAGAAAAACTGCTGACGGCTGGCTTGTGGTGTTTCATGATTCCAAAATCGAAACTGTACCCATAGCAGAACTGACATACGGCAGGCTTTGTGAAATGACGGCAAAGCATGGCTACACCGTACCGCTGCTTAAGGATGTGCTTACCCTTTGTCAGGGTAAAATAAAGCTTGACATAGAGCTTAAGGAGGCAGGCTATGAGAAAACGGTCGTTGATATGGTAAAGAGCAGCTTTGGATATGGCGATTTTGTTATGAAGTCATTTTCAGATGCGGCAATTACACATATAAAAAAATATGACAGAAATATAAAAACAGGGCTGCTTGTAGGCAGAAAACATGTGCCGATTAAAACATTTATCAGCGACATGTTTCCCATGAAGCGTCTTAAATCATGCCATGCAGATTTTGTTGCAGCTCATTATGTACTTTGTTCTAGGTTATATGTTAATTATATGCATAAGCATGGATTAAAGGTATTTGTCTGGACTGTCAATTCTCCAAAAGCAATAAAACGGTGTCTGTGGTTTCATGCAGATGCAGTTATAACTGACAGACCTGACAGGGCAATGAAGATATTATACAGATTACGGCACCGTAAATGCAGTGCTGTTCATAAGAGGAGGGAAGCTTAAATGATGAAATACAAGGTTGGATTTATAGGCTGTGGAAACATGGCATCCGCAATTATCGGAGGCTTGAAAAAAAATGCAGATATAGCCGGTAGTGAAATTATTGTGGCGGATGCGCTGGAGGTGGCGCTCGAAAAAGCAAAATCGGAGCTTGGCATTGATACAGGAGATAACAAGACCGTTGCGGCAGCCTCGGCTATACTTTTCCTGTCGGTAAAACCGCAGTATTATGAGGTGGTTATCAATGAGATAAAGGATAGTATTCCTGCAAATCAGGTTATTATTACAATTGCTCCGGGGAAAACACTTGCGTGGCTTGGTGAAAGGCTTGGATTTGATAAAAAAATAATAAGGACAATGCCGAATACGCCTGCACTTGTGGGAGAGGGAATTACAGGGGTATGCAAAAATGAAAATGTCACTGAGGATGAATTTTCCTATGCAATGTCCCTGTTGTCAAGCTTTGGCATGGCGGAGGCAATCGACGAACAGCTTATGGACGTGTGCGTGTCCGTAAGCGGCAGCTCCCCTGCATATGTATTTATGTTTATTGAGGCTATGGCAGACGCTGCCGTTGCAGACGGAATGCCGAGAGCTTCCGCTTATAAATTTGCTGCACAGGCAGTTCTTGGAAGTGCAAAAATGGTGCTTGAGACAGGAAAGCATCCGGGCGAGTTAAAGGACATGGTATGCTCACCGGCAGGAACAACCATAGAGGCTGTGCGTGTTCTTGAGGAAAAGGGCTTCCGAAGCGCTGTGATTGAGGCAATGAAGGCATGTACGAAAAAAGCGAAGGGCTTATAATTAAAAATTATGTTGTAAGAAGTAATACTATATGGGGATGCTTGATAAATTTTATTGAAGAAAACTGTAAGGATGAATCTGAGAAAAAATTGTATGTGCCTGAGTTGATTATAGCGAATTTGAAATTTAAGAAATGTATACAAATAAAAGGGCGAAGGTTTCCTTCGCTTACATCCTTTTTGTCTGAATTGGTTTTAGATAGTTCTTCTTTAGAATACGCTCAGTTATAAAAAATGCATTTTCAGATTTTGATAAAGCATGATTTTCCAGTTTAAGCTCTATTAATCTCAAAGTGCATATAAGGTCAGCAACTTGAAACAGCCTGTAATCCGAAGGAGTAACCTTACGGAATTCAACATTATCTAACAACGAGTTAAATACTGAGGATAGAATTCGCGTTACTTCAACCTGACCATTATCATAATATACTTTAACAATACCATAGCCGAAGAAATATTCAAAGTTATCACGGATAAAGGAAGCTATCTGTTTGCTAAGTTTTCCAGTCGCAACCACGGAATCTTCGATATGTTTTTTTTCTATATAGAATGTCTTGAATTTTATATTGCTGTTTCTTATGAAAGCCATAAGGCTCTTTATGATTTTTTGACGAATAACAATATCTTCGCCTTTATATTCATTTTCTGATCTGATAATAGGACCTGAATGAATAGTGTGATGTGGGTATCCTATATCAGATAGTCGCTTTTCAAGCTGTTTAAGATTTTCTGTTATATTGCTTGACTGATCATGAATAACCATTGAGATTATGTAGTAAGGAGAATGGAAATCATACTCTCCCCAATCCCCGGACTCGTCAACAAATATACTTAATTCTTTCATCAGTAGTTCTCCTAAAAAAGCGGCGGGTGTCTTACCCGCCGATAGGTGGACCCGGGTCTTTCGACCAGCCCAATAACTATTTTTACAATAGCATAAAAACGTTTTTTTTTCAATATGCGATTGAAAAAAATTTAATTCATCCGTTTCTGCTTGAAAGTATAATATCATTTCTTCGAATTGCTTACAATAAGAAACTGTTGCTATCTTGCACCTGTTGCTGCACTTCCTCCGCCTGTTGCATTGCCTGTGCTGGTTCCACCACTGCTTCCACTGCCGTTAGCACCATTGCCGTTTGCACCGCTGCCACTATTACCGTTGCCATTGGTTCCACCACCGTTATTACCGGTACCGTTAGTACTATTTCCTCCGTCAAGTATGTCCTCTGCACCATCAATAACATCATCACCCATATTTTCAGCATCATCTAAGATGTCCTTAGCATCGTCCATAGCTCCGCCTGAATTGTTGTTATTGCCTGAGCCATTGCTGCTTCCTGACTGGGTTGTTCCTTGACCATTACTCCCAGCGTTATCCTTGCTTGTCTGATCATCGCCGCAGCCTGCAAGTGCAAGTGAAAGCGTTAAAAGTGTAGCAGAAAGTAATAATGTAGATTTTATTTTTTTCATTTTTTGTCACTCCTTATTTATCATAATGTAATGATAGTATTACCTGAAATGAAGCAAATATTTATAAATATGTATAAATTTTAAAATTGAGCAGCAACTGCGATAATTTTGTTATACCGCAGTGTACTGCTCGGATAAAAATAAATATTAATTGTCAGGCGTAAGACATGCACAATCATTCGGGTCTGTACATGACTCGCAGGCTTCCTTGCTGTCGTAAGGATTGCATGGCTCCAAAGGCTTGATGTTTCTGTCAAGAAGGCTTCCTGAGACAAAGCTCATGCACACTGAATCTTCCTCTGAGGTAAGGTCGCCCTTTGAAACAATCGCCCTGCCGTTATGAGGAATTTGATACTGCGTAAAGTAAACGGTTTTTACGATAAGCGTAAGTCCCACGGTCATTGTGTTGTCAGAAATATCAAAATCCAATACCTTTGCAATTGACATAAGGTTAAGTCCCTGAACAAGCTGGTTGTTTGTGGTTGAAAATCCAATGTAGTTCAGCGCAGGCGTATCTATGGCGCCGTCCGTATAAGCCACACCGTATGGAGCAAAAAGGTCAAGCGTAACTGAGCTTGGGTTTGTATCTGCATCGTAGCCTGCATCGGTGGTGTCTGAAGGAAGATATACAATTCCGGCAACCGTAGAGGTAGTTAAAAGCCTCTTGCAGCAGTCATAAAGTCTTACGGCGAAGGTTACACTAAGATTTGTAAGCGTCACTTCGTAACAGTTCGGTCTTGAATTAATTGGGGCAATTGTAACGGTATCCGTGGTGCCTGTAGCAGCTACGTCAATTACTTCGGCACTGGCATAAGCCGCAGTAGGAAAGCTGGTAAGCAAATCAGCGGGAAGTGTAAAAGAGCGGCATACATTTATTCCAATTTCGTCATATACTACAGGTGTAAGCACAGTAAGGTATTCAGGCGTTCCACACTGAGGCTCTACGCACACGTCATAACAGTTGTTATCATTTGTTACGCATGCCCGAACGGCATTGCTCATTATTCTTTTGTTACAGCCACAGGATTTAGACATAATGTTATTCCTTTCAAAATATGCTTACAATAATATATTCGCTTTAGTTATTTTTGTTCGCTGACTTCCATATATTGTATTTAAAGATATTTTGGAGAAACGCATGCAGAAAATATTTATGTCAACCGATGAAAAACGGATTGTCGTTATGGACAACGGTAACAATATAAATTTAGTATTTATAGCAGGGAACAGAAATATACAGTGGGTTCATTACAGAAATGATTACCATTCCCAGCTTTGTGGGATTGAAAGTAACGGTAAAATAGGCCTTGCTTATATCAATGTATCAAATGAGCTTGTTTGGGATGTAGTGGGAAAAGACAATAGAGTCGTTTTGCTGTCGGATATGGGAAACATATGGAATGTAAGACAACTGCGTTTACGGCAGATAAATGGAAAAAATATTCTTTTTTATAAAGCAAATAATCCCGTAAACGAAAACTGCGAGCTGATTTACACATATCCTGACGGAGAGAGAAAGGGAAGACCGCTTGTTTCAGGCAGCAGCAATATAGAGGATTACCATATTTTTTTTGACGGCGAAAAATATATATTAAAATATAAGCTTCAGGGAGAAGAAAGCTTTAAATGTTTTGTAATGCATACGGATAAGGCAGATGAGATAGGGCTTGAGGAATATGTATTAAGCAGTGTGCAAGCCCTTGGACAAATAGAGGAACAGTGCAAGCTGAAGGAGGAGGAATACGAAAGGGAACGGGAAAAGCTAAGGAAGGAATTTGAAAAAACCCTGAGAACCCAAGCAAATGAAATGGAGAAAAAATATAAAAAGCAGTATGACGAGCTTGCAGAATTTGCAAAGCAGCTTCAGGCGGAGGGAAAAAGATGGAGAGAGCTTTACTATAAAGCTGTGGAGGAATAGACTTATGTAAACTAATTGTAACAATTACGTAAACCCAAATTAACATAATTCACTTGACATAACATGAAAAAAGGTTTACAATAAAAAATACAACCTTTTTTGGCAAAAAAGCCCATTGGTTGTAAGATATATCTTGTATACTATTGACATTATAACACAATATATGGATTTGTAAAGGGTTTTTTATGAAAAAAGAAAAATATTTTGAAGATGAAGATTGGGTAGAAATTGACTACAACAGAAAAAATGTTGATGCAATCAAAAAACTTATTGTTACGGCGCTTCTTATGATGTTCGTCATACCGATACTTTTTTCTATTTATCTTGTCGTGCGGGTAAATAACATTGATGCGAGAATAGAAAGTCTCATTACGGATATGAGAAGTGATTATGCTTTTGCGGCAACCGAAACCGATGCGGAGCGGCTTGTAAAATCTGATTTGGACAATGACGCATTGGAGGATATAGAAAAAAGCGATAAGGATAATAATGAGCTTTTGTCCAATTCCTTTGCATCGGAGGAAGGAATTTCTGATGCGCCTGATACACCTGTAATAAGCAATGGCAAAAAGGTATACTTAACCTTTGACGATGGTCCGAACAAATACACGGATGAGCTTTTGGACATTCTCAAGGAAAAAAATGTTAAGGCAACCTTCTTCGTTGTATATAATGATGACGAGAGTACATGGCATGATTACAAGCGTATCATTGATGAAGGACATACATTGGGAATGCACTCCTACACCCATATATATGATGAAGTATATGCGTCAAAGGAATCTTTCATGGCAGATGTTTCAAAGCTTCATACCTTCCTTTATGAGCAGACGGGTATTGACTGTCAGTATTACAGATTTCCGGGAGGCAGCTCAAACACTGTTTCAAATGTCGATATACAGATACTCATAAGCTATCTGAACAATAATGGTATTACATATTTTGACTGGAATGCATTAAGCGGAGATGCCCTTACAAATTCAATGACGCCTGATGAATTAAATGAAACAATTTTGGAGTACGTGCGGACAAATGAAGGCGATTCCATCGTGCTTATGCACGACCTCGCAACAAATCACGCAACAGTGGATTCTATTTCAGACCTTGTAGACACACTTCGGGCGGAGGGCTATGAGCTTTGTCCGATAGACGAAACAACCGTACCAATACAGCATGTAAGATATGATTCCATTGATTGATAAAGGCGGGACAGCATGGACTTTACAGAGGCAATGCAATATATAGAGGAAAAAAATAAGCTCGGTCAAAGACCGGGCTTAGAACGTATAAAAGAGCTTTTGCGAAGGCTTGGCAATCCGCAGGACAAGGTTAAATGTCTGCATATTGCCGGAACCAACGGCAAAGGCTCTATTTTTGCATTTTTGCAGGATGTGCTTACGGAAGCGGGCTGCCGTGTGGGAAGATATATCTCGCCGACCATCTTTCATTATCTGGAACGGTTTTGGATAGATGGAAGCTATGTTGACGAGGCAGCATTTGCAAAAGCCTTAACAAAGGTGGCGAAGCAGGCAGAGGAGATGGAGCAGGACGGCTATATGTCTCCAACGGCATTTGAAATAGAAACTGCTGTTGCATTTTGTCTGTTCCTTGAGGCGAGGGTGGAGTTTGCCCTTGTGGAGTGCGGTATGGGCGGACTTATGGACGGAACAAATGTTATTTCCAATCCATATATGACAGTTATGGCGCAGATTTCAAGGGACCATATGCAATTTTTGGGAGATACCTTATCAGAAATTGCATATCAGAAGGCAGGAATTATAAAGGAAAACGGCATATGTGTGTGTGCACCGCAGACAGATGAGGCAAACGCTGTCATCAAAAAAACGTGTGAGGAGAAAAATACAAGATTATGTTATGTAAACTTGCCGGATATAACGGTTGTTGATACGGGCATAGACGGAAGCCATTTTTTATATAAGGGTAAGGAATATTTTATTTCAATGCCGGGGGAATTTCAGATTATAAATGCCGCAGTTGCAATTGAGGCGGCAATGCAAATTGGAAATATTATAGAAGCTGATGAAACAATCGGCAGGGAGGTCGTAATAAAACCCGATATAATACGAAAGGCAATCGCAGACACAAAATGGCTGGGAAGATTTACCGTTGTCAGAAAAAAGCCCTATGTCATCGTTGATGGGGCACACAATGAGGCTGCATGGATGAGTCTTAAAAATTCTCTGCATAAATATTTTACAAATCACAAATTTATTTATATAATAGGAGTATTAAGAGATAAGGAATACCATAAAATGGTTGACATAATGTATGACACCATGAAATATGCTGTTACGGTAACGCCTGATAATGCAAGAGGGCTTGAAAACACAGTGCTTTCAGAGTTGATTACGGCGAAGGGTGTGGAAACGGTCACTGCCGCTAATCAAAAGGACGCAATGGAAAAGGCGCTTGCCAAAGCCGCAGAGGATGATGTGATTGTTGTGTGTGGCTCCCTGTCCTTTATAGGCGGTTATATGACAAAATAGCCATAGGATTTGCCAGAGATGCCTTGTGGCAGCTTGGCATGAAGCTTCAGAGGTGTTCGGAGTTAGGACATATGAAAAGGATAGATACGATACTGTCAAATGACAGCTACAAAAGCTATGTAAGCTATATAGAAAAGAAAGAAAAAAACAGAAAATTCTGCTGCCACGGCATGGAGCATGCCCTTGATGTGGCAAGGATAGCTTATATCATAAGCCTTGAAGAAAATATGAAAATTGACAAAGAGCTTATCTATGCTGCGGCGCTTCTCCACGATATAGGCAGGGCAATGGAATATAAGGACGGAAGCCCACACCATGAGATGGGAGCAAAGCTGGCTGAGAAAATTTTGCTTCATGCAGACTTTAATAGCGATGAGATAAAAACGATATGCCATGCAATTACGTGTCATAAAAGCGAGAGTGACGGCGACTTATTGAGCAGCTTTCTTTACAGGGCGGATAAGCTTTCAAGATGCTGCTTTCGCTGTGAGGCTTATGATGAATGTTACTGGGATGAAGGCATGAAAAATAAAACCATACGGTACTAAAAATATAGGATTATAAATGTGAAAGGAACTCGTTATGCAGATAGGCAGCAGGGAATTTAAGACAGGCAGCCGTCCATATATAATGGGAATACTCAATGTAACGCCTGATTCATTTTCCGATGGAGGAAGCTATACGGATATTGATAAGGCACTTGCGCATACAAGACGGATGATAGAGGAGGGGGCTGACATCATAGATGTAGGCGGCGAATCCTCAAGACCGGGGCATGTGAAAATATCCGAGCAAGAGGAAATAGAGAGAAGCTGCTTTGTCATAGAGGCAATCAAGGAAAATTTTAACATACCTGTTTCCCTTGACACCTGTAAGGCGAAGGTGGCGCAGGCAGGCATACTTGCAGGCGCTGACCTGATAAACGACATATGGGGCTTTAAGTGGGACGATAAAATGGCAAAAACTGTTGCGGCGTCAAATGCCGCCTGCTGCCTGATGCACAATCGGCATGAGGATAGCTACGACGATTTTATAAACGATGTGGTTTCGGATTTGCAGGAAAGCATAGACATTGCGCTTTCAGCAGGGATTCCAAAGGATAAAATTATAATAGACCCGGGCATAGGCTTTGCCAAGAGCACGGAGGAAAACCTGATTATTATGAATAACCTTGATAAGCTTGTGGCAATGAATTACCCTGTTTTGCTTGGGGCGTCAAGGAAATCCGTCATCGGAGCTGCCCTTGACTTGCCTGTAGAGGAACGTGAGGAGGGTACAATGGCAACGTCCGTTGTCGGTTTTATGTCAGGCTGTACATTTTTCAGGGTACATGATGTGAAAGCAAATTACAGGGCACTTAAAATGGCTTATGCAATTAAGAAAGCAAAAATATAACATTTTATTAAGTGACATGTAAAGAATATAAAAAGTGGTAATATGTATATGGATAAGATAGTCATAAAGGATTTGGAAATATTTGCATATCACGGCGTCTTGCCGGAGGAAAAAAGGCAGGGACAGACTTTTATTGTCACGGTTGAGCTGTTTTTGGATTTGCATGATGCAGGCGCTTCGGATGATTTGGAGGAAACGGTAAACTATGCCCATGTGTGCGACACAATTGCAAGGGTTATGACCGGGGAAAAATATAATCTGATTGAGGCTGCGGCTGAGAGCATGGCAGGTACGATACTTCTTGAATATGAAAAGGTAAAGACGGTGCATATAAAGTTATGTAAACCTGAGGCGCCGATTGATATGACGTTTGATACGGTATATGTAGATATTACAAGAGGCAGGCATACGGTGTACCTTGGACTTGGCTCAAACCTTGGCGACAAGGAGGGCTACCTTGATTATGCCGTAGACCAGCTTGGCAGGGATGATTACATAAAGGTAAACAAGGTATCTTCCTATATTGTGACAAAGCCCTACGGCAATGTGGAGCAGGACGATTTTTTAAACGGATGCATTGAGATTGAAACGCTTTACTCGCCCCAGGAACTGCTTGAGATTATAAACGACATAGAGCAGGGCGCAGGCAGGAAAAGGGTAATACATTGGGGACCGAGAACGCTGGACATAGACATACTGTTATATGACAGGGAAATCATCATGGAGGAAAATTTAAAAATTCCCCATGCGGAGATGGCAAGAAGAAGCTTTGTTTTGGAGCCGCTTTGCGAGATTGCGCCCTTTGCATATCATCCGGGCTATAATAAGACGATAATAGAGCTTTTTGATATACTTAAGGATAAGGAAAATACGAATTGGGAGGTGTAGAAATGGCATATAAAACATTTGCGGCAATTTATGTTGGTTCAAGTGAAATTGCCATGAAAATTTACGAAATTACGGGGAAGAAAAACTTTAAACACATTGACGGGGTCAGTAATTTTATTGAGCTGGCAAAGGATACCTACAGCAAGGGATATATTTCAACTGAGCTGATACGTCAGACAACCGATATATTAGACGGCTTCAAGGAGAAAATGAAGGAATATCAGGTGGCTGATTACAGGGCATATGCTACTAGTGCAGTTCGTGAGGCTGAGAATAGGGATATAGTGATTGATGCAATCAAGAGAAAAACAGGATTTTCCGTAACTGTTTTAAGCAACTCTGAGCAGAGATACATGAGCTTTAAGGGGCTTGTTGCAAAGTACGAAAATTTCCATGAGGTTGTATTAAAGAATACTGCCTTTGTAGACGTTGGTGCAGGAAGCGTACAAATTTCCCTTTTTGATAAAAACAACCTTGTTGTTACGGAAAATATCCCTATAGGCGCTGTCCGTATCAGGGACTACCTTTCCATTATCGGTACAAAAAGCGGACGCTTTGACAGGCTTCTTGAGGAGTATGTTGACAGCGATATAGAGGCGTTTAGGAATATATATCTTAACGATAAGGAAATTAAAAATATTATAGCCGTTGGGGAGGTCGTCAATGCCCTTAAAAAGATTGCCCCTGAGCTTGACATAAGCGAAAAGGTAAATCGGGCACAGTTTGAGGCAATGTGCCGGCGGATTATCAGTATGCCCCCGCAGGAGCTTGCTGAACGGTATGGAATACCATATGAGCGTGCAACGCTTATGCTTCCTAACATCATTATTTACCAGTCGTTTTTAAATAACAGCAAGGCGGAGGAAATCTATGTGCCGAATGTTGACTTTTGCGAGGGGATTACCGCGGCATATATGGACGAGGGTGTAAAGATTGTATTTAACCACAACTTTGATGAGGACATCATTGCCTCTGCACAGTATCTTGCAAAGAGGTACAGGTGTGACAGGGAGCATGGCGACAGGGTTGCAGAATATGCCCTGAAAATATTTGACAGCATAAAGAAAGAATTTGGAATGGGAAAGACCGAGAGGCTTCAGATACAGATTGCCGCTATTTTGCATGAGTGTGGAAATTATATCAATATGCATGATGGGGCAAGAAATTCCTATTATATAGTTGCAAACACAGAGATAATCGGCTTATCCCACAAGGAGCGCATGGAGGTTGCAAATATCGTAAAATACAATGTGCTTTATCTGCCTGCAAGAGAATGTATGGAGGATGATCTTGACGAATGTGATTATATGGTAATTGCAAAGCTTGCCGCCATAATAAGAATTGCAAATGTTTTGGATAAAAGCCATAGTCAGAAGCTTGAAAATCTTTCTGTCAGCGTTAAGGGTGATGAGCTTGTCATATCGGCAAAGACCTACGAGGATATAACCTTGGAAGCAGGACTGTTTCAGATGAGAGGCGATTTTTTTGAGAGGGTTTATGGTATAAGACCTGTTTTGAGACTGAAAAGGAGCGTGTAGTTTATGGATAAGAAACAATATGAAAAATATGAAAATTATTACAACAGAGAGCTTAGCTGGCTTCAGTTTAATTACAGAATACTTGGCGAGGCAAAGGATAAGAGCATGCCGCTTTTTGAGAGGATTAAGTTTTTGAGCATAACAGCCTCCAATCTTGACGAGTTTTTTATGATAAGGGTTGCGTCGCTGTTTGACCTTGTACACGCAGGGGTAAAGAAAAAGGACATTGCAGGACTTACGCCCGAGGAACAGCTTGAAAAAATTATTCCCGAAACAAAAAATATGATGAATGCACAGTATTCTACTTTAAACCGTGCCCTGCTTCCTTTGCTGGAGGAAAACGGAGTAAAGCTGATTAAAAAATATACTGATTTAAGTGAAAAACAATCAAAATATGTTGACAAATATTTTGATAAGGATGTTTATCCCGTACTTACACCGATGGCGGTTGACTCCTCAAGGCCATTTCCGCTTATCAGCAACAAAACATTAAATATCGGAGCATTGATACGTGATAAAAAGAAGGATGTGGTTGATATTGCAACTGTACAGGTTCCTTCCGTTCTTCCAAGAATTGTTGAGCTTCCGTCAGAGAGCGGGGCAAAGGAGATTATCCTGCTTGAGGAGATTATTGAGAAAAATTTAAGCAGGCTTTTCCTGAATTATGAAATCGTATGTGCGCATCCATACCGTATTATGAGAAATGCGGATCTTACCATAGATGAGGATGATGCGGCTGATTTGCTTAAGGAAATAGAAAAGCAGATAAAGAAAAGGGCATGGGGCGAGGTTATAAAGCTTGAGATAGAGGCTGACATGGATAAGCGCCTTTTGAAGGAGCTTAAAAAGCAGCTTCAGGTTTCAGACCGGGTTGTGTACTCCATAAACGGACCGCTTGATTTGACGTTCCTTATGAAGGTGAGCGGCATGGAGGGCTTTGACCATCTCCGCAATAAGAAATACATTCCGCAGCCTGTAAAGGCGATAAATAATGAGGAAAATATATTTGAGCAGATAAAGAAAAAGGACATACTCCTGCATCATCCGTATGATGAGTTTACACCTGTCATTGAGTTTATCAGGCAGGCGGCAATGGACCCTGACGTGCTTGCAATCAAGCAGACCCTTTACCGTGTCAGCGGCAATTCGCCTATCGTTGCGGCACTTGCAAAGGCGGCAGAAAATGGCAAGCAGGTAACCGTTCTCGTAGAGCTCAAGGCAAGGTTTGATGAGGAAAATAACATTATATGGGCAAAGATGCTTGAAAAAGCAGGCTGCCATGTTATATACGGACTTGTGGGCTTAAAGACCCATTCTAAGATAGCCCTTGTGGTAAGACGTGAGGAGGAGGGCATCAAGCGATATGTCCACCTTGGAACGGGAAATTATAATGACGTAACGGCAAAGCTTTATACAGATATGGGAATGCTTACGGCATCTGACGCAATCGGTGAGGACGCAACGGCAGTGTTTAACATGCTCTCAGGTTATTCAGAGCCGCCTTCATGGAACAAGCTTTTAGTTGCCCCTATTTGGATGAAGGACAAATTTGTAAGCCTTATCAACCGTGAGGCAGAAAATGCAAAAATGGGCAAGGAGGCAAGAATTATAGCCAAAATGAATTCCCTCTGCGACCCTGTTATTATAAAGGCGCTTTACGAGGCGTCAGAGGCAGGCGTAAAAATAGAGCTTATCGTAAGAGGTATATGCTGTCTGAAGGCAGGAATAAAAGGACTTAGCGAAAACATAACTGTGCGTTCCATAGTAGGAAATTTCCTTGAACATTCAAGAATATTCTATTTCTACAACAGCGGCTTTGAGGATGTCTATATGGGAAGCGCAGACTGGATGCCGAGAAATCTTGATAAGCGTGTTGAAATCACCTTCCCTGTGGAGGACGAGGATTTGAAACGGGAGATTATAGAGATATTAAGCATTCAGCTTGCAGACACGTTAAAGGCACACTTCCTTATGCCTGACGGAAGCTACGCAAAGCAGGATTTAAGGGGAAGGGATAAGCTTGAGGCACAGGCATATTTCTGTAAAAAGGCAATGAATGACGCCAAGGAGGAAAGTAAAAAAACAGTGTCAAGAGTGTTCGTTCCACGCACGTCTGAAAAATAAAAAATGAAATGTATAAAGGGGTTGCGGCATTAAGAGTATTTTTGTTTTTTGATACAAAGATCCTTGATGTGGCAGCTCCTTGTTTTTTTGTTTTTTTCACAAATATTTCACTTGACAAAAAATTTATATTCATGTAGTACATTATAGAGGAAATAAATGGAAGGAATATTGAAACAGAAAAGAGGGAAAACAATGTTAAAGACTTTAGCGGCGCAAATCAAGGAATATAAAAAGCCATCCATACTGACTCCCATATGTATGATATTTGAGGTTATTTTTGAGACACTGATACCATTTTTTCTACAGTCACTTGTTGACAATGGAGTGAATAAGGGCGACATGAAGCATATCGTTTTCATGGGCGGTGTCATGGTGCTTCTTGCAGCAGGAGGACTTACCTCGGGTATACTTGGCGGAGTATACGGCTCAAGGGCGTCCACGGGATTTGCAAAAAATTTACGTGAGGCTATGTATAACAATATACAAACCTATTCGTTTTCCAATATAGATAAATTCTCGACGGCAGGACTTGTAACAAGGCTTACGACGGATGTAAGCAACATTCAGATGGCATATCAGATGCTGCTTAGAATGTGTATGCGGGCGCCTACAAGCCTGATATTTGCGATGATTATGTCCTTTGTCATAAGCCCAAGGCTTGCAAGCATCTATCTCATAGCTGTGCTTATACTTGCAGTTGTGCTTATGATAATCATAAAATTTGCAATGAAGTATTTTATGCAGGTGTTTAAAAAATATGATGACTTAAATGCAAGCGTACAGGAAAATGTATCGGCAATCAGGGTAGTAAAGGCATTTGTACGTGAGGATTTTGAAAAGAAGAAATTTGCAAATGCCAGCGAAATGGTTTACAGCATGTTTCTGAAAGCAGAAAAGGTGCTTTCCTTTAATTCGCCTGTAATGATGTTTACTGTATACGGCTGTATCATGGCAATCAGCTGGATTGGCGCACACATGATAGTTGCCGAAACGCTTACAACGGGACAGCTTATGAGCCTGCTTACTTATTGCATGAATATACTTATGAACCTTATGATGCTCTCCATGATATTTGTCATGATGACAATGAGTGCCGCAAGTGCAAAACGTATTGCAGAGGTTATAGATGAAAAGGCGGATATTGTCAATCCTGAAAACCCTGTGATGGAGGTTCGTGACGGAAGCATAGATTTTAAAAATGTATATTTTAAATATGAGAAGAAACGCACCTTAGATGATATTGAAAAGGAAAAAGAAATGGGCGTTCAGAAGGATTCCACCTTTACGGAGGAGGACAGATATGTCCTTTCTGATATCAATGTTCATATAAATAAAGGAGAGACAATCGGAATTTTGGGTGGTACGGGAAGCTCAAAGTCAACCTTGGTAAACCTGATAAGCAGGCTTTATGACGTGTCAAAGGGAGAGCTGCTTGTAGGCGGTAGAAACGTAAAGGAGTACGATTTGGAAACCTTGCGGAATCAGGTTGCTGTTGTGCTTCAGAAAAATGTCCTTTTCTCAGGAACCATTTATGAGAATTTAAGGTGGGGCGACAATAACGCAACCGATGAGGAATGTGTCAGGGCATGTAAACTCGCCTGCGCCGATGAATTTATCGGTACGCTGCCTGAGGGGTACAACACACATATTGAGCAGGGCGGCACAAATGTTTCAGGAGGACAAAGACAGAGGCTTTGTATTGCAAGAGCGCTTTTAAAGAAACCGCAGATACTAATACTTGACGACAGCACAAGCGCGGTGGACACTGCCACGGACGCAAAAATAAGGAAAGCCTTTGCAGAGGAAATACCAAATACCACAAAAATAATTATAGCGCAGAGAATAAACAGCATAAGCCATGCAGACAGAATCATTGTCATGGAGGATGGACGGATAGATGCCGTTGGAACCCATGAGGAGCTTCTTGCAGGAAATGAGATATACAGGGATGTTTATGAGTCTCAGACCGGTGGAAGCGGTGATTTTGACGAGGGAGGTGAGTAAGTATGGCTGAACCAAGAGGACCTATGGGACGAGGCATGAAGGGTGGAAAAAGGGTTGAAAATCCTGGAAAGCTTTTCGTAAGGCTCATGTCCTATGTGGGAAAAAAATATAAAATACACTGTATTTTGGTTGTTGTATGTATCATCGTTTCAGCACTTGCAAATGTGCAAGGTACATTGTTTATGAAAACCCTGATAGATGAATATATACAGCCTCTAATCGGAAAGGAAAATCCTGACTACAGCCAGCTTTTAAGCGCGATAGCAAGGGTTGCCACATTCTATCTTGCAGGAATTATTGCGGCCTTTACACAGGCGAGGCTTCTTATGTATGTGGCGCAGGGCACGTTAAAAAGCATAAGGATAGAACTGTTTAATCACATGGAAAGCCTGCCGATTAAGTATTTTGACACACATGCCCATGGAGATATTATGTCTCTTTATACAAATGACGTTGATACGCTAAGACAGATGATAAGCCAAAGCATACCACAGGTAATATCAAGCGTCATAACAGTTGTGTCTGTGCTTATCAGTATGATTGTGTTAAACATACCGCTTACAATTCTGACGCTTTTCATGGTGGGCGTTATGCTTCGGGTTACAGCGTCAGTGGCAGGAAACAGTGGACGGTACTTTGCGGCTCAGCAAAGGGACATTGGAGCATTAAACGGATATATTGAAGAAATGATAGAGGGGCAGAAGGTAATCAAGGTATTCTGCCACGAGGAGGAGAGCAAGGAGGGCTTTGCAAAGCTTAACGGACAGCTTTTTGACAGTGCAGATCACGCAAATAAATATGCAAATCTGCTTGGACCGATAAATGCACAGCTCGGCAATATCAGCTACGTTATATGCGCCATTGTGGGAGGCGCACTTGCCATAAATGGCGTGGGCGGATTTACGCTTGGAGGACTTGCCAGCTTTCTTACCTTCAACAAAAACTTTAGCATGCCTATCAATCAGGTAAGCCAGCAGCTTAACGCTGTTGTCATGGCGCTTGCAGGCGCAGAGAGAATATTTAATACCCTTGACGAGAAGCCTGAAACGGATGATGGCTACGTGACGCTTGTAAATGCAAAGGAAGAAAATGGAGTTTTAACCGAAACGGAAAAGAGAACAGGACTTTGGGCATGGAAGCATACACATCAGGCAGACGGCTCTGTAACCTATGTGAAGCTTACGGGAGATGTTGTGTTTGATGATGTTGACTTTGGCTACAATGAGGAAAAGCAGGTGCTTTACAATGTGGATTTGTTTGCAACGCCGGGGCAGAAGATAGCATTTGTAGGCTCAACAGGTGCAGGAAAGACAACAATCACAAACCTGATAAATCGTTTTTATGACATTCAGGACGGTAAAATCAGATATGACGGCATCAACGTAAATAAAATAAAAAAGGACGATTTAAGGCGTTCCCTTGGAATGGTGCTTCAGGATACCCATTTGTTCACTGCAACGGTTATGGAAAATATAAGATATGGAAGGCTTGATGCCACTGACGAGGAGGTCATTGCAGCGGCAAAGCTTGCCAATGCACACAGCTTTATCAAAAGGCTTCCTGACGGCTACAATACAGTGCTTACAGGTGACGGTGCAAATTTAAGCCAAGGACAACGACAATTGCTTGCCATAGCAAGGGCTGCAATCGCTGACCCGCCTGTACTGATACTTGACGAAGCAACAAGCTCCATCGACACAAGAACGGAGAAAATTGTTCAGGAGGGCATGGATAAGCTTATGAAGGGCAGAACAACCTTTGTAATTGCCCACAGGCTGTCAACCGTAAGAAACAGCGACTGCATCATCGTACTTGAAAAGGGACGTGTCATTGAGCGTGGACCACACGATGAATTAATAGAAAAACAAGGAAAATATTACCAGCTTTACACAGGAAATCAAGTACAGGCTGTGTAAAGGAGGAAAAAGAGGGGCTGTCGCAGTAAGGATTTAAGGCACACATAAAATTACACTGACAAGCCTCTTTTATTTTGTATTTTATGGTTACCGGCTATCTTTAGCATATTGATATTTTGTCTTTTCTATTATGTGGGGCACGGACTGCTGTCTGAGTGCACAGCCTTATGCTGCCAAACGATATGTGTATTTTGAATTGCAACTTTTTAAGACCGCAAGAATACCTCACA
>JAMPFU010000048.1 GCA_023664385.1 Clostridium sp. | reverse complement strand
TTATAAGAACATAACTAAAATCATGGTTGTGTGGATAAAACTGCGAAAACTCAAGGTTTACTTTTAAACTCTCGTTTCACACTTTTTTGCATACGTCAATTCTAATGAAGCTTTGCCCTTTATCAACTCCTCATTCAATGATATTATCCATAATATTTCAAGGGATATTCATAAATACATAAACGGCTTTTTACAGCCATTCCAAGCAATTTTCAAATTCTATTTTCCTGCTGCCCTGCTTAATTGTTCCGATTTCATAGCAGTCGTAAAATTTGTTTACATGCTTCATAACCATTTCCTTATTTTTTTGAGATACTACAATATTAAATCCCACACCCAAGTTGAAGGTGGAAAGCATTTCCTCATCACTGATATTTCCATTATTGCGGATATATTTAAAGATATTAAGCACTCTTACCTTAGACAGGTCTATCACTGCACACAAGCCGTCAGGTATAACCCTGCATAAATTTCCTTCTATCCCGCCTCCCGTAATATGTGCCATTCCATGAATGACATCCTTGTCAAACAAATCCTTTACCGCCTTATAATACGGGGTGTGAACCTTCATAATCTGCTCTATAAATGTAAGTCCGTCAATCTTATCCAGCTTAATCTGTGGAAGCCTGTCCATCAACAGCCTTACAAGTGAATAGCCGTTTGTGTGTAGTCCGTTAGAGGCAACTGCTAAAACCACGTCCTTTTCCTCTATTGCCGAACCGTCTATCACCTTGGATTTTTCCACAATTCCCGCTATGCTTGAGGTAAGCACGTACACCCCTGCATCTACAACAAGGGGCTGTATGGATGTTTCCCCGCCAACCAATGAACATTCGTTTTCCCGACATGCCTCTGCCACGCCCTTAACTAAGCTGTGTATTGTGTCCTTCTCAGCATTTCCACAGATAATTGTATCTAACACTGCCAAAGGCTTTGCTCCCATCACAATAATATCATTTACCAAATGATTAATCATGTCGTGGCAAATGGATTCGGTGTAGCCATATTCCATTGCAAGCTTCTGTTTCGAGCCCGGCTCCTCAGCCTTCAGCACCAAAACAGGCTCCTTAATTTGTGGAAAGCGAATATCGTATAGGGAGGCAAATTGTCCAAGTCCGTTTAATACCCGTACGTCATCTGTTTTTAGGTGCTTAGACATTTCCTTTTTTATTGCATCTGTGTAAGCAATGTCAATGCCTGCCTTGCTGTAGGATAAGCATTCTGCATCCTTTTCACTTCCCGATAAAATCTCATCGACAGTCACATTTAGAACAATTGCCAAATCCTTCAATATTTCAATATTCGGATATGTGGTTTCGTTTTCCCATTTTGATACAGCCTGAAAGGAAACATTTAATTTCTGTGCGAGCTGTTGCTGGGTAAGCCCTATGGATTTACGCTTGTCCATGATAAAGCTACCGACCTTAACGCTGTTTAACATAAAATGACCTCCGTTTTTCTTTTATGATAGCTTACCTGATTACCATAAACAATAACCGCATATTAGAAATATCGGGGTAAATTCAACGTGCGGTTGAGTTTTCCATTTTAAAGTTCTATCAATTTCCAATAAAACAGCCACACGAAAGTAATTCGAGTGGCTGTTTTCAATTCGGTATATCAAAATTTAAAATTAATATTATTCTTGTTTTCATTGACAACCTTCTTAGGTCTGTCCGATGATAATAATTCTTTTAACACTTTCTTTTTTTCTATTTCAAGTTCGGAAACAGACATCTTTTTGTATTTTTCTGGAATCACCAATGTATCATTTTCATACGCTATCATTTGCTGTTACCTCCTTAAAATTAATATCAAAATTCTGTTGAATTTCTGATAAAGCAGCTATTTGTGCTTCAGCTTCATTATACCCTCTTTTTATAAGACCTTCAACAATCAATTTATAGTAATTTTCATTTATTCTTTCATTTGCAGAATACATATAAAGTCTGCCGTCATGACACGCAACGATACCTGCAACATAAGAATGATCATAATTTGAATTAATGTCATCTATACTTGGTGGAAAACTGTCGGGATGTGTATGAATAGTCAGTAAATTACTATATTCTCCGATAATTTTCTTAGTTGAATCTGAATATTCTATTCTTTTTGGTACAGATGCATTAATTTCCTTTGCAACAACCATAATTGAATCCAAATCAATCCAGTACATATCTTCAAATTTTGTACCACTACGATGTATAAGCATATCTTTCGCTATATAATATAGCAATCTGCTAAGTTCTGTGTTTTCTGTTATTCGGTCAAATTTTTTTCGATATTCTCCACTATTAATGTATGTATAATTAATAACAGTTTCTTTATTTCTCCCTAATCTCTGTTCTTCTATTTCTTTCATTTAGTCATCCTATCTTATGTTTTCCATTCCAAGCCATATCCCAACATCAAAACCCCACCGTCAAAAGCTGAACTTTCTTTCTTCCTTTATATGTAAGGAACAATCCATGCACTCCGTCAGGCACGCTTACACTGCCAGAAAAGACCGTCCACTCCTCACAATCGGAAAGCGTAATCTCACCCACAATCGGTCCGTCCTCCATAAGCCTAACCTCAAAAAATAATTTCTGACATGACGTATTATGTTCTGCGTCATCGGGTAAAGATTTTCTTTCCGAGCTATCATTTTCTACATTTCCTGAGCCCGACCTCTCATCTATGCGTACCGGACCTTCATACAAAACCCTGTTTCTGTCGCTCTCAACTCTCGCCGTAAGCCAAATAGTCTTTACGCCTTCAAAAGCAAAATACTTATATCCAATCAGGGTATCATGCTCAATCTCTGCAATAAACCTGTCCCCTCCCTTATGGGAAACATTTGGAAATGCCTCCTTATAAATGCTGTTGCTGCCATGAGGCATATGACCGTTTGTGACAATACAGGCAATGGTTGACGGATATTCATACCCCGCCCTTGCAATTAACGGTCCGTCATTTAACCCACAGCTTGTAAGCTCCACCTGTCTGATACTTCCGTCAGGGCGAATAAAAATCTTTTCTGCACATGCCTGTCTTGAATAATCGGACTTGTGGGTAAGCCGATGATAAAAAACATACCATTGGTGATTGATTTCAATCATGCTTCCATGTGTAGTCCCTGTCATATTGTGCTTGACGGTTCTGCCCTCGTAGCCGATATCTCCATTTGACACAATTGTCCCGCCAAATGTAAAGTCTCTGTCAGGATAATCACTTATTGCATAACAAAGCTCATGGTTTTGGAAGGAGGAATACACAAAATAATACTTATCCCCCACCTTGCGCATGGACGCCCCCTCAAAAAACGGATGTGCTTCAAAGCCCGTATTTTTCACCCTGTAAGGAATAATGTGCTTAGGATTCTCCTTTACGGTAAGCATATCATCACAAAGCACAAGGGTTGCCGCACCCATAATGCTGTCGCAGTCTCCCTTTTTACCGTTTACGCAGCTTTCCTTCTCCTGTCTATAGGCTAAAAGCTCCTCCTTCGTCCTGCCGAACATTTCCATTTCCTGTAAAATATAATCAGGATTTTCTTCAAAATCCTCCCTCTCCTCAAAATCGTAGCTCGTTCCGTAATACAACCGAATAATGCCGTTGTCATTTATAACAGCAGGGTCAAAGCATACATATTTTTTCATTGGCGTACCATCGGGATTTTGGACAGCACCCAAAAATTGAAACTCTCCACATGGACTGTCACATACTGCCACATTAATAGAGCCTGTATAACCACCAACCCCATAATCACCCGACATACAATAATAAAGATAGTATCTGCCGTCATTTCCACGGACAACATCAGGGGCGTACATATATTTCTTAGCAGGATATTCAGGGTCATTACATGCCTTGTAAATAACGCCCTCATATCTCCAGTCGGTCAAATCATTGACAGAGGCAGAATACGTCACATAATCCTCCATGCAAAATGTATAGCCGCCCTCCTTGTCATGGGAGCCATACAAATAGACCCTTCCGTCAAAAATGTGTGGTTCTCCGTCAGGAATATACTCGTCAATCGGCAAAAATGGGTTGTATGCCTGTCTTTTTTCGTTCATAAAGTCCTCCTCTACTATAACCATTCCCCATAAAACCAAAGATATGATTTTGTATGACAATCTTCATCATTCAGTTCTTCTATATACCCAATCTCAGGTAATCTTGTTATGATTCCTCTTTCTTTTGCAAATGAATGTTTATTCTTAGTAGGCGTCCATATCTGATATGGTCCTTTTCTGTCCCAAAAGGAATGATAGTATTCCTATAGATATTACAAGGTTAAACTTTAAACCCTCTGTTTAAAATCTCATCCAGCAATCTGTCAGCAGCCTCCTCCTTGCTCATCATCGGAAGTGCAAGCTCGCCTTCCTTCGTGATAAGCGTAAGGACATTCGTATCTCCCGCAAAGCCTGCACCTGCAACCTTAAGATTGTTTGCCGCTATCATATCAAGATTTTTCTTTTCCAGCTTTACCCTTGAATTTTCAAGCATATGTTCCGTTTCCATGGAAAATCCACACAAAAACTGCCCTGTCCTTTTACGTGCACCAAGCTCTTTTAATATATCATCCGTCTTTTCAAGTGCCATGCTCATAGTGCTGTCATTTTTCTTTATCTTTTCATCTGCCACCATAGATGGTCTGTAATCCGCAACTGCTGCCGCCTTCACAATAATATCCTGATTTTCACTATATGACATTACGGCATCAAACATATCCCTTGCTGATTTTACTGTGACGGTATTGACAAACATTGGTGCATCAATGGCAGTTTCCCCAGATATCAGCGTTACATCTGCCCCGCGAAGCATTGCCATTCTCGCAATGGCATAGCCCATTTTTCCAGTGGAGTGGTTGGTGATATATCTGACAGGGTCGATAGCCTCCTTTGTCGCCCCTGCCGTAACAAGCACTTTTTTCCCAGCAAGGTCTTTCTTCTTTGCACATGCTCTTAAAATATGTTCAACGAGTACAGCTTCGGCAGGAAGCTTTCCTTTCCCTGTATCACGGCATGCGAGAAATCCGCAGTCAGCCTCAATTATCCCATATCCGTATGAGGCAAGCTTTTTCATATTATCCTGAACGATAGGATTTTCGTACATATGTACATTCATGGAAGGTGCAATTAATACAGGGCATTTTGCAGGAAGCACCGTTGTTGTAAGCATATCGTCTGCAATACCATTCGCTATCTTTCCAAGCACATCTGCACTTGCAGGTGCTATCAGAAAACAGTCTGCCGTCGTTCCAAGGGTAACATGAGGCACATGCATCTCCATTCCCCTGTCAAATGTATCAGTGTAACACCTGTTATTTGTAAGCACCTCAAAGGTTTCAGGTGTTATAAAATGTGTGGCGTTTTCGGTCATGACAACATGAACGTCAGCACCTAGCTTCACTAACATGCTGGCAGTATTTGCCATCTTGTACGCTGCTATTCCTCCACTGATTCCAAGTACAATTCTTTTTTCCGTAAGCATATAAAACCTCCTGATTTATTCCATGTCCTCCAGCAATCCATGTTTTTCATATCTTGTGACCCTGTTTATCTTATTATTGTCATCTACAAATACCACTCTTGGAGGATTTTCCATAAATTCCTCGGCAGTCATCTGTGCATAACACATAATTATTACCTTGTCGCCCACATCAACAAGCTTGGCGGCAGCACCGTTTAAGCAAATCATGCCGCTATCCCTTTCTCCTGCTATAACGTAGGTTTCAAGCCTGTTTCCGTTATTTACATCCACAACCTGAACACGCTCATATTCAAGTATTTGGGCAGCCTCCATAAGTGCCTCGTCAATAGTTATGCTTCCTACATAGTCTATTTCAGCCTGCACGACCGTTGCCCTATGAATTTTCCCCTTCAGCATATTTAAAAACATGTGCTTCTCCTTTCTTCACTTCGCAATGCAACCTCCTCGCACTATATAATCAAGTGCATTATGCCCTCTGCAAGCATGCTTGCCCGCAATGTTGCCTTCAAGTTCCTTTCCTCACTTCGCAAATGCAACCTCCTCTCCGCTTCGCTCCGAGTCGGTTTCACTCTTTGCACTATATAATCAAATGTTCCTTTCTTCACTTCGCAATGCAACCTCCTCTCCGCTTCGCTCCGAGTCGGTTTCGTGCTTCGCACTATATAATCAAATGTTCCTTTCTTCACTTCGCAATGCAACCTCCTCTCCGCTTCGCTCCGAGTCGGTTTCGTGCTTCGCACTATATAATCAAGTGCATTATGCCCTCTGCAAGCAAGCTTGCTCGTGCATAATGCACTTGATTATGCATTGCTCAGTGATAGCATAAAATTATCAATCAGTCTTGCTTCTCCACCAATGTTTACGGCTATGGCACATAGTATGTCGCCCTCTATTTTGTCTATGCTCTGCATTGTATTTACGTCAACGATTTCCACATAATCTATGTCAGCCAAAGGCATCGTGTTTATCATATCCACCATTGCCTGTTTCACCTTTGCGGCGTCTCTTTCCCCATCCTCTATCATTTTCTTAGCCATAAAGATTGACTTGCTTAAAATAACTGCCTGCTTTCTTGACTCAGGGGAAAGGTATGTGTTTCGTGAGCTTTTGGCAAGCCCATCCGCCTCCCTGATAATCGGACAGCCCACAATCTCGATATCCATATTAAGGTCCTTCACCATTCTCTTTACAACTGCAAGTTGTTGTGCGTCCTTCTCTCCAAAGTACGCCCTGTCAGGCATTACAATGTTAAACAGCTTGTTTACTACCGTACACACGCCCCTGAAATGCACCGGTCTGGAAAGTCCGCAAAGAGCATTTGTAAGACCTGTCATATCCACAAATGAGCAAAAGCCTTCCTCATACATTTCCTCAGGCTCAGGGTGAAAGATAAGGCTTGCCCCTGCTGCCTCACAAAGTCTGCTGTCTGCTTCAATATCCCTTGGATAGCTTGCCAAATCCTCCTTCGGACCAAACTGCATCGGATTTACAAAAACGCTTACAACAACCCTGTCATTTTCTGCAACAGCCCTCTTGATAAGACTCTCATGCCCCTCGTGGAGATACCCCATTGTCGGAACAAGTCCTACGGAAAGACCTTCCTTTCTCCACTGCCTGACAGTTTCCCTTACCTCTTTAATCGTTACTGCAATAGGAATTTTGAATTTGCCTCTCTGCTGACTTATATTTTCTTTTACATTATCAATTGTTTTTACCATGTTCATATTTTATATCCTCCGTTCCCCTATTCTTAACAGCGTTGCTTTATATCCTCAAACCCATGCACAATCATTATCTAATACAGCTTTTCAATCACATCATCATCTATCTTATAGGTGTGCTTCTCCTCAGGATAAGAACCGTCCTTGACAGCAGCTATATATGCCTTAAATGCATCTGTCATAACCTGTCCCGTCTCGGCAAAACGCCTTACAAACTTCGGTGTGAAATCAGAAAACATCCCTAACATATCAGCATATACAAGCACCTGTCCGTCACATCCGTTTCCTGCACCTATTCCTATCGTAGGTATGGCAAGCTTTTTGGTGACAAGCCGTGCAAGCTTATCAGGGACACATTCAAGCGTCACTGCAAATGCACCTGCCTCCTGAACTGCCAAAGCATTTTCAACAAGCTTCTTTGCAGCAGCCTCCGTCTTTCCCTGCACCTTAAAGCCGCCAAAGGCATTGATTGACTGCGGCGTCAGTCCAAGATGTGCCATAACAGGTATGCCTGCACCAGTGATTGCCTTTATCTGTGGACAGACCTCCTGTCCTCCCTCAAGCTTAACTGCACCTGCACGTCCCTCCTTCATCAGACGTCCCGCATTTACAACAGCATCATAAACCGAGGTCTGATATGACATAAATGGCATATCTATAATAACAAGGGCTTCGCTTGTTCCTCTGGAAACTGCCGCCCCATGATGTATCATGTCTTCAACCGTAACAGAAAGGGTATCCTCATAGCCAAGTATTACATTTCCAAGGGAGTCGCCCACAAGTATCGCATCAATCCCGGCTCCATCTATCAGCTTCGCAGTTGAATAGTCATAGGCTGTAAGCATGGTAAGCTTCTCTCCCTGTTCCTTCGCCTCCGCAAATGTTAAAACTGTCTTTTTCATGTTTTTGTCCTCCTATCTTCTTGAACATCAGCCCATTCCTTAGCAGCTTCCTATAAAATCCAAATTTGCTTTCAGCATATGTTCCGATTTACATTGTAAATCGAGAACCCATGGGCTGACAAGTCTCGGCGGCTTTGCCACCGGACATACTACGTGTCAAGTTTTCATAGAAAACTTAACACAAACAATATAAATACTCATCAGGAATAATAGTTCCTGCAGCATCAACAATATCACATCCCGTAAATGTGATTGTTCCCTCATGAGATACATAAATCATCCATGTACGTGATTGATCAAAATAAAATGCTTCTACACACCACGGAAAATTATAGCCATCCTCATCTTTTTCATATAACAGCTTGAGCAAATTAACCTTTTCAGTATACTCAGAACTACCCATTTGAAATCTCTCTGCGTGTATAATGCTGCATTTATCCATTACCTGTCTTAAATAATCAATATCCTGCTTATCATAAATTTTATCTATATCGTAAGCAATCACAGGCATGTCAGTTACAGGTACGTTAAGCGGATACCAATACAAGCAGTCATATTTTGTATTTTCTTTTATAAAATCTACAATATTAATTTCAACAGCCTTATTCTTCATAAACATTCCCCACAACAGCTATTTTGTTGATATTTTTACGGTTTCAGCATCTCATCAAGCACATCATACCGATCCTCCATTGCTTCGCCATGCTTTTCCCTTGCCACATCTATAAGCTGCCTTGACAGCAATTTATAAATTTCAAGCACGTCGCCCTCAAGCACCGACAAATGCTTCGCAACTGTGTTTGTATCGCACCGTTCAACGGGACCCGTAAGTGCTTCCCCACAGCCAAATTCCGCAAGCTTTTCGGCATTCCCCTGAAACAAAAATTTAAGTGCATGACCTGCTTCCTCAGATGTAAAACCACATTTAGAAAGCTCCTCCTGTGCCATGTGATACAAGCCAATAACCAAATTGCTCGCCATAACTGCGGCACCGTGATACCTTATTTTATCCTCCTGTCCAATTATTTTAACCTCATGTCCCAATGAGCCAAACAACCGTACAAAAAAATCCAAATATTTTTCGTGCCCTTCAATTGTAATAAAGCATTTGCTGAAATTTACGTGCGACTTGGTCTTTGAGCTGACCGCACACATAGGATGTATTGAATAGCCATAAATTTGGCTGTGCATACCAGAAAAAATTTGTGAGGAAAGTGCCCCACTCGTATGACATAAAATCTTCCCCTCCATGGCAATCCCTAGTCTGTCAAGCATTTTGGCAATAACAGCTATCTGCCCGTCAGGTACTGTAATAAACAAAGCGTCACATAAATCTGCAAGTTCATTCAAATCCTCATAGTATTTGGTATCAGTAAATTCTGCGGCTTCCCTTGCACTTTCGGGATTTTGGCTAAAATATCCCACAAGCACGGTGTCGGTGCTTTCTTTCAGGTGTTTCCCCAAAGTAAAGCCCATCTTTCCAGCACCAATAAATCCAATCCTCATACTATCACCTTCCTTCTTGTTTTATAGGCAAACTACATGCTGCAATACACACACTTGCATCACCTTTGCTCATACTACAAAGACGGAACATAAAGCATAATCTGACGCTTTTCATTTTCCGGTATAGTTTCTTTCGAATACCATCCATGGAAAAATATATCATTCATCTGTTTTTTTGTAAATGTTTTTATAACAAAAAAGTGTATTTTATTTCATACAAAAGGATAAAATAGAAAAGAACGTGCCACACAAAATATGCGGCACGTCCTTATTTTATAACGATAGAGGTGAGAAAAACGCATTACATCTAAAACAAAGTTTTGCTCACGACTATTATAACTATATTTTTCGCAGGATTCACTACTCCACACTGTAGTTTGGTGCTTCCTTCGTAATCTGTATATCATGTGGATGACTTTCCTTGAGGGATGCCGCTGAAATCTTTACAAACTCAGCATTGGCATGAAGCTCCTCTATGTTATGTGCCCCACAATAGCCCATACCGGAACGCAGACCTCCAATAAGCTGGAATACGGTGTCCTCCACGGTACCCTTGTAGGCAACACGTCCCTCGACACCCTCAGGCACAAGCTTCTTGGCATTTAGCTGGAAATATCTGTCCTTGCTGCCACATTCCATGGCGGCGATAGAACCCATGCCTCTGTATACCTTATATTTTCTGCCCTGATAAAGCTCAAACTCTCCCGGGCTTTCATCGGTTCCTGCAAACAGGCTTCCCATCATACATACATTTGCACCTGCCGCAAGTGCCTTCGTAATATCTCCTGAATATTTTATACCGCCGTCGGCAATCACAGGAATACCTGCAACACTAGCCGCCTCATACGCTTCCACAATTGCTGTTATCTGTGGAACACCGATGCCTGCAACGACTCTTGTGGTACAGATGGAGCCGGGACCGATTCCAATTTTAACTGCATCCACGCCCATGTCAATCATTGCCTGCGTGCCCTTTCTTGTTGCAACATTACCTGCAATGACATCAAGGTCAGGATATTTCTCCTTAATCATCTTAAAGGTCTTTAAAACATTTTCTGAATGTCCGTGTGCTGTATCGATTACGATTGCATCAACCTTAGAAGCAACAAGCTCGTCCACTCTGTCGCATATATCAGGGGTAACGCCAACCGCTGCGGCACAAAGAAGTCTTCCCTGTGAATCCTTTGCAGCAAACGGGTATTTAATCTGCTTCTCAATATCCTTGATGGTAATAAGCCCTTTCAGCATCATGTTATCATCAACAATCGGAAGCTTCTCCTTCCGTGCCTTGGCAAGAATAGCCTTCGCCTCATCAAGCGTTATGCCCTCCTTGGCAAGCACAAGGTTTTCCGTTGTCATTGACTCCTTAATCTTCTTCGTATAGTCCGTCTCGAATTTAAGGTCACGGTTTGTTATGATACCGACAAGCTTTCCATTTTCAGTGATAGGAACGCCTGAAATCCGGAACTTTGCCATAAGCTTGTCCGCATCATCAAGTGTATGCTCAGGTGACAAATAAAATGGGTCGGATATAACTCCGTTCTCGGAACGCTTGACCATATCAACCTCTTCTGCCTGCTGCTGTATAGACATATTCTTATGTATAACTCCTATACCACCCTGCCTTGCCATGGCGATTGCCATTCTATGTTCGGTAACAGTATCCATGCCGGCACTCATAAGAGGAATATTTAACCTTATCTTCTTGGTTAAATTTGTACTTAAGTCAACGTCATTTGGTATTACACTTGAAAACTGTGGAACTAAAAGAACATCATCAAATGTAATGCCTTCTCCAATAATTTTTCCCATCCTATTTTCTCCCTTCATTTTATTTATTAGTTGCTATTTTCCTATTAATAAAAAATGCTGTATAGAATACAACATTTTTTATTATTTTGCCATATATAATTATACATGTGTCCAATAAAAAATTTAAGCTATACTAACACGGCAATGTGCTCATGTCAATGATTAATTATCCTTATATACACAAATATATAAGCCTATGTACTCTTTGCCTTCATTCAGCAAAGGAACCTTTATTCCCTCTATGTCTGTTTTAAGCTTGAGGTTTTCTCCATGTACTGCAAGTGGCGGGGTAATATCTATCAATACTCCAAGGGTTGAAAAAATGGTTGCTGTATTACCCATAATCATATTACTAAGCTCATTTAACGCTGATGATGACATCTCATCTAATTCATTTACAGGCATTCCAAACATCATCTTAGATGCTATATCCTTTGCATTATCCTCTTTCATTGCAAGGATAACCTGTCCCTTCATCTCTCCAACTATTCCAAGCTGTATTGCATATGTAAGCTCCTTAAAGGAAAAATCCGTTTTCTCAGGCTTTCCTACCGTAAGCTTAACACTAGTAACACTTTCCATAATGGAAATACTTGACTGAAGAAATGGATTAATATTTTTAACATCAATTACTGGAATCATAGTACTTCCGTCTCCTTACCATAATTATCGAAAAATAACTGCAAATATTGTACAACAAAATTTGTCAGGATTCAATCATATATTAATTTATTTTTACAAAAATTTCAATGCATCATTTTAATAAATATAACTTTGGGAACTACTCAGTTCATGATGCGATTTATCTATCTGTTTTACGGCTGCCACATCCCCCTTTTCAAGCAATAGGTCCTCAACCATAAGCGTATTTCTGTCAATAAAATGGGTTTCCAAATTATCGTCATTTATGCTTACGACTGAATACTGATTAAAGTTATCACCATGAATTACGATATGGTCGTCTACATTTTCTACGCTCGTAATTGTAATCTCATCGACACCCATACGCATCTCAGCTTCAGGCACAATCACGCTGTCAGCAAAAAGATAGTTGTCTCCATACATCATATCATAGGCAATATTTACTAAAACATCATCCAGCTTATCTCCCTCATAAAGCTTATGTGCCTTTTGAGCATAACCCAATGGCATATTGAGCGCACTAAGCAGTTTAAGGGAAATGTCACTGGCATATATATCCTCATCGGCTAAATTCAGGTTAATATTATTTACAATAATATATTCCGTCTGAAATAATGTACTGTTCGGAAGCTGCTCCTCTGCAAGCTCAAGTGACGGAAGATGGTCTCCATATAATATTAGTACATAATCCTCGCCATATTTGTCAAGCTCTTTTATTAAATTGTCAATCATTACATCCATCTCATATATTTGATTTACATAATAATGGAACGGTTTTTCCATTTCCGCATTTTCATACTGTACCTGTATATAATCCTCACAGGTATCGTCACCGTCAGGGTATCTTCCATGTCCCTGCACGCTTATCGTATAAACAAAATCCTGTGTATCTGTGTCCTTCAGGCATTTCATAATGTCATCAACAAGGGTTGCATCCTTTGCCCAGCCTGTGGACGTATACTCAACATCATACATATATTCAAGCGATATAAATGCATCAAAGCCCATCATATTATATACATTTTTTCTATCATAAAATGACGACTTATTATTATGAATGGCATATGTCCCATATCCCTGCTTCTTTAAAATAGAAGCCAAGCCCTCAACAGGAACCTCATTTACCGTGGTTTTATACGGATACTCTCCTGCGCCAAAATAGCTGGACTTAATTCCCGTAAGCACCTCAAATTCCGTATTTGCCGTACCTGCACCAAGGGCAGGAACCGTAAAATATCCGGACGGGAACTGCTCCTTCAATTTTGTAAATGCAGGAACAGGATTATCACTCATAGTAAGCCCCACAACATCATTCGGGTCAAAAAATGATTCAAGCTGAATGATAATTATGTTTGGCTTCTTCGCTTGTCCACTTGTTTTTTCCTTGTCAAGCGTCTGCTTTATCTCCTGCATATATTTCTCAGAATAATCATCAGGCTTAGAAATTCCATTATCAACAATACTGTTTGTAAAGCAGTAGGCAAACCCATAATCCTTGTATGCCGTGCCAAGATTTGCAAAATCATCAGAGATAAAATTATGCTTTACGCCAAAGTGTGTAAGCCCAAGAACAATACACCATGCGATAATACATGCAAGCATGGTTCCTTTTACTCTCCGTTGTCCCTCAAACTTCGGCGTTTTCTTAAACAGGAGTACCATAATGGTAACAACCGCTATAATTGCCAGTAAAATAACAACCTGCTGCCCTTTACTGTAATATACATTTATCATGCTAAAGGTGTCCTTCAGCATAAGAAAATCGATTGCCGCAAAAGGCGTCACCCGAAAACCAAGCACAATAAAATTAACAATTCCACATATCAGCCATACTAAGCTAATAAGAATCATTCCAAAAACTCTTTTTCGTAAGAACAGTGCAAACAATAATGTAAAAAATATAATTGACACATTGTAAATATATACAACCGGCGACCCAATCAGGAACGAAAAGCCGCCAATTATGGAACGTCTGCCAAGCATTTCTAACACAAGCTCAAGAACAAATGCAACAACAAGACATTTGAAAATCCATGTGTGAATGGAGGCACCCACAAGCTTCTTAAATCGCTGCTTAAAGCCCGGCTTTTCCTCACGCTGTTCCAACTTCTGCTCATTCTCCAAAGCAGCCCGTGTCTCCAACTCCTGCTTATTCTCCAAAACAGTCTGAGCCTCTTTCTCCTGCTTATTTTCCTCTGTTACAGCTTGTTCAACTGTTTTTTCAACCTTTTGTTCTTCTACATTCTTTACGCTATTTTCTGTTTTTTTTGCTTTCGTATTTTTTTTCTTGTTACTCATATCATTCTCCTGCTCCTGCTAAATAAATACTGCAATTTTATAATGAATGGTACGACTTTATTGTTCATTATACCAAAGCAACTTTTTTTTACAATTGTTTTTTCCTTGATTTTTTACTAAAAATAGCGAAAAAAATTATTAAAATTTTCTAATTTATAATAGATTATTTATTTTTTTGAGTAGTTTGCCTTTGATTTCCTTGTATATATCGGATGTATTATTTTCGGATGTATTATTTTTAATGTTTTTATTGACATATATTTTTTCTTATGCTAATATATCATTTGTCGTCAGAAATACGATGACAAATCATATTGTATGCGCGAGTGGCTCAGCGGTGGAGCACTTCCTTGCCAAGGAAGGGGTCGCGGGTTCGATCCCCGTCTCGCGCTCTTTTTTATTTAGTGGAAAGCCTTGATTTTACTGGCTTTCTTTTTTCTTTGTCTTACAAAAAATTGTAGACAATTGTAGACAGTGCTACAATGCCTTATTAATAATGTCTACTGTTTCCTGTTCCGTAAATGGATTATATATGTAGGTCAGTGTCGTTGACAAATTGCTGTGTCCAAGCATTTCACGTATGCAATCCAACGGAACTTGGTTAGCATTTAACATGCTTGCATAGGTCTTTCGCATTTTGTGTGTCGACTTAACAGGTACACCCGTCCGTTCGGCATACTTCTCTAATACATAAGCTATCTGCCTTGTATGAAGATGCTCTCCCTTGCGGACGAATATATACTCACTGGTTTTGGGAATAAGAGCCAGTATTTCCTTTACCTTATTTGGCAACACAACAAATCTGTCAGTATTGGTTTTCGTATGTTCTACAACCTCATATTCATTTGACACCTGATTGCGTACTTCTTCCCTCACAACATGAATGTAATTTTCCTCAATGTCATTCCACTTTAGGGCTACCAGCTCCCCTACCCTTAAACCTAACATTAAATTACTTTTCACGCAAAGAAAAGCTGTATCTGATGTTTCTTGGTACATTTTGTCCAAGTATTCATTCAAAGCCTGCAATTCGTCAGAATTAAAGGTCTGACTTTTGCCTGTTTTCTTTGCCACCTGCCTGAACTTTACCGAAATACGCACATTTAACATAGGATTTTCCGTTATGTATTTCTTTCGGTAGGCAAACTCATACATTCCTTTGATAATGGTTCTTACGTTGCCCCATTCCTTGTTTGACATATTATACTCTCTTACGAGATTATTACATATCTGCTCAAGAAACAGGTCATCAATTTTTCTCAAGGGAATATCATTCAGCTTACTGTCATGTAAATATTTATTATAGTGCTGATAATGTCTTTTGATGGTATTAGGGCTGTTTGTGATGCTTTCCTTGTATACAATCCACTCATTGAATAGATTTTCAAATGTTAATTTGTCAAGGTTCTCATCTGTTGAATATAGTTTCATCAGCTTTTTTATAAGGAGCTTTTCGGATGTTGCTTTTATATTTTTTCTATGTCCGTTTTCATCCTTATAAAAAGTCTGCCATCTGCCACCAGTTGAGGAAGGTGGAGTTATTGCATATGGATGTTTACTTAATACATCTTTCATAAGCATATCCAACACATTATTTCCATCCTCAATTATATCATATAAGTCCATATTATCCAGTGGCAAATTATAATTATCTGCCATAATTACCACCACTCTATTATTATATCTGTTTGCTAACTACAATTTGTTCCTTGGCATCATCAAATGCAATAGTTTGTTATCCATGCTTAGACCCTCCTGCCGTTTGGAAACAGCTTATTAAAAAATGTGTCAGTTATTCCTGCATCTGTTATATCTTTATTTTGCGTTTTTTCTTGTTGGGGTGGGAAATTGCTTTCCTCTGTATTTTCGCTTTCCTCTAACTCCAAAAACGGCATAAGTGCAGTTACATTTTCTTTGACAGTTTCTTCCGTCTGCTTCTGTTTTGGTATATACTCCTGTAACAGATTGTTTTTATATGCAACAGTGTTTGTATAACGCATTGTTCTGTTATCCCATACAGATATATAAATGCTTTCCCTGTCCATTCTTATGTATGTACCACAACGGCGTTTTAACTGGTTGACGGGTTCGTTGTGTTCTGCAAATACGTTTTCATAAAAGGTATCAATGTTCAAAACGGTTGTAATAATAACCAAATCAGCATTGACATACTTATTCTTGTAACGGCTTTTGACGCTTGTTGCATTGAAATTATCAAGCAGTTTTAACAGGTCTGATAATCCGAGTACAGATGGTCGCATGTCGTCCAATATAATACAGGGCTGTTGCATGTACCCATCTAAAATATCGTTTGAGCCTGAACTCATAAAATATGCAAGCCCTTTTTCTTGTGCTATCCTTTTTGCGAGTGTAGTCTTTCCTGCTCCTGCATTACCCGTAATAAAAACGACATTCATATTTCTACCCTGCATAGTAGCTTGTAAATGTTCCTGACGCACCTTAAATGCATCATTTATTTTTTTAGAATATTGCACCAATAAGCGTTGGTCTATCTCGATTGTCTTGTTGTACTCTCTGATAGAGCCATCCAAGATACCATTAATGGCTTCTAGCAAAGGGTCTTCTTTTTTGTCATTGTATTTTGCAATGACTTTTTCGTAATCAAAATTACATACAATCTCATCATTGGAATATTGGTACTTACTTGGTGCATTTGCGTGTGTTTGATAAAGCAATGCATCTTCCCATTTCCCTTTTATTTTATTTACAAAATTTTCAGCTACCTTAAACCACTTTGCAACATACTTAGTATCTTGTGGTTGGTTATCCTGAAACCTTAACAATAAATGCACATGGGCAGGTTTTAATGTGTCTGCTTTATGCTCTTGGTTGCGTTCCTCGTCCTCTTGTGTATATACATCTTTATCATGTACAATATAGCTGTAATCCTTTATACATTTTTTTGTTTCCAAAACTAATTTCATGTTGTCCATGTCAAATAAAATATTACCGTCCTTATCTGCAAGGTTCGATACTATTTCACATCTTTTTATTTTCATGATAATTTTTCTCCTTTTCATTTCTTTGTACATATAGCAAATCATATTTTGATAGTATGTTTTGCGTGTTACAATTTTCGCAACTCTGCAATCTCAGCGAAGCCCATTTCATTGCATGCGATATGATAATAAAGTCTGTCAGCCTCGAAAGTAACTGCAACAAAATTGTCAATTTGCGTATATACGCCATGTTCATGCATGTGTTTTGACAGTGCTTGCTCGCCCACTTTGCGACATAAACTGAGCAAACGACGATGTGGCAAATCAGGGTTCAAAACTTCATACGCTCTGAACACGTACACAATCCTATTTTGCGTTGGATTATCAGCATATTCAAAAAAGTAAATCGAAAAATATTTTTCGAGCCCTTTGAAATAGCGATTGACAACCTCGTCATTTATAGCGTACCCGTTTGACCCTATAAATACAGGAAGTTGGGGTTGTTGTGGTTGCCACCTATTCTTTTCAGAAAAACGGATAATCACAAGTGCAAAAATTGTTAAAAATAGAATTAAAATGCTTTGCATGATATACCCCCTATTCCTTGTGTAATTTTATGTAAGGTGCAATGATACTGACCTTTGCCATGCCGTACTCGATGGCGTACGGTTTAATCAGCGTGTCCTTGACTGGTATTTCAATGTAAACTAGCTCCTCCGTTTCCTCCAGTTGTTCAGGCGTAATCACTGCTTTCCCTCCATTGACTTTTATGGTGAAACTAGCAAAGGTTTCAGGGTCTACGCACTCATAGCGGATGGCAATAATTTTCTCCGTATGCTTTCCATCGCTGTCAGTTTCGTAAGTGAATTTTACATTTTTTAATACTGCAACTTCTGGAAGTTTGCCCTCCGCACTGAACACCAGCTCGGTGGCTGGCATTTGATTGTTGTTTAAATATAACTTCATATATCTTATCTCCTTTATTAAAAATTTTGTATGTATCTTACTCTTTTTGTTTTTATAAATTTAATTACATATCCTCCTTTGCATTTGAAATTAATATCAGCTGATAAGCATATTATTTCACATGACAAGATAAACCGATAGTGCAGAACTGCCCCAAAAAAAATTTCAAATTACTCTTGTATCAGCTTGATTATTTTACTTTTAAGCTCATTCAGCAATGCGACAATTGCATTGTCATCAATCCCATATAGCAAGAGATAAAGCAAAAATTGATAGAAATTCGGCATTGTTTTACCGAGCTCGTGCCTTTTTATACTGTCATTGCTGATTAAGCCGTCAGGCAATTTGTCACAAGCCTTTTCTCTGGTCAGCCCTTGCTCGTATCGAATATCTTGTAACCAAATGCCAAACTCCATCGATACATTTTTTTCAATTTCTGTTCTTTTTTGCATAATATATTTCCTCCGTAAATTAAATTTTTCAATTTACGGAGTGTAGATATTTTTCAGACTTGGCTTTGGCTTCTCCCAGAAAAAAACGTCCCCCGTGTACCTCAAATATTTAGAGCAACGCTTTTATAGGGGTTTTTAGGCTTCTGAAGCATGTTTTCAGATTTTTTGGGATATATTTTTTAGACATTCAGGACAGTTTTCAAATTTTGTCTGTTAGTCACGGCTAACCTTGTTTTAACAAAAACCCATATTCTTTTAGCCGTTCTCATATGTTCTTTGCATCAAACATCTCGGAGTAATGCTTTTAGGTGTGTTTTTAGACATTTAATATATTCTTTTGGGAAAAATGCCGAGATACTCATACTTAAAATTAAGATAAAAAGAAAAAATCCCGAATATCCTTTTTATATCCGAGAATTTTAAAATAATCATGTTCTTATACTAAAAAAAGCGATGTCATCTTTTTTAAATAACATCGCTTAATTTTCATCATCAATAAATTCAATTATATCCGAAACATTACAATGCAATAATTTACATAGCTGATTTACCGTATTGGTCGAGATACTATTTCCTTGTTGGATGGAATAATATGTTGCTCTTGAAAACCCCTTTTTGGCAAGTTGATAGGAAGTAACATTTTTCTTTTTCATTGTATCAAAAAAAGGTTTATAGCTAATCATAGCAAATCCCCCCTCCTAAAAAATACTACCTAAATTTTAGATAATAAATCATATCTTGACTATGCTCGAATATCCGAGTACAATATAACCAAAACTTGCATATTTGTAACTTTTCTATTATTTGCATTATCAGTATGCAGGAAGTTTATAAGATGAAAAAAATGGAGGATTTATTTTAAGAGGAACGGAATATGAAAATCCGTTTTACCACTTGATAAAACGGATGTCCAATAATATCTATTATGTGAATTTGATTATATAATCATAGGTTTATTCTTTGTTGTCCATATTACTAATGGCATATTCTATACATTGAATAACTACCTTATTAAATGACAAATTATTCTTGTCTGCTAAATCTTGAACAGTATTAACCAAATCCTTGGGTAATCTTACAGATTTATTTTCGTATTCTGAACACTCTTTTTTTAATGAAAACATTAGCATTATTACCACCTTTCAATTATTTATTGTAATATAAATTAAAATGTGATAACATATTACAAGTATAATGTATTTATAATATAATTTATAATATATTTATAATATTAACTTTAGGAGGAAATAATTATGAGAAAATTTAAAAAAGTTTTAGCTAGTGGCGTTGTGATGTTGTTGCTTGCAGGCAGTATTACGGCTTGCGGAAGCGATGATACTAACACCGAGCAAGCTTCCTTAAATGTAACTACGGAAGCGGTTACTGAAAATGAGACTGCCGAAACCGAAAACGGTACTGCCGTTGCCACGAGTGAAAAAACGTCTGCTAACACTGTTGTAGTAGGTATGGCATTAGGAAAAGAAGCGAAAACCACTCTTGAAACAACGGATATGGTTGCTTTGGCAGAACAAAAGGAGGAAAACAAAACAG
>JAMPFU010000047.1 GCA_023664385.1 Clostridium sp. | reverse complement strand
GCTGCATGGCTGTGTACGAGTTCAAGGGAGTGCCCCACAAGCCATAATAGAACAGACAAAATATCTTAATATGCTTAGATAGCACAGGTTATAAAAATACAAAACAAAAGAGGGCTTGTCATGGGTAGACAACTATGTGCCTTAAATCCCAACTCGACAACCCTCTTTATTTTTTTAACTTATCATTGCACCGGCAGGCATATCCTTCTCGGCGGTAAGCAGTGCGAGATTTCCCTCAAAATCCTCTGCACATAACAGCATACCCTCGGACTCTACTCCTGCAAGCTTTGTCGGCTTCAGGTTTGTAATAACGACAACCTTTTTGCCTACCATCTCCTCAGGCGTATAATAATTCTTTATGCCTGATACGATTTGGAGCACTCTCCCGTTTACCTGTACCTGTGAGCATAGAAGCTTCTTTGACTTCTGTACCTCCTCGCAGGAGATAATTTCTCCCATCTGAAGCTGCATTCTATCAAATTCTTCTATTGTAATTTCTTCCTTAACCTTTGTGTCCACAGTAGGTATCTCAACGCTTGCCTTGCCCTTTTTCTTTGGTTTTTCTTCCTCCTCCGGTTCCTCCGGCTTGGAAGGGAACCTGCGCTCAATTTCATCAAGCATGACAGGTGCATCTATTCTTGCAAAGAGCATCTCCGGCTCTGCCGCAACCTGCGTACCTGACGGATAAAGTCCAAATGACGCAAGCTCCGTAACCCTTCTTTTTTCAGTATTTAACTGCTTTAAAATCTTCTCGGCAGTTTCAGGCATAAACGGCTCAAGCAGCGTAGCTCCTACCGTAATGCTCTCAACGAGATTGTAAAGCACTGTATTTAATCTGTCTGACTGTGCAGGGTCTTTTCCAAGCACCCAAGGCGTTGTCTCATCAATATATTTGTTGCATCTCTTGAAAAGTGCAAATATTTCAGTGATTGCATCGGCAACCCTCAGCTTTTCCATGCACTCGTTTACCCTTAATCTTGTGTCAATTACCTGTTTTTTAAGCTCCTCGTCCACAGGTGCAGCCTCGTTTGTATTTGTGACAATTCCACCAAAATATTTGTTGGACATGGATATTGTCCTGTTTACAAGATTGCCAAGGGTATTGGCAAGCTCTGAATTTATCCTCTCTATTACAAGCTCCCATGAAATAACGCCATCATTTTCAAACGGCATCTCATGAAGCAGGAAAAATCTTACTGCATCTACGCCGAATAAATCTACCATGTCGTCTGCATAGATAACATTTCCACGGGACTTGCTCATCTTGCCGCTGCTTTGAAGAAGCCACGGATGTCCAAATATCTGCTTTGGCAAAGGCTCGCCAAGCGCCATAAGCATAATCGGCCAATATATTGTGTGAAACCTGAGTATGTCCTTGCCAATCAAATGAAGGTCAGCAGGCCAATATCTCTTATAAAGCGCACCGCTTGCTCCGTCAGCATCATATCCAAGTCCGGTTATATAGTTAGAAAGTGCATCTATCCATACGTAGATAACATGTCCAGGGTCAAATTCTACAGGGATGCCCCACTTAAATGAGCTTCTTGACACGCATAAATCCTGTAAGCCCGGCAAAAGAAAATTGTTCATCATTTCATTTTTTCTTGACTCCGGCTGTATAAAATCAGGATTTGCCTTTATATGCTCTATCAGCTTGTCCGCATATTTGCTAAGCTTGAAGAAATATGCCTCCTCCTTGGCAGGCTGACATTCAGCGCCACAGTCAGGACATTTTCCATCTACGAGCTGTGACGGTGTAAAGAAGGCTTCACAAGGCGTGCAGTACATTCCCTCGTACTCACCCTTGTATATATCCCCCTTGTCATAAAGCTTTTTAAATATTTTCTGAACCTGCTTCTCGTGGTCCTCATCTGTCGTTCTTATAAATTTGTCGTATGACGTGTTCATCAAATCCCATATGCTTTTCACCTGCCCAGCCATATCATCAACAAATTCCTTTGGTGTTGATAAATTTTCAAATGCCTTGATTTCTATTTTCTGTCCATGCTCGTCTGTTCCTGTCTGAAATCTTACATCATAGCCCACAAATCTTTTGTATCTTGCAATACTGTCTGCAAGGACCACCTCGTAGGTATTGCCTATATGAGGCTTTCCTGACGTGTATGCAATCGCCGTAGTAATGTAATATGGTTTCTTCGCCATTTTCTAAATACCCCCTTCTTTTGAACCTATATTTTATCCTACTCTGAGCTTAAATTTCATAAGCTCCTTTTCTGAATCAACAACCTGTATTTCTCCGCCTAATGCTCTTATTTTTTCATCAAAATTTTCGTAGCCGCGAAGAATATATTTTATATCCTCCACAGTGGAAAAGCCCTCAGCAGCCAAAGCCGCTATTACAAGTGCAGCACCTGCCCTAAGGTCAGGTGCAACAAGGTCAGCACCCTTATAGCCCTCCATGCCTGTTATCACTGCGGAATTGCCCTCAACCTTTATCTTGGCTCCCATACGTGCAAGCTCGGCAACATACCTGAAACGGTTTTCAAATATGCTCTCCGTGATAACGCTTGTTCCCTGTGAAAGTGCAAGGGTCGTAACCATCTGTGGCTGCATATCGGTAGGAAAGCCCGGATAAGGCAGTGTTTTTACCTGTGTCGGCTTCAGCCTTCCGTCTGCCATAACCCTTACGGCATCGTCATATTCTATTACACGCGCACCTATCTCATTTAGCTTTGAGGTGATAGCCTCCAAATGCTTCGGAATAACATTTTTAATCAGAATATTACCCTTTGTGGCAACAGCCATAGTCATAAATGTGCCTGCCTCAATCTGATCAGGTATAATGGAATATTCTGTTCCCTTCAGCTTTTGTACGCCTCTGATACGGATAACGTCAGTTCCTGCTCCCTTTATGTTGGCGCCCATGCTGTTTAGGAAGTTGGCAACGTCAACGATATGTGGTTCCTTTGCCGCATTTTCAATTGTTGTTTTGCCCTCGGCAAGCACTGCCGCAAGCATTATATTTATGGTTGCGCCAACCGTTACAACGTCCATGTAGACATGGCTTCCCACAAGCCTTTCTGCATTGGCTACAACATTTCCTCCGTTATCTATACAAACATTGGCACCAAGCGCCTCAAATCCCTTAATATGCTGGTCAATCGGTCTAAGACCTATCTCACAGCCTCCCGGAAGGGCAACCTGCGCACGATTAAATTTTCCAAGCAGAGCTCCCAATAAATAATAAGATGCTCTTATCTTTCTTATGTACTCTCCCGTGACACACAAATCCTCATCATTTTCAATCGTGCCTCCACATATTGAAACTGTATGCGTGTCAATATATTTCACCTTTGCGCCAATGGCTTCTATCGCCCGAAGGAGTACCTTCGTATCTTCAACATAAGGTACATTTTCGATAATACATTCATCATCCGTAAGTACAGCCGCCGCCAAAATACCAAGAGCCGCATTTTTAGCGCCTGCGATTGTTACTTCTCCTTCTAAGGCATTGCCGCCTTTTATAACATACTTTTCCATTACACACCTCTGCGCCTATTTTACATAGTCTAATAGATTATACCACACTCACGAAAAAAGTAAACCCTAATCCTACTTATCTGCCTCACAATAAATACATCTGTATACTCGGTTTTCAGCATCCGTAAGCTTAAAAATGTGCGGTATTTCCTGCTCTGTAGAGGTAATACAGCGTGGATTTTTACATTTTTTTATGTTTATAAGCTTTGTGGGAAGGGCAAGCTTTTTTTTCTCAATCGTCTCCCCATCCTTTATAATGCTTACCGTTATGTCCGGGTCAATATATCCTAAAACATCAAGATTAAGGTCATATTCCTTATCAATTTTTAAAATGTCCTTCTTGCCCATTTTATTGCTTTTTACATTTTGTAGTATTGCAACGCTGCAATCCAGCTTATCAAGCTTCAAATCCCTGTATACCTGCAATGCCTTTCCCGCAGTAATGTGGTCAAGAACGATTCCGTTTTGTATGCTGTCTATTTTCATATTAGCACCTGCCTTTCATCAAACGGAACCAAAATACCTGCTCCCGCCTCATTTAAAAGCCTTATCATAAGCGACATTCTGACATATTTGCCGTTTTCTGCCTGTCTGAAATAGCAAGCCCTCGGATCCTCATCAACCTTGATTGATATTTCATTCACTCTTGGAAGGGGATGCATAATTGCCAAATCCTTTTTTGCCGTTTTCAGCTTGCTCTCGTCAAGAATATAGGTGTCTTTCAGTCTTACATAGTCAGCCTCATTAAAAAATCGTTCCTTCTGCACTCTTGTCATGTAAATGATGTCAAGCTCATCCATGACCTCCTCCATTGTGGTAACCTCTCTATATTCTATATTATTCTTTTCAAATACCTCTGTGATTATATAATCAGGAAGTTTAAGCTCCTTTGGTGAAATAAGAATGTATTTTATATTTTCATATCTGGAAAGTGCTTTTATAAGCGAATGCACCGTCCTGCCGAATTTCAAATCCCCGCACAGTCCTATCGTAAAATTATCAAGCTTGCCCTTTTCTCTCCTTATCGTAAGTAAATCAGTGAGCGTCTGTGTCGGATGGTTATGTCCGCCGTCTCCTGCATTTATGATGGGAACAGAGGAAACCGCAGCACCAAATAACGGAGCGCCCTCCTTGGGATGCCGCATTGCAATGATATCTGCATAGCAGCCCACAACCCTTATGGTATCTCCTACGCTTTCGCCCTTTGCTGAGGACGAGGAATCGGCAGAAGAAAAACCAAGTACATTACCCCCTAATTCCATCATCGCAGCCTCAAAGCTTAACCGGGTTCTTGTACTTGGTTCAAAAAATAGAGTTGCAAGTTTTTTTCCCTTACATAACTCACTGTATTCTTCCTTATGTTCAATGATATCCTGTGCTAAATCAAGTATGTCGTTTATCTCCTCCACACTTAAATCTGTTGGATCAATTAGATGCTTCATCAGGAACCTCCTTACATGGAACATGTCAAGCTTTCTATGAAAACTCGACATATCTTAAACTATATAAATGATAAACGCTTACCCCCTACTTGTCAAGTCAAACCTCCTCATCAATCATCGGTCGTATGGACGTTGTCTTTTTTGCGGCAGTCACAGCTTCCTCACTCATCACGGCATTTCCTGCTGTCGGATGCTCCTCTTTCGCCGCAACGTCCTCCTTGGCAGCTTCCTCGTCCGTTGTGGAATTAGCTATGGTATGTGTGATTTCCACCTCATGCCCATCAAATATTTTTGCTATCTCAAATCTGTCCCTTCTCTCGCACACCATAACATACTGCCTTCTGTTTGCCCTAATTTTTAATATTATGATATTGCTGTCAGACGGGTCGTCAACCAGCTTATAACTTTTCATAAACTCCCACTCTATAAATGTTGTTCCAACCAGTGCACCCTCCTCCGTAATGCCGCTCTGTATACGGGTGGAAAGAACAATAAAAAAAACAAAGGCAAGGACGGCAGGTGCAAACACAAAGTAATGAAAATACATAAGCACAGCAAATACGACCAAACCGACATTTGCATATATAACCTCTGATTTATTTACCTTGTGGTGCAGCCTGCTTTTTATGACAATCCCTTCCTGCCTTTTAATGGCAAGTATACATACATAAGCTGCCGTAGCAAAGCCCAAAAAGAATACAAATCCTAATACATTAATCCAAACATCCATTTACAGCACCGTCACCTGTTTATTTGAGTAATGTTACCATAACCGCCTTTTCAGCATGTCTCCTGTTTTCTGCCTGATTTAAAATAACATCAAGATTTTTGTCAATCACGCTCTGGGCAATTTCATAGCCCGCATGCATCGGCATGTCATGCATGACAACCGCCTTGCTTCCCTCCAAAAATTCATCGTTCAACTGATATGGCATCATCTTTGCCATTATCTGCGCTTTCTTGTCTGCATATTCAGGGTTGTTGAAAAACTCCATATCAACCCACGTATCCGTGTAAAGTATATCCATATCCTTTACATAGCCCTTTGCCTCCTCAAGCGGCATGGCAGGGTCAAGCTCAACATAATGTCCCGTAGCCTTGGCAGCCTCAAAGAACTCCTCCCCGCAGACAGTGTCATTTACAAGAGGCGTAAGTCCATATATTGTTCCTATCTTCATCTTTGAGAAAAACTCTACAAGTGAATTAAATACGTTATTTTTTGCACCAATATACATAAGCTTAACATCAAGACTTCCAAAACGCTCAATAATTGTAAGGGCGTCCGCAAGTATCTGACACGGGTGGTATGAGTTATCACAGCCGTTTATAAACGGTACGGTAACATTTCTGCCAAATAGCTCCACGGTTTCATTTTTTATAAGACGTGCCATAATGATATCAACATTTCTGCATACATATTTTATTTCGCTTACAGGTTCACCGAGAACAAAATTAGAATCCCTCCAAAGCTGGTTGTAATATGTTCCGCCAAGCTCCGTAATGCCTGTGGTAAAGGATAAAAATGTTCTCGTTGACGTTTTCTCAAATAGGGTATAAAGCTTTTTCCCTTTCAGCGCCTCGCTGTATTTTTCAGGATTTTTTTTCATGTCAAGAGCAAGGTCTAGGATACCCTGAAGCTCCTCAGCAGAAAAGTTTTTAAAATTCAACATATTTTTCATTATGTGCACCTCTTTCTATTGAATATCAACCCATTCCATATCCGTCCTTGGCATATGCTCCGATTTACCTTGTAAATCAAGAAAGCATAGGCTGACACAATCCTTCATTATTTTCTAAGCTTTATAGGCTGCAAGCTTATCCGCCATATCTGTCTTTTCCCAAGGAAGCTCCACGTCCGTTCTTCCAAAATGTCCGTATGCCGCCGTCTTTTTATATATCGGTCTTCTAAGATCAAGCATTTTTATGATGCCTGCCGGTCTTAAATCAAAGTTTTCCCTTATAATGTCAACAAGCTTCTCATCTGAAAGCACGCCTGTTCCAAATGTGTCAACCATTATGGAGGTAGGCTTTGCAACGCCTATTGCATAGGAAAGCTGTATTTCACATTTTTCAGCAAGTCCTGCTGCAACAATATTTTTTGCAACGTACCTTGCTGCATATGCCGCTGAACGGTCAACCTTCGTGCAGTCCTTTCCTGAAAATGCTCCACCACCGTGACGTGCATATCCACCATAGGTGTCCACAATAATCTTCCTTCCCGTAAGTCCACTGTCACCGTTTGGTCCACCGATTACAAATCTGCCTGTAGGATTGATGAAAAATTTTGTATTTTCATCTACCATGTCCTGTGGAAGCACAGCATCAAAAACATACTTTTTAATATCTGCATGTATCTGCTCCTGCGTAACACTCTCGCTGTGCTGTGTGGAAAGCACAACCGCATCAAGTCTGCTTGGTTTTCCGTTCTCATCATACTCCACAGAAACCTGTGTCTTTCCGTCAGGTCTTAAATATGGAAGCGTTCCGTTTTTTCTGACCTCAGTAAGCTTGAGTGCAAGTCTGTGGGCAAGGGCGATTGGATATGGCATAAGCTCTGCCGTTTCATTTGTTGCAAAACCGAACATCATGCCCTGGTCTCCTGCGCCAATTGCCTCTATCTCCTCGTCGCTCATGGTGTTTTCCTTTGCCTCAAGCGCCTTGTCAACACCCATTGCTATATCTGCCGATTGCTTGTCAAGTGCAGTTATGACGCCGCATGTGTCACAGTCAAAGCCATATTTTGCCCTGTCATATCCGATTTCACGTATCGTTTCCCTTACTATGCTTTGAATGTCAATCTGTGCTTTTGTGGTAATCTCTCCCATAACAAGCACCAGTCCTGTAGTTACTGCCGTTTCGCATGCCACTCTGCTCATAGGATCCTGTGCAAGCAATGCATCAAGTATTGCATCTGATACTTGGTCACAGATTTTGTCAGGATGTCCCTCTGTTACTGATTCTGAAGTGAATAATAATTTTTCCATTTGTACATTACCTCCGTTTTCTTTCAGTATTACACTTTTAATAGAATCGGAACAGTATATACCGTCCCCACGCTATATCTCTCAAAAAAAATAAATCCGATTATCATAATCGGACTCGAAGGACTTTTTATAAAATCCTCTTATTGCTCGATTATCACATAAATATATGATTTCCGCTCAGGAAAGCACCTTCCATAAAATGGGGTTGCCACAGCTTCATAGTCCCTTATGACTCCACCGTTCTGAATAAGAGAGATATATTATTGTCCTTATACAATACTCCTTTCCATTATCGTTGTCAAGAATTTGTTTGCATTTATATAAGATTTATATAAGATTTATATAAGATTTGCTCTCCGAATTTTCAACTCCTCCCTTGACAGTTTATGGGGGATTCTATATAATATAAATGAACCACTGAAACCGCAAATGCGATGTAGGTGGTGTTTTCATTTATTTAGGGTAAATTACTAAACCATATTTATTTGACTCTTTTGCTTTTAGATTGAGACGACCAGATTTTTTTAATGTTGCCATAACACTTTTCACAAGCTTATCATCAATCACATGTGCTACACGATTTGGCAATGACGCATTCCTTATTTCAATCAAAAAATATAAATGAACAAAAAAGGACACAAAATCGCATATTTGTATAAAGTATGATTCTGATGAATTCTTTTCCAAAATATCTTCTATCATATTTGTAATCGGCTGATTCGTAAATCCATGTGAATATTTAGACTGTATCGGATTATAAGAGCGTATGGCTCTTGCCGTTTTCCTCATTGGAGCAATTCTGCCCTCATCTGTTATAATCAAATAATTCCATTCTCCAACACTATCATTTTCAATTCTTTGTATATTATACTTTAAGGCATTTTCTAAAATCCGATAATTTCCATCTTTGAATTTTGTTTTATCTATTATCACATTAACAATCTTCAAGTCCATTTCTGCTACCGTAAGCGTAAATGCTTTAATAATTTCCTGTTTTGTTTCTTTGGACCACCTATAATTGCGATATGGATTTTTATCTGTAAGAAAATGTTTTGTGTGCATTTCTTCCGTCACATGAAAACCATATCTATTGCGCAGTTCTTTTCTCAAATTGCGCATAAGATTAAAATTCTGCTGCCAACTTTCCGCAGGCATATACAAGCTAGTTAAAATAAAATGGTCTGAGGATGTTGTAGCAATTCCATCATCCCCTGTTTCATCAAAATATGCAATGTATGTATTCATAATTTAATACTATCCTTTCCTCAATTGTACGCATACACAGCGGATTATACTATGACAAATAATTATCAGAAACATTGATATAATACAAAAATTTAAAATTAGAATTTTTGACTACAGTGCTATCGAACTTATCTTTCGTGTGAATCTATCTCTCTGTGATTTTACCCTATGCGCTTATTATTTCTTTAAAAATATATCTTCGCAACAAAAATATAAAAAATTTGCCACCATAAAAATACTATGCTAAAATTTGTTACGTTAATAAATTATGCCAGTCCATTTGCTAAAAGCAAATTTGAAGCGGGCTGATATTCAATATTAGGGGAACTATTTATGTCAGAGCAACAAAAAATAAGAAATTACAAATGCTTAAATTCCTTTACGCTAAAGCTGATTGCGATACTGTGTATGACAATAGACCATATCGGTGCTGTGATAGGAACGAAATATGCAGGCGGGAATATATATTTATCAGGAATTTTCAAAGCTGATATTTACTGGATTTTAAGAGACATCGGAAGAATTGCTTTCCCTATATTCTGTTACCTTATTGTAGAAGGGTATTATCATACGAGAAATGCATGGAAATATGCTTTACGGCTTTTTATTTTTGCGCTGATTTCCCAAATTCCCTTTTCACTTGCCATACATAAAACACCCTTTTCTTTTTCAAGCCTAAATGTATTCTTCACACTGTGCATGGGGCTTATATGTGTAATACTATTAGACAATTACAACCACATCATACAGGAAAAAAATACAGCTTCAGAATACAAACCTATGTCCGTCCAACCAGCTCTTGTTTTTATATGTATTGTAACCTCATTATCTGTTCTGCTTAACACAGACTATAGCATTTTCGGCATATTGCTTATCCTTGTTTTCTATATATTCCGTGACAAGCCTGTGAAAATTTTAATTGCAATGTTAATATGTATATTTCTTTTTGAAAATCCAAGGGAGCTTTTTGCACTTATATCAATCATTCCAATCGCATTGCACAACGGCAAAAAAGGACCGTCCATAAAATATACCTTTTACGTGTACTATCCGCTGCATCTTACAATTCTATATATAATTTATAAATCAATAGTATAAAGAGCTGTTGAACGGGGGAGAACAAAGTGCCTTCGGCACTCTTTATGCTACCATAACTTTAACGGCATTTTGGACGAATCCTAGCAGGATTTTTAATCCTGCCTTATAAGGAAGTTCGGAGAACTTTCTTAATAAAGCAAAAAAGAGCCGAGACTCTCTCGAATCTCTGCTCTTTAAATTGCTATTTTTAGTTACTCAATCCTAAATTCCTCTGCCTCTGCATCAGTGAGTGGTCTGCCTAATTCTTTTGAAAGTTCAATCATTTTACGCCACTCATACCTTTTACCATCAGACGGTTCCGTCAATCTGCTGTCTTTTGCATAATAAGCAATATCATGTGTATAATCTGTCGTTTTTTCAGCCATCGCCAACATACAAACACCTACTTTCTCATATATTTGTCTAACAATATCCGTGCAGCATTTTCATCAATATACATTCTCCTATCGCAAAACACACCTGCATTTAGCTTTTCTTTATAGTATTCCACTAAATCGCTTTTTGATGTAAATGCCACAAAACCGTCACACCCCTCATCAAGGCTTACTTGACAGGCAATTGCAAATAGATGTGCACCAACTCCTTCATATCTTCCTGTGTGGCTGTAATTATGCGGTGCCGTTTCTACAATATCCACGTCTGCAACTCCACCATCAACCTTTACAGAAATCCTGCCCTGAACCATATCATCGCCTTTTAAGAAAAGCTCATAAATATCATACCCTTTTTTCTCTGTAATACTCCAATTGAATTTCCATCCTTTATAATCTTTCGGTTTAATCGGTGTTTCACGCATCCGATATTCCGTTTCCACTTCCTCACCAGTTCTTGTGTCTATCAGGCAATCAGTAATTTTGTCAATTAAAATATCAACTTCCATCTTGTATGTATCTCCTTCTTTCTCTTAAATTTTATCACATTTTCCTGTAAAATACTATCAAAACCCATTTTTAAGAAATACAAGGGAACTTTTTACAATTCCTTCGGAATAATGTTGTAGTTAAGAAGAAATAAAAATGCCTCTCTGTCTAATCCACAGAGAGGCGACATTCTTTAGGATATTTTCGTTTATCTATATATGCTTCTTAACCCTCTCGGCAAGGTCTGCAAGATAATCCTTATCTGCTTCATGGGATGCAGGCACAAGCTTAATATCGTCACCCTCATATCTCGGAATGAGATGCATATGAAAATGATGCACCGTCTGTCCTGCCACCTCGCCATTATTTTGAAGAAGGTTCATTCCGTCACAGCCTGTCTCCTCCTTAAGCGCCCCTGCAACAACCGTTGCAAGCGAAAACAGCTTGCCTGCCGTCTCGCTGTCCAAGGAAAAAATATTGTCAAAATGCTCCTTTGGAATTATAAGCGCATGTCCCTTGCTGGCAGGCGCAATATCAAAAAACACCTTAAATTTATTTGTCTCATAAACAGTTGTTGATGGAATTTCTCCTGCTGCTATCTTACAAAAAATACAATCATCCTTTTTCACTTTATTTACCCTCCAAAAAATTACGCTTTATACCCTCTGCTGCCATAATTTTGCACGTCAACGCTTTCATTGAGCGTTCCACGTCCATATGTAAGTCCTGCATAGACCTGATGGGTATTTTTCATCACAGGCGCAGGGTCATCTATCTCCTGAAGCTTCTCAAAACAAACCTTAAACTTATCCATCATAGCCATGCACCTTTCAAGCTCATCCGGCTTTCTCGTCACAGAGCTTTTTACAAGCCTTGCATATACATACCGCAGCACCTTGAGCATATTCGCCCCTGCCTTATCTGCGGGATTTACACCCGACATAATTTCATTATGGGCTCTTTTTGCAAGCTCAATATATCTTAAATACTCGTCTGTATCGCCTGCCTTATATGCGCTTAAGGCATCTCCTGTATGGATTCTCTCCACATCGAAAAGGATAACCATAAGCCCGCTATGATTTGCCTGACTTGTTTTAAGTGTATACTCCTGTATCTGTTCCTTCGTCATACCCAGTGTCCTTTCTTGAACGTCAGCCATTCCATATCTGCCTTCGGCATATGTTCCGGTTTCCCTTGTATCTCGGGAACGCATGGACTGACGCTGCAGTCTTATTTTGCTTTACCTATAATAACTACTGCAGAAGCTGCAATATGGATTCCGGTCTTTCATTTGACCTCTGCATCATGGAAATGGCTGCCTGTGACAATACGTCAAGCTGTGTATAGTTTGTCATTTCCTCCGCCATATCCGTATCCATAATTCTGGAGTATGCGCCTGTCAAACTTTCATTCTGAACCTCTAAATTGTCAAATATATCCTCAAATCTGTTTTCATATGCGCCCAGCTTTGAGCGAATAGCAGACACCTTTTTCACTGCTTCATCAATAAGCTCTACAGCTTTAGATGCATGTGCATGGGTATACATGATAAGATTGTCAACATTAAGTCCATCTGCATCCAACGGTGGTATATCGATGGAGAGCTGCTCTCCCTGATTTGAGCCTGTCTGTATTACCATTGTTCCTGCTGAAAGAACCTCTATGGTTGCAGTAGCGCCACCTGCCGGAGCAAGGTCAGGGTCAACCTCAACCGTCATATTAAATCCACTTCTGTCAACAATATTTATCTTATTGCCATCGGTAAGCAATGTTGCCGTAGACGAAAATCCATCATCGGTTACATTTAAGGATGCCACACAATCCGTTCCACTTACCGAAGCTCCGTTTGTAACGCCAAGATATGCTGCAAGGTCATCATTGCTCACTTCTATTTCTATCTTCTCATTTGAGCCATACTGCTGTGCCCTGAAATAAACCTGTGCCCCTGTGCCAAAATCAGCCTCCGTCACACCGTCAGCAGACGGCATAACATCTATGCCTATCTTATAAAGATGTGATTGAAGCGCACTGTAAACCTCAGTTGCCGTCATGCCCTCTGTGATTGCTACGCTGAAACCGTTAATATGTATGGACCCCGCCTGGTCCGCAGTTATGGTTCCGCTTGCACTGGTAAAGCCTGTTGCATATATTGCCTGTGTGGCAACGGAAGTAACCTCAAGCTCGTAAATTCCAACGCTTACCTCCTCCGATATGTATGTAGCCTGAATACTGTATTCACTGGAAAGGGAACGTCTTGTCATATCACCGTTCAAAAGCTTCTGTCCGTTAAATGCGGTTACGTCTGTTATCTGATTGATTTCCTCAACAAGAGAATCAATTTCCTCTTGTATGGAATCTCTATCCTCCTCAAATTCCACATCATTTGCAGCCTTTATCGCAAGCTCTCTCATTCTTGCAAGTATACTGTGTATCTCGTTTAAGCCGCCCTCGGCAGACTGTATAACAGATATTCCGTCATTTGAATTTAAGGACGCTCTCTTAAGACCTCTAATTTGTGCATCCATTTTTGTAGATATTGCCAAGCCTGCCGAATCATCAGCCGGGCTTGTGATTTTCGTTCCTGATGAAAGTCTCTCCATGGACTTTGCTATATTTGTATTCAGCTTTGCAAAATGGTCACTGGCATTTAACGCAAGTGAATTGTGATTTATTCTCATGTATGTTCCTCCTTATATTGAACGTCAGCATTTTATATAACTATACCTTTTATCGGCTTTTTACAGCTTTTGATAAAGTGCTACTTAAGAATATTTGCGATGGATTTTACCATTGCCGTTGCCGCAGAATAAATAACCCTGCCGTCTCCTGTAAATTCCTCACGCACCTGCGATTTTGTGATTCCTGTGCCTACCCTTACTCTGTCCGTGTTAAATCCAAGCTGCCGCATCTGTGCATTAAAATCCTCTGCCGCCCCGCTAAGAACAAGGCTGCCCTCGCTTGTAGCACTTTCAATATAACCGGCAAGCGTATTTTCATTTACAAGTGAAACCCTTGCGCTTACTGCGCCCATCTCATTTCCCTCAATGAAAACGCTTATGCTTCCCCTGTCTCCCTGACCGGATTTTATCGTAAGGTTCATAACCTTAACGCCCTCCTCCGTTTCAACAGGAATCTGATATTTGTCGTTTTTCGCCATGTGGCTTGCAATATTTAATCCCGCATTTACGGTTTTAATGGCGGAAATGTCAGCGGCGGTTATAATTCCCGCAGCACCGGCACTGTACATAAGCTCCGTAATACGGTTTCTTATATCGTCATATGTAAGTGAGATATCAGACTTATTTTCAATCTGCTCTAAAATGCTTTCCATTGTAAACGCTATGTCTATTTCCTCGCCCGAAAGGGAATTTGCCATATTCTCTGTCTCGGCGTCTATCATTTCATCTTTAGCATTTGTGGAAAATTTAAGCTTCTCCATGATTTCCGAAACCATCTGATAGATACCGCCCGCTGATTTCAGCATTGTATCAACTGCAAATGCGTTCGTCATGGAATATTCAACTTGATTTTCCTCAATATATCGTTCTACAGCTTTATCCAATGAATTAAATTTTTCGATGCTGTGGAACGCACTTTCAATCTGGTCGGTAATGCTATTTTCTATTCCACCCGACTCCAAAGCGCCAAAGTTATCATCAATTCCAAAGCTGACGCCTGCTGTCCTGCGGCTTCTCATTGCCGAGATAAGATTTCTCACGGTCAGCCTGCTTCCGTTTGCAAATATCCAGCCTGCTTCCTTGTCCTTGGATTTCGCAAGCTTATCCATCGCCCTATATATACCGATGTAGCTCTCCCGTTCTTCCTTGGTTATGCTTCCCTGCTTTTCAACATCCATAAGATATGTGGCAAAGTTTTCCGCTTCGGTTACGCCCGCATTGTAATTGTGGGCTCTCACCATATCCACAAGCTCGTCTATCGGAATATCCAAAGGATTGATACCGTCCTTTATCGCTCCCAAAACTGCCTCCGGATAAAATGCGTCCATAAGCTCGTTTACCTGCCTGTCATATTCCATGACCTGATTTATATTCTCAGGCGTAATGGAAATGGAATTATAGCCAAGTATCTTAACGGCTCTCTGCGTCTCAACATTGACCTCAAAGCCAAGGTCTGCAATAATATCGTCAACATTTGAAAATGCTTTTGTTATGCTGTCGCCCATGTCACTTCTCGGTGCCGTGCCGACTGCCTCGTAGCTCCTTCTTACCTTCTCAAAGGAAGCCGTCTCTGTACTGCCTGCGTCCTCCTGTACATTAGGAAAGTCTGCCTCTGCGCCTGCGTCATAAAGTCCTCTTACAGTAAATTCCGCTCCCTTAAGAGGCGCTCCCAAAACCCCCATATGGCTTTCGGCAAGGGTTTCCATATGCTCATTTAATGTCTTATACAGTTCCACATTCTCAGGGGTCGCCGCTGTTCCGAGCTTTTCCTCTATCATCTGATTTTCTATCTGTTTCAGCGTGTCAACAACCTTGGAAAGCTCCTTTGTGTCAATGCTTATATTCATTTTGGCAAGCCTTCCAGCCATGCTCACAGTCATGGAAAGCCTGATTTCCTCCATCTGCCTTATGGCAGTAACTGCCTTTCGCTGCGCCTCAGTTCCATCTTCACCGTGAGCCTGCAAAATTCGGTTTAATTCCTCCGCCTCATATTTTGGCTTCGCTTTTTGCTGTCTCAAGGACATGGTCTTTGCATACGCCGCAGAAATCGTGATTTCCTTGTCCTCCATGGCAAGCTCATACACTGCAAACGTAGTTATAGCGTTTGTTTTGGTATAAAGCTCCTCCGTCATAAGGTCAGTCGCTTCTTCATCATCGGCAGGCATATCTGCCTCTTTTACGGACTGCCCGACAAGGTCTTGAAATTCTATATATTTTTTTATGGTGTCAGGCGTAACTGCAAGCTGATTGTCCATCATAAAACGGGCTGCCTTGTAGCTTTCAGGAGAAGGCTCGTACCCCGCCTGCTCTATGGCTCTGTCAATCTGCTGCTTCATCTGCTCCACCAATGTCTCGGAGCCTTGAGTATCATTCTGCCTGCTTCCACTGTAATGCGCTTTATAAATATTTTCCCTCGAAACACCCAAATTATTTTTTATGAGATAGACCAGCTCATTATTTGTGATATCAAAATCAGGAGCCTGCTCCTCCTCGCTTTTTTCAGCAACCACATCGGCTACAGATACGTCTGTCTTTATGTCCGTTCCTGCAACCTTTACGCTGCCGCCCACAATATTAAGTCCCTCCATGTCGCCGCTGTCTGCCTTCATATCTGCAAAAAGCTGTGCGGTTTCCTCTCTGTGAGCGTTGCCCCTCATGGTATTAATCACACCCATAAGGTCAGAAAGGGTTGCTCCCTCAATATCGATTCCCATCATTTTGAGCTTTTTTATCTCCTCGGAGGAAAGGTTATTTCTAAGCTCCTTTGCGGCTTCCTTGTCCTGCTCCTCCTTGGATCGCACATCCTCTTTTTTCTCCTTTGCCCGTTCTCTTTGTGCATCAAGGTAATCGGCAAAGTTATCTGCGGTATTAATGCCGCGCTTGTCATCTGCCTCCTTACCGTCATATACATAGCCGTTTATTTCATCAGCCCTGCCTGCCGGAAACGCATCCATTAACGGCTTGTCCTTCACTCCGGTTTCCCTTCCCTTTGTGTATGCAGCCTCCGCCTTCATCAAATTATTATCAATCATGTTTGTCATATAAGCACCCGACTCCTTAAAATAAAATCCTGTAACTCTATTTTATTTATCGGTCTTTGTATTCAAAAACTTGAATTGATAATCTTTGCCTTGCATTTTGCCAGTCTGTTCCTATAAGTCAATCGGCTCCATGTAATCTAAGGGATTTTTTGCCGTACCGTCAAACTGAAGCTCAAAGTGCAGATGCGGTCCCGTGCTGTAGCCCGTGCTTCCTGAAAGGGCGATACATTCTCCCTGAGATACCTGCTGTCCCTCTGAAACAAGCGCCGAGCTTAAATGTGCATATCGGCTCATAACCCCATTTCCATGGTCAATGTCCACGCAAATTCCATAATTGCTGTACCAGTCAGCTCTCACCACAACGCCGTCGGCAGTTGCCCTTACCTCAGTTCCCATACAGACCGCAAGGTCAACTCCGTTGTGGTTTTTTCCCCACCTTGGTCCAAATTCCGAGGTAATAATATACTCCGATACCGGTTCTATATATTCAGGCGGCACGTAAGTTCCTATGCGGACGACCTGTGGCTGCGGCTCCTTTACCACCTGACTGTCTATCACTTTATTTTCCATTTCCATACCCTTGTAATAGGTCTGCATAACTGTAATCTTCCGGCTGCCCACAATTTCCTCCTGGGCGATTTCCCGTTTCCCCGCCTCCAGCGTATCATCGTATACATATACGCATTCTTTATATACAGGCTCCGAGTAGGAGGACACCTTTGACGTTGTCTGTATATTTTTCCAAGGTACTATTTCACCGGCGGCAAGAGGTCTTTCAAATGACAATGCAAGTACAACCGCCATTGTAACTGTCGCAATAAATAAATTTGCGCCATATGTCTGTCTGCTTTTTCTTTTGTAGGAGTTTTTAAAATAATTTTTCATTTTATCATCTCCTAACAATAAATCATAATTTTTAACAGGTTACTTTTTTGTTTCAGAATTTGGTTGTTGTGTAATTTATTTGTAACAATTTTGTAATAATTAAATTTTATTATTACGTTTTGATGATGTAAAGCCCCTATCAATCGCAACTTTTTCGATTTAACGACAAAAAAAATATTTGTATATACACTTTATATATGGTACACTTAATAATGATTTACATTTAATTGTCAACTTATTCATTTACATTTTAAGAGGTGTATTATGGCTAAAGCATTGTTAGATATTGAGGATATTCCACCTAGCCTTTCAAATAAGGTTAAGCAGGATTTGAAGTTTAAGACAGGCAATTTTGTATGGAGAGTCCGTTTCAGCACTCCATTAGACCCAAAGACCGTCAATCCGAACACAATGTACGTTGCAAACTCTCAAAATCAAAAATTGCGGACAAAAATCAAATACAACGTTGAGGATGAGATTATTGAAATTGAACCACTTGAGCCGTATTCAACCAATGAATACTATTTTCTCATTATTACCTCTGACGTTAAGTCAAAGGGCGGTCAGAAGCTTAGTGAGCCTGTTAAGATTAAGTTTAAATTATAATTTATATAAACATGCAACCGGAGAAATTGTATTTTAATTAGAAATAGAAGAACTAAGCGTCTTCGACGCTGCAGTTCGTATCTTAGCAAAGAAAAAGGGCAGGCTGTTCGTATGGTGACTATAGGTCGCATGGACTTATAGTATACTATATACAAACAGCCTGTCCTTTGTTATTCAAAAATTCCTTTTATAATTCCTTCCATCTTACTGTTATCATTGGATATACAAAGCACGGCATAGTTACCGTTTACATAGATAACTGCAGAGTCAAGCTTCGGCATTTCATCAGGAAGATAATCCTTACATGCGTCCTTTTGATCTGCGATGCGCTTTTCATACGCAGCCTTTACCGTATCAATGTAATCTGGTGACTTTACCTTTATAACTGCAATTTCCTCGGCAGTTGAGCTTGAATTTGTGTAAAATGCCGCTTCCTCAATATTTGCTTCATCTAAAACATAAAGTCTTGTAAGTGCGGTTGTATTGTGAACCGTCGCAAGCTGATCCTTAAAGTCACCCTTGGTCCGTATTGTATCAGCCGCCTCCTGAGTCTTTACATCCTTCGCCTCAGCCGTAGTTCCCGTATCCTCCTTTTCCTTCCCACATGCCGTAAACAATGCCATCATTGCCACAGCAAGCACCAATATAAATAAAAATTTCTTTTTCATGCTTGTTATTCTCCTTTAAATATCCGCCGTATTTTATTCTCTTAAAACTCAGCTTTATTCTTTAACAATATTTATATCATCTCATTATAGAAAAATCAACTTTAATATAGAAAAAACAGCTTTAATAATATCATGTAAGTCAACTTTATCGCTGGACATAATCCGTCTACTATGCTATTATTTGTCATAATAAGTTAGTTGCATATGCTTAAAGACAGGAGGTAGGATTATGAGTATTTCAGCTAATGTTACAAGCTATAAGGGCAAGGATGTCATAGAATTAGTTGCCGGAAAATACAGGGCGGTTGTAGCTCCGTTTTTAGGCAGTAATGTTATCAGAATGCAGGACACACAAAATAATATAGAAATTTTCAGATATGATGAGGCGCTTACCATAGATGAGCTTAAAGCATCTGCCGAGGTTTACGGACTTCCGACGCTTTACCTTCCGAACCGTTTGGCAAACGGCGTTCTTAAGGTTTCGGATGCGACATATCATTTACCTATCAACGACCCTCTCGGCAACCATATTCATGGCTTCCTTCACAAGAGGGAGCACAGCATCGTAAGTGCAACGGTTGTTGGGGATAAGGCAATTGCAAAAACAGAATTTATTTATGATGATAAGGATGAATTTTATCAGTATTATCCGGTAAGCTTTAAGGCGTCCTTTAAGTTTACGCTTTCAGAATCAGGGCTTGATTATTCCTTTACAATCACAAATACATCAGATAAACAGCTTCCTTTTGGCGTGTGCAATCATACTACGATTAACGGACCTTTTATTTCCGGAGGAAATGGTCTTGATACAAGGCTTTACATTCCGATCGGTGACAAATGGAAGCTTGACAAGCACTGTATTCCTACGGGAGAATTTCTCCCTATGACGAACCATGACCGACAGTACATTACCGGTTCGCAGGTTCCTGTGCTGCATGACATTGACAACGATGTTTTCTTTGCAGAGATGGGTTCCATAGACGACAGGGCATTTTACGGTGCCATTGTAACCGATAATGCTACAGGCAAACGAATTATTTATGAGGTATGTGAGGACTTTAAGTTTTGGATTATATGGAACGACCACGGCGACAAAGGATTTTTCTGTCCTGAGCCTAGCACATGGCTGATTGATGCTCCAAACCAGCCTATTCCTGCTGACGAATCAGGTTATGTGGAGCTTGCACCGGGAGAAGAAAAAACCCTGACAGAGCACATTTATACAGAATAAAATTTAAAAGGGGCTGTCACGGTAAGGTTTTCAGGCACATAGCTGTTTACCTATGACAAGCCCTCTTTTATTTTGTATTTTTATAACCTATGCTATCTAAGCATATTA
>JAMPFU010000046.1 GCA_023664385.1 Clostridium sp. | reverse complement strand
ATACAAAATATAAGAGGCTTGTCAGTGTAAGTTTATGTGTGCCTTAAATCCTTACCATGACAGCCCCTTTTTGTGATTTTGTTACTGTGTATTTTCACCTGCAAGCTCCATTATGTCTATGATGTCCATAATGACCTGCATATCGTTTTTCATTTTTTCCCGCTCTGTCGGATAATCTATCGGTCTTTTCATATCCGGGTCAAAAGCCCCCAAGCCGCACTTAAAACCAAGAAACAGTTTGTCGCCGTCAAAGTGAAGGGCAACATTTCCAAATCTTGACTGAAGATTAAATAATTTTTCCATCATCGGAGGCGTCAGTACGTAAAAGGCATCATGCTCACGTGCCGCTTTAACGTCAAAGCATCGATTAAACTCCACACTTTCCATATTGACCTTGTTCATCTTAAACCGTTCTATCGGTCTTGCCCGATAGGAAAATCCCTCTGAAAATATCTGCAGTGGAAGAACATTTCGCCCCGTAAAATGAAATACAAACATACGCCCTGAAAAATATGTTGTGGTACGGCTATTCTTTCCACTTGTGTGATATTGAATTCTTACATCGGACTGTTCAAAGGAAACTCCCTTATAGATACCCGAAATATAGTCCTCAGAGTGAAACCGGTTGCCCATCTGTGAAATTCCAAAGCTTCTTACCGCCTCTGATGTAAAGCCCTTATCCCATATATACTGTGGGTTTTCAAAAAACTCTCCCAATAATGCAGCCACAAACTGCTGCTTGTAAAGTGCTTTAAATTCCTTTATTTTATTATTTCCGTGCATTCCAAACACGAAGGCTACAATAAACGCTAGAAAAAACATCAACCCAATAAATGCTTGAAACCCCTCACTACCGAACATACTGATAAATATACCCGCAAAAAATGTAACAAAAAAAACAATCATAAATATATGGTTTCGGAAATTTATTTCCTTGCGCAGCTTTTCAAGCCTTGAAACAATCTCATATGCTCCCATAACACCCTCCTTATTAACGGCGAAGGTCTGCCGGAGGGGAGTCCAGCAGACCTTCTGATCATTCTTATCTACAATCCTCTTGGGGAGATTGTACATTTTTTATATAAGCTGATAAATATTTCATCAACCTAGGGTCTCATTATACACCCATTAGTCGAAATTTGGCAACCCTTTTTTTCGACTTTTTTTAATTTTTTTTTTAATTTTTTCTGTAATACACGATTTGGTCCGTATATAAGCCATTTTCATCTGTCAAATTTTCCTCCCAGCTTATATCAGTACACTGATTTTGACATGCTTCGTCAGAATATATGCTGCCGGAAAATGTTTCAAAGCCTACCGGATAATTTGCTGTTACATAATAACTGTATTCCGTATTACTATCAAGATATTTTATTGTAATGATTCTTCCGTTATCACGATTTCTAAGTTCCTCCAAAAAAGAAGGCGCATCATACTTTTTATTTAGCTCAGTCTTTTCCGTAAGCAGCTTATTTCCATGTGTATCTTGGCACACATATTCCTCAATTCTTAAATTATCATCAAGCACATACGTGTAAGTGGCGCCATCTACACCGTCACTTGTCATTGCCGTTTCAACAACAAGCTTTCCATCCCTGCGGTAAATACTGCTTATCACCTCTGATACTTCACTTTCATCTTCAAGTCTTGTGTACACAGTATCATTGTGATAATAATCCACAAGCTGTTCAAATATATCCTCCTCCGGATAAATAAGCGTGTACACTGCACTTTGGTCTAAAACATACCAGCAGCTTTCTTTACGGTCAAGGATGCGGTAAACCCCATTTGAATTTTCGCATGCCTGAAGATAATTTCCATCTGCATCAAAGCCTATAAAATAGCTTTCTGTCCCTATCGGCTCGCCTGACTCATAAAATGTAAGCTCTGCCCCAAAGCCGTTTGAACCGCTTAAAAGAGCATCTCCCTTATTTGCTTCAAATATCTGCTCCAGCGTTATCGCTTTTTCCTCCTCAGAAGCCTCCTCCGTGGAATAGTCAATATCGTCTGCTGCTTCAGCCTCAGTTGTAACTCTTGTATTTTCTGTAGTTGACATAACTAGCTTGTCATCCCCACAGCCTGTAACCAGCGACAGCATGGCTGCTGCCATCACAATAAGCTTATGCGTTTTCTTCATTTTTATCACTCTTTTTTATATTATTCTAGCCATGAGCAAAACATTTCTTTATATAATTACAAAACTACATTTTAGAAACTGCATTTTGCTCATCTCTATATTACCCTATTATAAATTACATTAGTAGATTTGTCTTGTGTTTTTTTATCTTTTCGTACAACCCTTCAGTGACGGGCCGTCAAGCAGTGCTCCGTCACAGGTAAATCTTGAGCCATGACATGGACAATCCCATGTCCTTGTCTCAGAATTCCACGCAAGCTCACAGCCCATATGGGGACATTTTACCGATATGGCATGAAGTGTTCCATCGTCGTCCGTATACAACCCATACCGTCTAATGCCGCGCCTTACTATTTTAGCCTGTCCTTTTAACGGCTTACTTTTCTCCCTTATGGGAATATGAAACTGTCCCTTGGAAAGTCCTTTCATGCTTACGCCCAAATCAGTAAACAATTTTTTACACGAAGCTTTTAGGTGTAGTCTCTGTGGTGTAAAAAGCCTTGCAAACTCATTTTCCTTTCCACAGATAAGCGCCGTATTAATCTGCGCTGCTATCATGGAGCCTGTCATTCCCCACTTTTTAAAGCCTGTCGCCACATACCAATAAGGGCGAAGCACAGAAAAACGCCCAATAAAGGGAAGCTCGTCGTGACTAAGTGCGTCCTGTGCCGACCAGCGTGTGACCTCGGTATAATCCTCATATATCGCATCAATTTGTTTTTTAAGTCCTGTATATCCTTTACCGAGCGTACTTTCGCCTGTACGGTGAGCTCCGCCTCCCACAAGCAGCATATCCTGATACCACCTTAGAGAAAGCCCCTGTTCAACAGGGTAATACATCCCCCTAAATTTGGGAACGCCCCGAATGGCAATCACATAGCTTCTCTCCTGATGCTGTCTGAGAAAATAAAAGCCCGGCACCTTGGGGAAGGGATAATGCGCCGCAAAAACGATTGAATCTGCATATACGCTTCCGTTATTCGTTTTTATTTTGTGTCCGCTTACATGTAAAACCTCAGTATTTTCATATATTGTCAAATGGCTTGCAATATGCTTCACAAATGCAAGCGGCTGAAGCTGTGCCTGATTTTTAAAGCACAGGGCGCCCTTTACGTCAAATGGAAGCTCCGTATCTTCAACATACGAGACAGGAAGCCCAAGCTTTTTTGCAATATGAAATTCCTTTTTTAACAGTGCATCATCCTTTTGGGAATACAAATAAGAATCTGCCATCTCAAAGCAGCAGTCTATATTTTCCTGATCTATCAGTCTCCTATAGTCAGCTATGGCTGCTTCATTTGCCCTTGCGTAAAGCCTTGCATTTTTTTCTCCGTAATATTTTACCAAGGTGGAATAAATATATCCATGCTGGCTTGTGATTTTAGCTGTCGTATTTCCCGTCTGTCCATTACCAATACGGTTTTTCTCAAGCACAACAACATGTTTTCCCTGCTTCATAAGAAAATAAGCCGTAAGTATGCCTGCCATTCCCGCTCCGATTACAGCTGCCTCTGTCTTTATATTTCCTTTAAGCGCCGCCCTCTTTTCAATATCCGTTTCCATTCTCCATATGGATTCCATGCCCTATACTCCTTTACTCATGCTAATATAAAGTATTGGCATAAATCCTCATGATTATTACTGTTTTCCCCTAATCAAATCATAGCTTTCCCCAATCATCCTTTTTACATCCTCATCGGGTATTGTTCCGTCCAGTATGATGGTATTCCAATGCTCCTTATTTTGATGATACCCGGGTGTAACGGCTTCGTATGTCTTTCTCCAAAAATCACGCCACTCAGGGTCAACCTTAACATTGATGCACATATGTCCGTTTCTCTCATATGTCCATGCAAATGCCTTTTTGTTCTTTTTATATCTTGCAAGCACCCAGTTCTCATCGTGAAATGGCATATCCGTATACACATCCTCAAATGTAAGACAATATGAAAGTATTTCCTCTCGTGTTTTCATTTTTATTCTCCAATTTTAAATATCGTGGTTTCCCAATATTTTGCATGTTTCCATAAACCATTATAGTATTTCGGCAGAAAGCAGTCAAAACTATTTTAACCTATGCATTAAAGGAGATTGAACACTTTATCGATGTTCTCAATATTGAAGCATGCCCAAGGAGCCAAAGGTGAGTGTCAAATACAGCAAGCAGGCTAATCGTTATGAGGAAAATGCCGAACGCCTTGGCGATACTGCTGCGACGGTTACAAGTGAACCTGAAACAACCTCAGAACCACCGAAGTTCAAGCTGAAAAAAATGTAAAAAAAGACCCTGAAACATGTTACCGTTTCAGGGTCTATCTTGTTGCTTTTAAATTCATCTAATGCCTCCATAAATATTCTTCTTATGCATAAAAGCTTACTGTGCTATCCATCGGGAGCTCCTGCTCCTCCAATTTTCTCAGTGTTTCCTCAAAGGTTTTGGTTCGTCTTTTTCGCCGCCTTTCATCCTCATCCTTTTTTTGTTTGGGGTTCATGTAGATTGGGGCGACAAATGCCACTCTCATAACCCGCCTTGCTTCGTATTCTGCTTTAACTCACTCCCTTCTTATATGTCTGCGGCACAGTCACGCAACATATTATTTTTCTATTATATATATCGGTTTTTCATATAAAAAAGTTTACATAAAAGAAAGTGAATTTTTAAAACATACGATGTTGCAGTTCGCATCTTAGCAGGATTTTTAATCATGCCTTACAAGAAGGTTTGAGAATTTTCTTGTAAAAAAAGAGCTGCCGTACTCTTGTTACGGCAGCCCTTTTCATACACGCACTATATAGTTTCAAGTATCGCCACGACTCTCTCATATTCTGCCTTTACGTTCGGCAGTGCCGTTTCGATTTCTTCGCCCCCACCGTTTCTTAGAAGCTCGACTACCGTACATACATTTTCGTATAAGCTTTCCAAGGAAAGATTACCACACACGCCCTTTAATGTATGCGCCGCCTTAAACGCATCCTCGTATCTTTTTTCTGCAACTGCCACAAGCAGCTCCTCATAGTTCGGGTCCTGTGGGAATTTTTTTAAAAACTTCTCCAACAGCTTTTCGTTGTTCATAAACCTTTCCATTGCGGTTTCAATATTTACGCCTGCATCCAACAATTTTTCTCTTAAAACATCTTCCATTATAAATTTAGATCCTCCTATTTTTGGTAATATATGTCAACCACACAACTACATTATACACGTGCCCTATTTATTATGAACTATACTTTAATACTTTCCTATTTTTCTGTCAAGTGTTGTTAGTCAATTATAACTCAAAGAATTATATATCTCTTTTTGAATGCAGGTTACATACTCCGTTCTTATATCGTCCATCAGCACCCAATGCATATCCTTTTTCAATTTTTCTTTAAGATGCTATGCCTCGTCCCGTATTTGGGTAAAATAATGAAATGCCAAAATCCAAAAGCATCATAATACCAAAAAAAACACAAATTTTTTTCTGCCCTGACAAGGATATTTTTTGAATCTGCCTGTCCATATATGGCGCAAGCAGCCGTATCAGCAAATATCCTGCAAAGCCGAATGCAAAAACCACAGGCAGGCATATGCGTCCTTTTAAATTTAAAAAAACACCGCCGTAATCCCACCATCTTTTATGAAACAGCTTCTCTAACACGATTGCCACAGCGTATTCCATCGTGGTACATATCGCTGCACTTCCAAGAAAAATTTTCCAAAAGGAGTTTTTCTCCTTTCCAAATACATATAATAACAAAATGCTTCCCGTCCCATAGAGTGGCAGCCAAAAGCCATGCAGAAAGCCTCTATTTACAAATTCCCCTACAACGGTCATTGTAAGCAGTCCCTCCCATATCCAAGCCCCATGGGAAATTACAATAAACATAATGATAATTGACAGCGTGGAATATTTTTTACGCATTTCCATAATAAAATCTCCTTTTATGTCAATATCAGTTTATGTAATTTTTATTATTTTTTACTGTTTATTTCTTCCATTCAAAAGAAGAAATATCAAGGTGTCCACTCATCGATAGAATGATTATCAATCTATCCACAGGCGCTGACACGAAAGGAGAAATCCCATCACTCATGCAGCTTACTATCAGCATATCCTTCTTCAATGGCTGCGTTGCAGGAAGCATCGATATTTTCTGCCACCTCCTCAGGGGTCTTATCACCGAACAGCAAGTCCTGAATATTGAGGTAGAAAACGGCACGGACGCCCCGCCAGTTTGGGTTGTTGCCTGTGAGGTTCACGTTGGCGTCACTGTTATTGATATACTTGCTAATCTCTTGCAAATCGTCGGTGTACTTCTCGGCTACGCTGGCACTACATGGGATTGCACCCGTCATATAGTCGATGTAGTCACTCTCGTAGATATACTTGACAAAATCCTTTGCAACCTGCACCTTAAGCTCATCGCCATTGTCAAACACTTCAAAGCCTGTGGTAAAAACAGTAGCATAGCCCGGTTCATCCGGATGGGCAAAGTTAGGGAAGTTGACGGAATAGATTTCCATATCAGCCTCTCTACGGCAAGTTTCCTCCTGAGAGGCGTTGTTGACATAAATTCCCAGTTGTCCGTTGACAAACTGGTGGTAATTGTCCATGATAACCAAAGTGTCTGCACCGGCTGGGAAATACCCCTTGTCGTAGCAATCCTTAATCCACTGCAAAGCAGCGATGCCCTCAGGCGTATTAACACAAAAGCGGCCATTCTCGTCAAATAAAGGGCAGCCGAAAGCACGTAAGAGGGTCATGATGTGCGTGTCCCCCTGATTGTCCCCTGCATACATCATCATAGGAGCTGTCAGGTCGGGCAGATTGGTCTTGAGCGTCCCGAAAACATATTCGTACTGCTCCCTCGTCCAGTTTTGAATCACATCAGGATCCTTGACATATTCCTCCAGCCCTGCCTGACGGAATAAATCACCGTCAAAGGACAAGGTATTTTGGGCAGTTAGAAAGGGCATCATGTAGGTCTTGCCATTCAGGGAGCTCTCCACCCAATGGCTTGGGTAAATATCTGCCCGCAGCTCATCGCTGATAATATCGTCCAACGGAACCACACGCCCTGTATGGATATAGGTGGACATATTGAAATAGCCTTCAAAAAGTACATCAGCAGCGTCAGACGTGTCAAAGCAGCCGGGAATTTCGGCGTCCTCGTTGGTCAGCTCAAACTCCACCAAATTAATTGTTACATCTGCATCCTCATACTGTGCGCAAAAGTCATCGGAAGCCTTCTGCAAAAATTCAGCGGCAACGGTAACATCACAGCCACCAATACCACTCATTTGAAGCGTGGGACATTTAACGTTCAAGGTCACCGTTGGCATTTGCTTCTCCTTGCCGTCGCATCCTGCCAGCAATCCACAAAGCAACGCTGCCACCAACAACACACAAACTCTTTTTCTCCTGTTTTTCATCTCATCTCCTCCTAAAATTTATAATGATAGGCAAATTTTACAAGCACCTATTTATGTTAAAAACTGTCGCAACGTCTTTAGCAATGCATCAATATCGATCGGCTTGCCCACATGGGCATTCATCCCTGCATTCAGGGCATTTTGACGGTCTTCTTCAAAGGCGTTGGCTGTCATTGCAATAATCAGAATTTTGGAACGCACAGGGTCGTCCAATCCACGAATTGCACGGCTGGCCGCATAACCATCCATCACTGGCATTTGTATGTCCATCAACACAGCATCGAAATAGCCCGGTGCTGATGCCTTGACAGCCTCCACAGCCTGCAGCCCATTTTCTGCTGTCTCCACCACGAAATCCCACTCCTGCAAAAGCTCAGTAGCAATTTCCCGATTGAGCTCATTGTCCTCCACCAACAGCAGCCGCCGTCCCTGAAAGGACACCTCCTCAGAAGTGACGATAGCTTCTGACTCCTTCGGTTCATCCTGCAAACGGAAGGACAGCTTGATGATAAATTCCGTTCCCTTGCCCTTTTCACTTTGGACCTCGATGGTTCCATGCATCATATCCACAATGTTCTTGGTAATGGACATACCCAGCCCCGTACCCTGAATGCCACTGACCGTGGCAGTCTGCTCCCTTGTGAAGGGTTCAAAGATGGTGGTGGCAAATTCCGGGCTCATGCCGATGCCGGTGTCCTTGACCCGCAGCTCATACTCGCCCCAGTCGGGTCTTTGTCCCTCGTGCTCAATCAAACGCAGGGAGATAGTCCCGCCGGCAGGGGTAAATTTCATAGCATTGGAAAGCAAATTCAGCAGAACCTGATTTAGACGCAGCTTGTCGCAGTAAATATCCTCGTTTGTTACATTTTCCGCATCAACACAAAGCTCCAGTTGCTTGGTGTGAATGTCTGTCTGGATGATATTGCGGACATTTTGCAAAATATCTGCCAAATTCTCGGGTTTTTCCTCCAAAACCATCTTCCCCGATTCGATACGGCTCATATCCAGTACATCGTTAATCAGATTGAGCAGGTGGTTGGAGGATTGGCTGATTTTTTCCAGGTAATCCTTTACCCGCTCAGTATTTTCAATATATTTTGCAGCTAGGTTGGTAAACCCGATGATAGCATTCATAGGCGTGCGGATATCGTGGGACATGTTATTGAGGAAGGTTGTCTTAGCACGGTTTGCCGACTCCGCCATAGACAAAGCCTCGTCCAGTTCCTCCCTATGCTTCTCCTCTGTCTTTGCCCGAGCCATAGCCTGACGACTGCGCAGAGCAAGTAGAAGCACAAGCAGCACTGCTGCTCCCATGAACACGAAAATCAAAAGCACAATTCGAAGCAGCTCCATACTCTGCTTCTCAAAAACAGAGCGGGAAACCGACATGACAAAATACCAGTCTACCCCTGGCATAGGGGTAAAGCGCATCAAGCCTCCACCTTCCTCAGTTTCAAAGGAGATAGTAAATGCTTCATCTCTTACAATGCGTTCCCTAATACCCTCAACCGTAGCACCATCTGTCAGGTTGTATTCTTCCAAATCGGTAAAGAAGTTGTCCCTTGTTTGGATGCCATGGCTGCGATTCAGGTTCACGATATAATTGCCGTCCAGGTCAAATACACTGCTGTAGCCTTCCCCATCGTAGCTGTCGATCTTCATTTCTCCATCCAAGGTATTGATATGAAAGCGGCAGACAATATGGGTAAATGTTTTTCCCTCCACAGTAAACGGCTTAAGCTTTACGCCAAACAGCAAACATTCGTTTCGGGTCTCTGCACTTTCGCTTTCTCCATCATAGCGAACAGCAAACCGTTCCTGCCCATCGCGGCAAAAAGAGGCAATCACCTCATTTTGGGTAGTAAACATAGAACCATAATAAATGTTTTCATCTTCATCCATCAGGGCAAGATCGGTGCACTCCAAGCCACTCTCCTTCAAGTGCAGCAGCTCCATAACCTCTTGAACAGTCTGACACTTTGACTGCCGACATTCGTTCCCCACGCCTGCCAGCATATTCCAGCGGTATTCCAAAGATTTTAAGATGGCAGTCTCGTCATGAAGCGCCAGCTCATCCATAGACTGGACTGCCAAATTAATTACTCTATTCGTCATAACAGAATAAAGGCTTACAACGCCTACGAAAACAGCAAAAATCAGCGCCAATACAATCAGCGCCTTGCCCCGCAGGTTTTTAGTCGTTTTCTGCTTCTTTTGCGTCATGTCACGCTTCGCTCCTTACCCGTAAAAAATAGAATAGCAACAAAGGCAGTTATTTCAGCCCAATTATATGCCTATATTATATTATTGCGCAAAATCACTGTCAAGCGTCCCATTTGCAGACTTTAACAAAAAATACAGCATTAAATTTAATCAGTCAAAAGCTTCACCTGCTCCACAAGCTCCTCATCACTAATCATCGTTATTCTTCCCTCGTCATACTGCTTCATCACCCATTCATAAACAGCCTGAACAATCGGGGTATTTTTGTCAACCGCAGGCTTTCCCTGTTTTTTATAATATTGATTGATCCAAAATGCGATTCCTGACGCACCTGACGTATTGGTAACGGAAACCTTCGGAGGCCTGCCAAGCAGTGCCTCCGTATCAAAAATGTTGTATATTTCAGGGTTTTTCATAATTCCATCCGCATGAATTCCCGCTCTTGTAAGGTTAAAATTTTCCCCAACAAAAGGTGTCATCGGCGGTATATTATAATTTGTTTCATTTTGAATATACTCTGCAATTTCCGTAATTACCTTTGTATTCATTCCATTAAAATGTCCTCTTAAGGATGCATATTCAAACACCATCGCCTCCAAGGGAACATTTCCCGTTCTCTCGCCAATGCCAAGCAACGAACAATTTACTGCTCCTGCGCCATACATCCATGCAGTTGTTGCATTTACAACACCCTTGTAAAAATCATTATGTCCATGCCACTCTAACAACTCAGGTGGAACATCTGCATAATGCTGAAGTCCGTAAATAATTCCCGAAACGCTTCGGGGAAGCGCAGCGCCGGGATAAGGCACGCCAAAGCCCATTGTGTCGCAGGCACGTATTTTAATAGGCACACCACTCTCACCTGAAAGTTCTATAAGACGTTTTGCAAACGGTATAACAAAGCCATAAAAATCAGCTCTTGTAATATCCTCAAAATGACATCTTGGACGAAGTCCTGCCTCAATACAATCAGATACAATTCCGATATACTTTTCAAGCGCCTGCTTCCTCGTTAATCCCATTTTGTGGAAAATGTGATAATCGGAGCAGCTTACCAAAATTCCCGTTTCTTTTATTCCAATGGATTTTACAAGCTCAAAATCTTTTTTTGATGCCCGAATCCAAGTGGTTATTTCAGGGAATTTGTACCCGAGTCCCATACATTTTTCCAAAGCCCTTCTGTCTTTTTCCGAGTAAACAAAAAACTCCGTCTGGCGAATCATGCCGTTTTCACCACCAAGCTTATGCAGGAGCTTATAAATATGTACCATCTGTTCCTCCGTATAAGGTATTCTCGACTGCTGCCCATCACGAAAGGTTGTATCGGTAATAAAAATATCCTCCGTCATATTTTCAGGCACCCTGCGGTAATTAAACGCTATTTTCGGCGTCTCAGTGTACGGGAACATCTCCCTGAAAAGCTCCGGCTTCTCCACATCCTGCAATGTATAAATATATGGGTCCTGTTCCAGCTTGTAGGTCTTGTTGCTTAACTTGATATTCTGCATAATGGCTCCTTTCAAATGTTTGCGCTGTTAGGTAATTGCGAAACTCACTTTTTGAAACCGCTAAGCTTCGCAATTACTCATTTCACGCTGCATGCTTACATGTAATCACTCTCTAAATTTTATTTGCATATATTATAAGCATGGGTTATACTATAAGTAAAATAGATAATTCAAATTGTATTTATTCGAATATCGAATTATTGTTTTACTTGAATATAGAATTACTATATTTGCTTCACTATCATGTAATTATGCATCGATACATAGTTACTTTATGTAACTATTTGCTGATTACCCAAATATATAAAACGGAGTATGCTTATGGACATTGACGGACTAAAAACATTTATTACATTGGCAAATACTAAAAATTACACACGGGCTGCCGAACAGCTTTTTGTCGCCCAGTCTACAGTCACAAACAGAATTAACGAATTGGAAAGGGCGCTGAACCTATCATTATTTTTGAGAAATAACCGAAGCGTCGAGCTGACGCTGGAGGGGGAACAGTTTTTACTTTATGCAGAAAAAGTAATAGAATTAACAAATCAATCTCTTACGGAAATCACCTCACTTCATCAATTTGAAAATCAACTTCATATAGGCTGCTCAGACTCCATTTACGAAGGACATCTTGCACCACTCATTTTAAAGCATCACAGGGAGCACCCAAAGGATTCATTAAAAATAACGATTGGTCTTTCAGGACATCTTTTGGAGCAGCTTCAAAACGGTATTTTTGATGTTGTATTTTCTTACCTTCCGCTTAAGAAAAAGTCATTTCAATGTGAGCTTTTTAAGCAGGACGCAATGGTTTTGGTTACGGATATCCAAAACAAAAAATATGATACGGGAATTACAAGAGCGTGCTTAATTCATGAGCCTTATCTTATGTGTAATTTTGCACTTCAGGATGTAGGACAGTTTATTCGTAATTTGTTTCCAAAATATCATCAGTTTGCACTTGAAATCGATGACTGCTCAAAAATCATTCCCTATGTGCTTGGACAGAAAAGCTATACTTTTCTCCCTGAAAATATGGCAATTCCATATATAAAATCTAGGCAGCTGCGCATGATACCTTTAAAGGATTTTCAGGCTCCCATGATTAACAGCTATATTATTTGCAGAAAAAACAAGCTTGATTTGTGTCATAGTATTTTTTCCACTGCATTTACAACATCAAAGCAGGCGGCGGCACAAAATCTGCCTACATAGTGCGACAGCTACAACGCAGACTTCCAAAATCCATGTAAATTACAGTATGCATATGCAGCCACAGCCTCGTCACCATCTGTCAAAATAAATTCTGCGATAGGCTCACATGAGGGTGAAAGTCTTACGAGCTGTCCACCCTTCTTTGTCTCCAAAAAAATCCAGTCAATGCTGTGTTCCTCGGTCATAGGATGCAAAATGCTTCCCACATTTACGGTGATTTTATTTCCGTCTTTTTTTACTACTGGCAGATGCTTTTCTCCTGCACCCTCTGACTGTTCTGCGTCCAAAACCTCAAAGCCCGAACATGCACAGCCCTGTAATTTTTCCTTGTCACCTGATATGAGATAAAAGATTTTTTCGTCATTTTTTAAAAATACTGCTCCCATTTATGTTTTCCTTTCTGTCGCTTGGTATCTGTTTTCTGTAAAGTCCATTATTTTGGACGACCTTATGCTAGTATGTGTGTTTTTGCAGGAATTATTCTTAATGACTTTATAATAATTGCACACAGCCCCTTATTGTGATAAAATTATTCCAAAACAACAAGACACATCATTATGTAAATGCAATCGTAACTTTACACACTGTGCTGTATTTTCAGCTATTTACATGGTTTCCCATGTAAATGCAAGTGCGGGTATTCTGCGACGCAGATTTTAAAATACGGCAATGGTTCAGGAAGGGGGTCTCCTATGAATATTTACACCACGGACAAAATTAGAAATGTTGTATTGCTCGGTCATAGCGGCTGCGGGAAAACAAGCCTTGTGGAAGCCATGGCATACCTTGCCAAGATGACAACACGAATGGGGAAGGTCACGGACGGCAATACGATAAGCGACTATGACAAGGAGGAAATAAAGCGTCATATTTCCATCAACACCTCAGTTATTCCCATCATATGGGAGGATACAAAGGTTAATATTTTAGACACGCCCGGTGCATTTGATTTTGTCGGGGAGGTTGAGGAAGCGGTATCAGCCTCTGATGCTGCCATCATCGTAGTATCAGGCAAAAACGGCATTGAGGTCGGAACAAAAAAAGCATGGGAGCTATGCGAAAAATATAAGCTGCCACGGATGATATTCGTTACCAATATGGATAACGATAACGCAAGCTATAGGCAGGTAGTGCAGGATTTACAGGATATGTACGGCAAGCACATTGCACCGTTCCATCTTCCTGTGCGTGAAAACAAGGAATTTGTCGGATATGTAAATGTGTTACAGCAGCGTGCAAAACGCTGGACCTCACATGGCGATGTGGAAAAAATGGACGTTCCTGAATATTCCGAGGAAAACTTAACAATATGCCGGACGGCACTTATGGAGGCTGTGGCAGAGACAAATGATGATTTTCTTGAGCGTTATTTTAACGGCGATGAATTTTCGGAAAATGAAATCAGGCAGGCACTCAGGGTAAATGTGGCGGAAGGCGGCATTGTGCCTGTGCTTATGGGCTCTAACACATTGGCACGGGGCATCTACACGCTGATGGTTGACATCGTAAAATATCTGCCAAGTCCTGAAAAGCGTAGCTGCTCAGGCATCAACACAACAACAAACGAGATATTTCATGCTGACTATGATTTCTCAAAACCAAAATCTGCTTATGTATGGAAAACCATTGCGGATCCATTTATTGGTAAATATTCCCTCATCAAGGTTAATTCAGGTGTATTAAAAACAGACGACATCATGTACAACCACCATAAGGGTGTCGAGGAAAAAATCGGAAAGCTCTATGTGATGCGTGGCAATAAGCCAGAGGAAACAAAGGAGCTGCATGCAGGCGATATCGGTGCTTTGGCAAAGCTTACCTCCGTTACAACAACCGATTCACTTTCCACGCAAAAAAATCCTGTTGCCTACCTGCGTACTAACATTTCCACCCCTTATACATATAAGAGATATACCGTAAAAAAGAAGGGCGACGATGATAAGGTTTCCCAGGCACTGCAAAAGCTCATGTCCGAGGATTTAACCCTCAAGGTTGAAAATGATGCCGCAAACGGGCAAACCCTGATATACGGAATGGGCGACCAGCATCTTGAAGTCGTGGTCTCAAAGCTCCTAGACAGATATAAGGTTGAAATTGAGCTTGAAAAACCGAGGATTGCATTCCGTGAAACCATACTGAAAAAATCTGACGTTGAATATAAGTATAAAAAGCAATCCGGCGGACACGGACAATACGGTCATGTAAAAATGACCTTTGAGCCATCGGGAGATTTGGAAACACCATATGTATTTGATCAATGTGTTGTCGGCGGTGCCGTCCCTAAAAATTATTTTCCTGCCGTTGAAAAGGGCATACAGGAGGCTGTGGCAAACGGACCACTGGCATCATACCCTGCTGTTGGCGTGAAGGCAGTATTATATGACGGCTCATACCACACGGTTGACTCCTCAGAAATGGCATTTAAGGTTGCCGCCATACAAGCCTTCAAGAAAGGTTTTATGGAAGCGAAGCCTATTTTATTAGAGCCGATTGCCTCCTTAAAGGTGCTTGTCCCTGACAAATATACTGGTGATATTATGGGCGATTTAAACAAACGCCGTGCCCGCATTCTTTCCATGAACCCTGGTGAAAATGGCTACCAGGAAATTGTTGCCGATATTCCATACATGGAGCTTTACGGCTACAATACCGATTTACGTTCCATAACCGGCGGAAGCGGCACATACTCCTACTCCTTTGCAAGATATGAACAAACCCCGCCTGAGATACAGGAACGGGAGGTTGCAGCACGAGGGGATAAAGGGTAATGTAAGTTTTGGAGTTGAACACCACACAGTTATAAGAAACAAACGACCTCGGAATTGTCGGTTCAATTGACGTTTCCGGGGTCGTTTTTACTAAGTGCTTGGATTTTCAAATGCAGCCACTGTTCAACCAATTATGCCAAGTGGTACAAAAAACGCTTTCTTTCTGTTTTGCTTTTCCACGTGTCTTCTTAATTATTTACTTTCCAGTAACCTGTTTTATTTGATCCAATTCTCTCTATTAAATTATTTTTCTTTAAAAAATTTATTACATTGTCTATGGTAGTCTTACTCTTTTTTGTTTTTTCCTGTAACTGCTTTTTTGTGATATTGTTATTATCTCTAATAAAACCCAAAACCTGTAATTGTGTTTCATTCAAATTTACATCTTGCAAATCTCCATATGTGAATTTATTACCCACTTTATTACCCATAACATTTATCCAATTAAAAGGTATCTGATAATATTACTTCGTCCCAACTAAATCCAGATACTTCTCAAAATACACCAGCAGCCTATCAATAACTCTTTTCTTTGTTTCGGTGCGGTTTGCTGTCCCGCCACCGCCAAATCTTGATACTGCAGGCATTATCGCATCAACGTCTATCCCTGTAGTTTTTAGTACTCCATCACGGAAAGAATTTTCGATAAATATATGCGTTTCCCTGTCCTTTAGCTTTTCATCTTTTATAATCGCAACAAGATCATTTTCCCGTTGTTCATCAATGTATTTCAGCCACTCTCCGTCAATCTCGGTATCAGCATTAACCCTCGACAGAAATTCCCTGATAAGCACTATTTTGCTCCGTAGATTGAGACTTGAATTGACTGCCTTTTCAATCGTAACAACAATCTCTTTGTCCTTATTCCCATCTTTCTGATATTTCTTCACAAGCATTAAAATATAATCAATATTGACCTCAACCTGCTTTACAAGTTCAATTTCAAAAACGATGTCATCATTGATATTTTCTTTTTCCCCTTTTTTCGGTTTGAACTCGTGATAAAGATCTATATACTCACTCTGATAATCTTGAAAATCTCGTGGAGAAAGTATCTCCTGCCCGGCAAAATCATCAAAGGCAGATAGGATATTCCTCATTTTCAAAATTGCACCATACAAAGATATAAATTTCTTCTTATCCTGCTCCCCAAGTTCTGAAAAAGACCCAAGTGGAAACATTGTCTGTAGTTTGTCAATCAGCTCTGTATATCCCTCATGATGTTTTCCATTTTCATCATATCCATTATAATAACTTGCATAGTTTCTTAACAGGACAATACCGCCTGCCTCTTTATTCCCAAAGAGTGCAATTGCATCATTTGTCTCCTGCTCCAAATTACGGAAACAGACAATGTTTCCAAATGTCTTTACAGAATTGAGAATACGATTGGTACGGGAGAACGCCTGCAAAAGTCCGTGATATTTCAAATTCTTGTCCACCCAAAGAGTATTCAGCGTTGTTGCATCAAATCCAGTAAGAAACATATTCACAACAATTAAAATGTCAATCTCCCGATTTTTCATTCTAAGAGATACATCTTTATAATAGTTTTGAAACTTATCACTTGTGGTATCATAGGTAGTAGAAAACATCTTATTATAATCGTCAATCGCACTTTCCAAAAAATCCCGTGAGCTTTTGTCCAGTCCGTCTGTGTTCTCGGAATTTTCGTCGACCACAAAATCATCATTTTCTGCCTCATTGACACCATAACTGAATATCGTAGCAATCCGAAGCCTTTTCGCCTCCGGCAATTTCTCCATTTGGTGTTTAAATTCTGTATAATACAGCTTTGCAGCCTCTATGGAGCTTACTGCAAATATGGAATTAAAACCTTTTATACGAACTTTATTCTTCTTTTCCTCTATCTCATTTCTATTCTTTGCCGTAGCTACTTCTTCTACATTTGTCAGAACAGAGAATGCAAAACTATCTCCTTGGTTACGCTTTGTTTTTTGAGCAAAATGTTCTAAAGTATAAGAAACAATCTCACTAATACGTGACTGATTTAAGAGTGCCTTTTCCGTATCTATTGCTGATACTTGTTTATCCTTCGTTTTATCGCTGTCCTTAATCGTTTTAATATAGTCAATACGAAATGGAAGTACATTTCCATCATTGATAGCATCAACAATCGTATAAGTATGCAGCTTTTCCCCAAAAGCCTGCGGTGTAGTCCTAAGATCTGCATGTTTACCACTTCCTGCATTGACCGAAAATATCGGCGTACCTGTAAACCCAAAGATATGGTATTTCTTGAAATTTTTAACAATCGCTGTGTGCATATCCCCAAACTGTGACCGATGGCACTCATCAAATATCAGGACAACATGCTTGTCAAATACTTCGTGTCCTTTATTTTTGCGGATAAATCCATCTAATTTTTGAATGGTCGTTATAATTATCTTGTATTCATGATAATTACCGTTCTTATCCTTGTTTTCTAACTGCCTCTGTAAAATTGCAGTTGAGGTGTTGCTGTTCGCAGCTCCTTTCTGAAAACGGTCATACTCTTTCATCGTCTGATAGTCCAGGTCTTTTCGGTCAACTACAAACAACACCTTGTCAACAAAATCAAGCCCGCTTACGAGCTGTGCAGTCTTAAAGGAAGTCAGTGTTTTTCCGCTTCCCGTGGTGTGCCAGACATAGCCTCCTGCATCAAGTGTTCCCAATTTCTTATAATTTGTGGCGATTTCAATACGGTTTAATATCTTCTCCGTAGCTGCTATCTGATACGGACGCATTACAAGTAATAACTCCTCCGAGGTCAGTACACAATACTTCGTCAGAATATTAAGAAGGGTATGCTTTGATAAAAATGTCTTTGTAAAATCCACAAGGTCAGGTATTGCTTTGTTATTCGCATCCGCCCAAAACGAAGTGAACTCAAAACTGTTGCTTGTCTTTTTTCCTTTACCAAAGCTTTTTCCCTGCTCTTTTAAGTGCGAAAACCTTGTGGTGTTGGAATAATATTTTGTATTCGTGCCATTCGAAATAATAAATATCTGCACATACTCATAGAGTCCGCATCCACTCCAAAAACTGTCACGCTGATAACGGTTAATCTGATTAAACGCCTCTCTGATTGCCACCCCACGCCTTTTTAATTCTATATGGACAAGAGGCAGACCATTCACAAGAATCGTCACATCATAACGGTTATCATAATTCGCAGGATTGGTATTATCTTCCGTAGCATTTCCTACTTTTCCCTGCACTTCGTACTGGTTAATCACCTGCAACCGATTGTTATGTATGTTCCCTTTATCAATCAATCTGATATTCTTTGTGCTTCCATCGTCACGCTTTAAAACCTTTGTATAGTCCTCTTGAATCGTGCGTGTCTTTTCCACAATACCCTCGTTGGCATTTGCAATATGCTCCCGAAAAAATCTCTCCCACTCGCTATCCGTAAAATTATAATCGTTCAACTGCTCTAACTTATGTTTAAGGTTTTCTATCAGTTCTGCCTCTGAATGGATTTGCAGATATTCATACCCCTGTTCCGTCAGCATACGGATAAACTCTTTTTCAAGCTCCGCCTCACTCTGATAACTGTCGGAATGCCTGCTCTCAGGTGTATACTCCGCTACCACCGTACTTTCATTCATGGATGCAACCATGTTTAACACACTCATTTGTCTGACTCCTTATTACTTACATGTTTCTTATTCATTAATTTTGTCCATCAATTGTTCGTACAATTGCTCACTAATATGTCTTCCATTATTTTTCATAACATTAATACACTGCTTTATTTCATCAGCAGACAATAACTTTTCTTCAAATGCGGTCATTAGTATGCCAACCGTACCCATAATCCTTAGCCCCATTTGTTTTGCCACTTGTCTACCCTTCAGTTCATCCATCAATAGAATATCCGCTTTCATTTCATCAGATAAAATAATTGCTTCACTTTCTCCTTCATCCAATCCAGTAGCCCGCCTTAATAAAGCAACCGATTTTTTATCTTCTACATCAACCTTTTGAATATACTCTGATTGAAGAATCTCGATTGCCTCCCGTTTAAATTTATCGTTTGAAGTTAATTCCCTATATACCGCATATGGTATCTGTATTTCACCAAAGAGATGATGCAAAAGCTCCAAGCGTCCGATTTTAAGCAATGATATCAATGGTGTTGTGTCCGATATAATAATCATACTATCTCCTCTTTCATCTTGCGATAACACTGAATTTCCTCTTCAACCTCGCTAATATCCATATTTAAGTATGCCAATCCCAAATTATTATATATTTCAATCAGTTCCCATTTCGATATTCCAAGCATTTCCGCTGCTTTTCCATGTGAAATTGTCAGATTTTTTATATATGGATATAACAAAAGGGCATTTCTCTGTAACACCATATCTTTATCTTCCATCGCAACATAAGATACCATTTCTGTGGGTACCGTAATATTTACCGAAGTAATTTCTACATTTGTCCTCACCATAGCACACAACCTCCCATCACTTTAACATAATATTTATCGGTAGCTTGCTTCACCATCATACCTACACCTCCAGCTTAGATATTGTGATTCCTATATTGTTTTTTATTCCTGTTTTTCTAATTTTAGCTCTTTAAAAGTTAATAATATGTCACGATAGTACTCATATTGCTTTTGCCGTGCCTCTATCTCTGTCGGTAGTCCTTCTGAAATATCATTACAAAGTGCATCAAAACGGTCAAGTATTTCAACGATTCTATCCTGCTCCTCTCTAGTAGGCAACGGAATAAATAAATCCCCCAATTTGTCTGGTGTGACCTCTATAACCTTTGTTCCATGAGCCAGTTTTCGTTTTTGTACCTCAAAATGTGAGGTGTGAAAATAATATGCCAAATACTTTGCATTTTGGTTATGATGAATAATTGCTGTGTGTCCACTGACAGCTATATCTTCTTTGCCCAACCATGCTACACATTTACAGACATCCTCCACATTTTCACTTGTAACAGCCATAATAATATCATTCGTTACCGCTTTCTTTGACTTTTGGGCAGTTTCTTCAGACACATGTTGTAATGTTTTATCCGCATATATTCCATATCCTGTATATATCTGTCCATAATGAATGCATGGCACTCCGTCTTCCGTAAAATCTTTCTTTTGGAAATTACCACCCCTTGTTATCGTGGCAATATCATCTAATTTAACATATGCATATCCAAATACATATTGAATAAGCTTAATTATTGTCTGTCTGTCTGTCTGTCTGTCTGTCTGTCTGTCTGTCTGTCTGTCTGTCT
>JAMPFU010000045.1 GCA_023664385.1 Clostridium sp. | reverse complement strand
TTGGTACTTTGGGAAGATTTAACCACTTTTTGGTTGCATTTTGCGGAAACTCAAGGTATAGGGTTTGTAGCTTAGAGGAGTTGGAGCAGGAGAAACGATTTTGTGAGGAGCTTTTGTCACAGTATGGGACATCCGACCCTGCATATTCGATTATAGAGAAAGAAAAAGTAGATATAGAAAGGGAAATTGATAACTATGTGGAAGCGGAGTATGTAAAATATCCTGACGATAAGCTGATATATGAGTTTGACAGCGACATTATATCACAGGATGGAAAGCCCCTTAATAGTGAGAGGGCGCATCTGAAAGGACAAGCGGATGGCAAGCTGTGGTATATGAGCTATGAACGGGGGAGTTATACCGGAATAGCGATAGATGACGAAATTTATGAGGACCCTATGGGCTGTCTGTATGGTGTCTGCCCTGAAAATACGCCAAATATTGAATATACAACAAAAAATGATATAGGTGTTCCAAATAAATGTGACCGTGGGATGGCTGAAAAGGAAGCCGAAAAGCTGCTTGAAGCTTTTGGACTGGAAAATATGAAGCTGGTTAATATAACATTCCTTCGTGTTGCCGCAGATGAAAATGACGATGGGGAATATGTGCTGGATGGCTACAGTTTAACCTATGCGCTGTCAGTAAATGGAGTTGACCTTTTGTACGGAATAAGTGCCACAACTGTAGGCGAGGAAACACACATGAATAACTTGGCAGTACAGCCATTTATAAAAATAGAGGTTTCCAGCGACGGTATATTTGGGTTTTGCATGTATGAGCAGTATGAAATTGGCGATGCATTGGCAAAAAGCTCATCAATGTTAAGCTTTGAGCAGGTAAACAACGAAGTGAAAAGCTTTTACGAACAAGCTTTGGACTATAACAGGATAAATGTAAAAATAAGTGAGGTCCGGTTTGGGTATGTCTGCATAACCTATGATGGAATTTCTTATGCAATGGTGCCTGCATGGAGATATTTTATGGTTGTCAATTCAAATATTGCAAACTATCCTCTTATTACCGTGAACGCACTTGATGGAAGCTTTTTGCTTACAGGTGACTATAGTTATACGGATTATGAATTTATGTGGTTGGACTAATCTGCTTTTGATAAAGGACTTACATTCAAAGGAGGTAAGATATGATGAAACAAAATTGTGAGAGAAGATACACATTAAAAAACATGGCACTTATTTCCGCACTGATTATCCTGACAGGCATATTCACTGCATGCGGGAGGTCAAGCAAGGAGGATATCGCAAAGGATTTAAGTGGGAATGTAACTGCTGCGACGAAAAGCGATGCTGCGCAGGAGGCAATTCCACAAAGCCTATCTTACACTGTGGAGTCACGCAGCGGCGGTAAAATAAAGGTTGAGGCGGAACTTTATGCAGACGGATATGGACAGGTTCCCACGTATAAGCTGAAAAGAAAGGATAAAGACGATGCGTGGGTGAAAGCCTACGCAGAAAAGCTGTTTGATAACGGGGACTATATCAATGTAAAGCCGTATGCTTTTTGCAGCAGGGAGGAGCTTGAGGCAGAAAAGCAATTTTGGGAGGAGCGGCTTGCAGATTTGGAGGACGATACCGATGCATATGAGCATGTAGAGTCGAGAATTGCTCGTATTGAGTGGGAAATGGATAACTTAAAGGATAATGCTGTTGAATATCCCAAAGACCAGTTTATATTTACGGAAGAATTTTATTACCCCGAGGATAATTCAACAACCTTTTACAATAATGCACTGCTTAGGGGTGAGATTGACAAGGATGTATGGCTCTTGGAGTATGATTATGTTGACTACGAGGCTGATATACAAGTTGATCAGCCCGCTTTATATGGCTCCTGCCCTGAAAAACAAAATTATATTAACAATAGTTATGGCATGGATTTGGGAATATATAAAAATAAATGTGACAGGGCGGAGGCGGAGCGTGAAGCGGAACTGTTCCTTGATAAATTGGGATTTCACAACATGTCATGTGTTAAAATGACTGAGATTCAGCCTGTTAGCGAAGGCAAGGTAAAGAACGGAGCAGACTATCTTGACGGGTATGGCATCGTTTATGCCCCGTACTTAAATGGCATCAATATGTTTTCTGACGTGGGAGAAGGTGTAAGCGTAAATGATGGAATTACGGCTGTGCAGCCATATGTAATTATATGTGTAAACAGTAAGGGCGTTTACAGCTTTTGCATCATGGAGGATTATGAAATTGAGGAAACGCTTTCAGAAAATTCCCAAATGCTAAGCTTTCAGCAGATAGATGATATTGCCCATACACACTTTGATAAATTGCTGGAGGAGTATCCTTCGACACAGTATGATATTACAAAGGTAAACTTTGAATATGTTTGCGTAGCATATGATGAAAATTCTTATGCAATGCTTCCGGTATGGGTCTATTATTCGGAATTTATTGTTGCGGGAGATACAATGCTTGATCCGGTATTGATTATAAATGCACTTGACGGAGCGCTTATATCCTCTGAGTATGTACATTGCTCTTGGGAGTATTACTCTATTATGCAATAGCATCAAGATAAAAGGGTGGTAAAACGTATGGTAAGAAAATCAAAAATAATTTGTCTTATGGCAGGTGCAGCCCTTTTTTCCGTGGCGTTTACGGGGTGCAGGGGGAAGGAACACTATGAGAAGCCCAAAACTGCCATAGAGGAATACCAGCCATGGACCTATGATGCAGTTGAGGTTGTACGTGGAGACATAGAGCCTTCCGTTGAACTGAAGCTGAAAGGAACGGAAAGTGAAACGAAGACATATCATTCATTGTTAGATGAAATGGAGGTGGAATCCGTCAATGTTTCGGAGGGTGACACCGTATCTGAGGGGACGGTTATGGTGACCTTCAAATCAGGTGATTTGGGAGACAAGATAGACCAATATAAAACGAGGCTTGAGGAGGACGAGCTTTTAATTGAACATTACACAAGGCTTGCTGAGATTGATAAAACGACCGATTATTCAGAGAATATCAGGCTTGTCGGGGACGATATGGGAGTTTGCAGCCTGTATATACAGGAGCTTGAAGCAAGACTTGAGGAATATAATATTGTTGCGGAGGGTGATGGTATTATTACGGGAGTTTCACAGATTCTTGATTATGGTGTGGTAGGCTCACAGGACGGACTTGTGACTGTGAAATATGGAACAGGAGAATTTGTTGCTTCCACAGAGGAGGATTTTGATTTTAAGGAGGGCGATGTATTTGAGGCAACCTATGCAAATACCATTATAGATATTCAGCTTATAAAAACGGAAGCAGGCGGGGAAAGTGAAGATGGCAGTGTGGAGCATAAGCTTTACTTTAAGGCATTGGGGGATATAGGAAGCGTAGTTTCCTATGATACGCTTTATCTGAGCGTAAATAAAAAGGTAATTAAAGACGTTTTATATGTTCCTGAGGAGGCATTGTTTCAAGTTGACGAAAAATATTATGTGTATGTGATGGATGACAGGAATATGAGGCATGGCGCAGAGGTAACGATAGGCGATACCGAAAACGGATACACGGTAATAAAATCAGGTCTTACAGAGGGTGATAAGGTGGTGATTAATTAATGAAAAAGGTACATAAGAAATTGATTGCTAATGTTCTTTTGCTTGCCCTTGCTCTTACAGGGTGTGGGAGAGATGTTCCTGAAGCGCCGCCTCTTATGGAGTCCCTTGCCGCAAATGAGTCCTTCAGACCGGTGGAATATGGCGATATAGGTTTAAATCAGCGGCTGTCAGGCATTGTCATGGGTACGGTTTCTCCTGCGGAGTATTGTCATTTCTTTCCTACGACCGTTCAGGTAAGCGAGGTGTGCGTAAGCATGGGTGATTATGTTTCAGCGGGTGATGTGATTGCCATTGCAGATGTTGATGCGTGCAAAAAAACGATTGATGACCTGAACGGACAGCTTTCAAATCTGACAAGTTGCCATGAGGCAGACGAGGCGATATACAATCTTACGAGAAAAATACGGGAATATGAAAAAGCGGCATATATGGAAAACGGCGACAGTACCCAGGCAGCAGCAAAAGAAACCGAGATTGGTATTTTGGACGAAAACAGAAGATATGACAATATGTTATATGAACATAAGGTGAGTGACATAAAGGAGGATATAGCTAAAAATCAGGAGATTGTAAACGATGGCGCACTGAAAGCGAGAGTAAGTGGAACGGTTGTTTACTGCAAGGATTTATCGGAGGGAAAAATGGCAGCCATAGATGAAAATATTGTGGTGGTTGCTGATTATGATGATTGCTATATTGAGGTGCTTGACCTTGGTGCAATAGAGGTGGAGACAGGCAGCTTTGACTCTTCAAAATATGAAACAATATATACTGTTAAGGACGGGGAGAAAAAACATCTTGAGGAGCATGCTTACAGCAAGCTTGAGAAAATCGCCATAGAGAATAAAAGTGTCAATCCGCCCGTAAGGTTTTATTACGCCGATGGCACGAAGCTTGATAATGTAGGAGAAATGATGCCGATCTTTTTCATCATGTATGGACGGGAAGGGGTACTGCGCATTGAAAAGGAGTCTCTTTATGAGGACGGCGAGGGGGATTATGTATATGTAAAAACAGAAAATGGAAAAGAGAAAAGATATGTGGAACTAGGTGCATCGGATAAATGCTACAGGGAGGTTGTAAGCGGTTTGTCTGAGGGCGAGCTTGTATATTATAGTGCGGAGCAGGTTATGCCAGATAAATATGATACGTATACGGTGAGCAATGGAAGCTATGAGGAAAGACAGAAGGCTACAAGCTACACCGTGGAAAACACCACTACCATAGCATATTATTTAGAGTATGAGGGTGTGCTTTCCAGCATTTATTTTAACCCGGGCGATTATGTAAATGCAGGCGATGTCGTTTGTCAGATAAAGACGGATAAGGGAAATGCCATGCTTACGGAAAAGAAAAATTCTATTGATAAGCTAAATGCACAGCACACAGACACAATGAAAGCATATGATGAGCAGCTTGCAGCGATAGAAGCACAGATATACGAACTGGATCATGCTGAAGCGCAGGAGGCAACGGGACCTGAAACAGCTACCGTAAGCGATGCGGCAACCCCTAGCGACGCAGTGGAGGAATTTGTAAATCCATATGCAAGGGATATGCTTGACTGCGAGCGGGAGATTATCCAGTGGCAAAAAAAGCTTGAAACAATAAACTATGAATATCAGCTTGCCGGTCTTAATGAGGAGTATGAAAGCTTAAGCAAGAACAATGACGGCAGCGGCAATATTTCCATTTGTGCAAACGAAAGTGGAACAATATCGGACATTTCTGTCAGTGAGGGAAAAAACATACCGGCAGGAACAAAGCTGTTTTTCATAAATACACAGACAAGTCCGTGTGTCAGTATACATGCAGGCTCATTGGGACTGGGGCAGCAGCTTACATTTCAGGACGAGGAGGGCAAGGTATATTACGGAGAGGTAGTAGGCTTAGGTTCAAATGGGAAAAGCTACATAACGACAATGAATGATACGGTTTATGTTACGAGAAACCTGGCGCAGGAGAATACGGGGAAATGCTATATCAGCATGGAGGATAAAAGCTTCTATGAGCTGGAGGGCAAAAAAGCAAAAATGAGTATAGAGTATTCGGTAAGCAGCATACCGGGGAGTATTGTACTGCCGGGGAAGGGAATTGTTTATAAAGAAGTGGACAAAGAAAGCAGTCGGACAAGATATTATGTTTGGAAGATAGTGGACGATACGCTTGTAAAGAAGTATGTCACCTTAGCCAGTGATATCGACGGAGAAAGTATTTGCGTCATTGAGGGCTTATCGGAGGGTGACGTGCTTGCAACAGAACCAGTAACCAAGGAGGAATAATAATGTTTAAAATGATAAGGCAAAAAATGAAAAATAAGCGTTGGCTTACCGCATGCCTTACACTTGGCATGACATTCCTTGTGGCGATTTTTGCATGTCAGCCGATGTTTCGGCAGGGCGCATTAAATATGCTGCTGCGTTCCGGCTTTTATCAGCATACCATAAGTGAGAATAAGTACCCTGCGGTTATAGGACGCGGGGGCACCCATGGAGGTGGGGCAGGAGAGCTTGAGGCTGTTTTAAATGAAATAGACGAATATGACAGGACGTGGTTTAAATATTTGAAGGACATAGAGGCACTGGAAATTCAGACGAGAGTTACGCTTACTAAGATGTCGGCGTCAGGATATTACGGAAGCCATGCAAATTATCTGTCATTAAGCTATATACCTGAATTTTTACAGCACATAACAATGGTTGACGGACAATCCTATGCCACTGAATTCGATACGGAGGTGTCTGCCGAGGGAAATTATGAGCCTGCCATGGAGCAGATTACGGCTGCAATGGAAGACGGCTGCTATCCTTGTCTTATTTCCCAAAAGATAATGAATGACAGAGGCTTTGTGGTGGGCGAAACGCTTATTTTTGATAAGTGGAAGAATAAAGACGGGGAAAGCCTTAGGCTTGTGGTTTCAGGTATCTATAAGCAAAAGGATAGCTATGACAGCTTTTGGTACATAGAGCCTGATGAATTTAAAAATGAGGTGTTTATTTCAAGGGAGGCAATGAATGCCATTTTGGAAGAATACTCCTGCGAGAGTGTAAGCTACAGCCACTATGTCATGCTTGACTACGAGGATATAACGAGTAAAAATGTTGAAGACGTTATGTATTATATGGAACAGTTTGCTTTGCAGGACACGGACTTTGTTGTTACATTTATGCCGCTTCTTGAGGATTATATGGCTGACAAGCAGACAATCGGAACCTTGCTTTGGGTATTGCAGCTCCCTATACTTGGCATGGTGCTTGCGTTTATATACATGGTTTCATCACAGATAGCGGAAAGTGAGAAAAACGAGATAGCCATGCAGAGAAGCAGGGGACTTAGCAGATTACAGATTATTGTTGAGTACATGGCGCAATGTGGGATTCTTGCATTGTACGGATTTGTATTTGGATTGCCCCTTGGCTACGGGCTTTGTAAGCTATGTGCAAGGACAACGGATTTCCTGACCTTTGACGGTGGCGGCGCTTATCTATATGGCTTTACGTTGAAGATGCTTGCCTATGGAGTACTTGCGGTTGTTTTGGGTACCGTTGTCATTATTCTTCCACTTGTGTCATACTCAAAAATAACGATAGTTGAGCATAAAAATATGAATGCTGTAAGGAAAAACCCATTGTGGGAGCGCTTTTTCATGGATTTTATTTTACTTGGTACGTCGCTGTATCTGTTACGGAATTTTAATATACAGAAGGATAAAATCAGGATTGACGTTATGTCGGGAAATAAAATGGATCCGCTTATATTTCTGGATTCCACGCTTTTTATCATAGGCTTTGGACTGCTTGCACTAAGGCTTTCTCATTATCTTGTAAGGCTTGTATACAGGCTTGGGAAAAATAAATGGCGCCCTGCTATGTACGCCTCCTTTTTGCAGATTACGAGAACCTTTGGAAAGCAGGGCTTTATATCTGTTTTTATGATACTTACTGTCGCCATGGGGCTGTTTAATGCAAACACGGCAAGAACGATAAACCAAAATAATGAGGACAGGCTTGTATACGGCAACGGAGCAGATGCGGTCGTGACGGAGCAGTGGGTTATGAAAACCTTTAAGGACGCAAATAATGATACAGATTATAAATATGAGGAGCCTGATTATGCAAGGTTTGAACGGCTGAAGGACAGCAGTATGGTGACAAGTGAGACGAGGGTGCTTCGCCTTGAGGATACAGATATATCAAAGGATAGGGTAAGTAACAAGATTACGTTGATGGGAATTTACAGCAAGGAGTTTGGAGAAACGGCAAACTTTAAGGAGGAGCTGAATAAAGATGTACACTGGTATACTTATCTGAATGCGCTTGCAGAAAATCCTGACGGCGTTATTATATCCTCCAATTTGGCTGAGGTATATGATTTTAAGCTGGGGGACAAGGTATCGACTACGCGTATGGGAGATACGGATTTTTTTGCAGGGAAACAAAGGGGTAGTATGACAGGCGTTATATGTGCCATTGTGGATGACTGGCCGGGATATGAGCGTTATTACTATGAGGACGGCGAGGAAAAGGAACGGTATTTGATGGTTGCAAACTATCCAAAGGTTGTAAATGCATATCAGATTGCACCGTATGAGGTTTGGGTAAAGCTGAATGATGATGTAGGCATGGAGGAATTTGAAGCGCTCCTTGACGAAAACGAAATTGTGCCTAAGAATGTAATGCTGCTGCAAAAGGATATTTCAGACATGAAACAGCAGCCAATGATACAGATTACAAACGGAATGTTTACCCTTAGCTTTATCATAGCGCTTGTGCTTTGTGCAATTGGCTTTCTGATATACTGGATATCCTCCATAAGGCAGAGGGAGCTTTTGTTTGGTGTTTATCGCGCCATGGGACTTCCGGTAAAAGAATTAAATGCAATGCTTACAAATGAGCATATTTTCTCAACATTTTTGTCTGTTGTTGCAGGCGGAGGTGTGGGTATGGCGGCAACACTGCTGTTTGTAAGGATTTTTGGAATTGTGTACCTGCCGGAAAAGCATAACCTTGATATATATATTTATTTCCAGGTGGGAGATATGCTGAAGCTGGCTGTTGTTATTGCGCTTATGATTGTTTTATGTATGCTTATTTTAAGGAGATTGATTCGGTCATTAAATATTACGCAGGCGCTTAAGCTTGGAGAGGAGTAGGAGGCACATATGGATAATATTATAATTGCGGAAGATGTAAAAAAGTGCTTTCGGCTTGGAGACGGAGAAGATTTTTATGCCTTAAAGGGTGTTGACATTGATATACCGAGAGGGGCGCTTACCATACTGAAGGGTCGGTCAGGCTCGGGAAAAACAACCCTGCTTAATGCATTAAGCACCCTTGATACGCCTACAGAGGGAAAAATCATTTTTGATGGGATAGACTATGCAGAAATGTCGGAGGCTGATAAGGAGACGTTAAGGAGAAAGGATATCGGCTTTGTTTTTCAGTCTGTGGCGCTTATCCCAATTATGAACGCTTACGAAAATGTTGATTTTTCCCTACGGCTTGCACAATGTGAGGAGGAACGGAGCAGCCGTATAAAAAGGGTGCTTTCCCTTGTGGGTTTGCAGGAGCGTATGCTTCATATGCCCGGACAAATGTCAGGAGGCGAGCAGCAGAGAATTGCAATTGCACGTGCAGTTGCGCCAAAGCCAAAGGTGATATTTGCAGATGAGCCTACGGGAGCCCTTGACACGGATACGGGGTTAAAGTGCATGGCACTTTTTAAAAGCCTTATAGTAGATGAAGGGGTAACAATCGTCATGACAACCCACGACCCGAACCTTATGGAGCTTGGGGATGTGATATATGAGATGGAGGATGGTGAGATTATTGACAGAAGAAGCAATATATAAAGAAAAAACAAAGACGCATAAGGCATCTGAATATGATAAGGCATCTAAATGTGATAAGGCATCTGAATATGATAAGGCACATGAATTTGATAAGATGCATGAGCTTGATGACGTGCAGGAAGAAAAAGCTGCTTTCGGGGGTGCATTTATCAATTGTGACGGAGTTGTCAAGATATATAAGACTGATGACATAGAGGTTATGGCGCTTCAGGGGCTTGAGCTTACCATTAACCGCGGTGAAATTATGGCTGTAATCGGCAAAAGTGGAAGTGGAAAAAGCACACTGATGAATATAATAGGAGGACTTGAAAAGCCGTCTGCGGGAAAGGTAACCGTGGGTGGGGTCAGCCTTTCGGACATGTCCCAAAAAGAGATGATAAGATACCGCAAGAAAACCATCGGCTTTGTGTGGCAGAAAAGTGAGCGTAATCTTTTTCAGTATCTTACTGCCATTGAAAATGTGGAAGCGCCCATGAATTTTTCGGGAATGCATGCAAAGGAAAAAAGAAAAAGGGCAGAGGAGCTTTTGGAGATGGTTGGCATGTCCCACAAGGCGTCCTCCTATCCGACAGAGATGTCAGGAGGAGAGCAACAGAGAGTAGCCATTGCCACGGCACTGGCAAATGCACCGGACATACTACTTGCAGATGAGCCTACAGGAGCAGTCGACACGAAAACCTCAAACCTGATACAGGATTTGTTCAGGCGGCTTAACAGGGAGCTTGGAATAACGATAATCATTGTCACCCATGACTTAAAGCTGGCAGGAAAGGTTGACAGGGTTGTTATGATTTCCGACGGTAAAATAAGCACTGAAAAAATAATGAAGGACAAATACCGTGCCGAGATAGACAAATTGGGAGCGGATGGCTTTGGAGATGACAGCCATGAGGAATATTCTGTGCTTGACAAGGCGCATCGGGTACAGTTTTCCGAGGATATGCTTGAGGCGGCAGGCATAGACAGCAACAAGGTAAAAATAACGGTTGAGGACGGAAAAATTGTTGTTGTGGGAGAAAATGCAAAATAGAAGGCAGACAAATGAGGCTGTCGCAGTAAGGATTTAAGGCACATTGTTGTTTACCCATGACAAGCCCTCTTTTCTTTTGTATTTTTACAACCTGTGCTATCTAAGCATATTAAGATATTTTGCTTTTCTATTATGACTTGTGGGGCACTCCCTTGAACTCGTACACAGCCATGCAGCCAAACGGGATATGTATTTTGAATTTGTCAACAAGACCGTTTGGCTGCATAAGGCTGTGCACTCAGACAACAGTCCGTGCCCCACATAATGGAAAAAGCAAAATATCAATATGCTAAAGATAGCCGGTAACTATAAAAATACAAAACAAAGGAGGCTTGTCTGTGTAATTTTATGTGTGCCTAAAATCCTTACTGCGACAGCTCCATTAGAGTTGCCAAAAACCGTGTACTGCTTTGAATATTTCATTTTTCTTTATGTGCCGTGATAATTGTGTAGCTGTGCGCATTTACTGCTATAATATAATTATCTACATTTACATACCAATTTTTTCCATTTCGTGTAACCAAAGCATCAGCAGAACGTATTTTAGCTTTGCACCATTCAACTACATCATCTGTGCTTAAAGATAGATTTCTTTTTATGCGTTCAATGCCTAATTTGGTTGTGTGCAATTTATCCAAATTTTTTAGTAAATCATTGTCTGTGTTCATTTTATAACACTTTCTGCAAAATGCTTTCATACTTTTTGTTGCCTCGTATACGCTTAACAATTTCCCGATTTTGTTGAATATTCTTATCTAATTCTTTTTGGTTATAATTATAGTTTCCTTGATTCTTTTTGAGAACATCGATAGGTGCAGGCAATGCCCAATCATCCAAAATAATATCTGTTGCCATAGTTATACCTCCTCTAACTATAATAGATTCCGACCTCACTGCATACTGCCAAAAAGGAAAGTGCCGCATAGTATAATTCCTTAACAGTCGATTGTTTATTAAGTTCTTCGGTACATTTTTCCCAAAGAATAATTGCTTCGTTTAAATCAAATTTTTTGTCTTTACATAAATAATGTACTTTGCCATAATTTGAAACAACTGACATAACTCTTACGTTGTCGTATTGCAGAAAAAACGAAATATCTGTCAAAGAAAATGTCTGTATTGAAGGATGGTTATGCAAAACAACAACTGCAATGCTATCTTGCGAAACAAGCAGGTGATTTGACAAAGTATCAGCAGCTATTGTTACGCTGTGTTCATCTCCATAGCTAATTCCATAGTTTTCTAAAGGGTTGTCAGATAAAATATCAAAAGTGATTGCCGCTTCATTACTGTGATTTTCTTCTTTTGATAAAATGAGTACCTCTTGTGTCAGTCGTCGCATAATAACATTTTGCTTTTCAGAAAATCCTTTGGACTCTATATAGGGAACCTTACTGATTGCAATGTCAGTTATACTAATCTTTTTTTCAATATCCTTGGATTGCTTCAATTCATCCTCGTTCAAAACTGTTCCTCCAAATTTTGCCTTCAATATTATTATGTTGTGTATCGTTGATTTTATCTTACCATAATTTCTGTCAGCGTTCCATAGTAGTTTTGATAAAACAAATGTGGACAAGAATATTTTTATATCAATGTTTGTAATGACGGGAGTAAAAGGATAAAATAAAAGAAATCGAAGTAATAAGTTATATTTAATTAAAATTAAAAAAAAGCCAACCAATTTGAAAAAATAAGCCTCTATATATATGAAACAATATTTAGGGCTAAGGAGGAAAAAAATGGATGAAAACCAAATCAGACAACTGGTCGAGGAAGTAAAACAGGGTAATCAGCAGTCATTTGAAGCATTGTACATGGTGAGCTGCAGAGCCGTGTATTTTATCTGTGTCAGCTTGCTCGGCAATGAGGAGGATGCAAAGGATGTTGTGCAGGAGGTATATGCAACCGCATATGAAAAACTATGGCAGCTGAATGATGGCGGGAAATTTGTTCCGTGGATTAACCATATTGCAGTGAATAAATGCAAGAAGATATTAATGAAAAAGACGCCGTCCTTTGTAGACGTGGAGGACATGGATAGTCAGCTGGCGGAGGAAAACGAGAACTTTCTTCCAGAGGAATACATTACCCAAAAGGAAAAAAGAAAGCTTGTTATGGACATTATGAGAACGTCCCTCACGGATATCCAATACCAAACGGTAATTCTTTATTATTTTAACGGTCTTACCGTTGATGAGGTAGCGGATATTATGGAATGTCCACCGGGAACGGTAAAATACAGGCTGAGTGTGGCACGTGCAAAAATCAGGGATGGCGTACAGGCATACGAGAACAGAAATAATGATAAGCTTTACTCTGTTGTAGGAGTGCCGCTACTTATGCGTCTTTTGTACGAGGAAGTAAATTCCATGATCATACCTGATATGCTGCCACAGATTATGGGGCAAATCCTGACAAGCTTTGCAGGAGGAACAATGTCGGCATATGCGGCAGGTGATGCAGTAAGAAACGTAGCTGGAACAGTTGCAGAAAATGGAGCAGGAAACGCAGTCGGAACGATTGCAGGAAATACAGGAAAAGGAGTTGCAGGAGGAATGATGAAAGCAGGAGTTGCATTAAAGGTTAAAATAGCCATTGGAGCTGTAGCTGCGGCTGTGGTGGGAGTTGGCATATTTGCGTTAGTGAAAAACAACAAATCAGACGAGGCTGTGGACAGCGGGGTAACGACGGAAATGGAAGAACAGCTTGTTGATACAAAAATAACAGATACAGAGGAGGAAACTGATACTACGCAGGCTGTGGCAGAATTTTCAGGAAACTGGGAGGAAGAGGAGGAATATGGCTATCCGCCATTTTGGTTAAAGTATGCTGATTTAGGTTCATATGAGGAAAAGGATTTCGGAAGCTTAATGTTTTGGGATAAGTTTGCGTTTGGTGCAAGCTTAGAGGATATGATAATGTCGTATCATTATTTTAGTTGCAAGCCACCTTTGGAAGACAGAATCGAAACATATTCGTTTGACGATATATTAAATTACACAGATAAGAAAGTATCATCAGGGGAGTCATGGAGCGTATGGGTATACGAAGACAAGGATGTCTATAATAAGTGTATGATGATAGATGTGTATAACATGACAGACGAATCACTTACATTAAAAGAGTGCATAGAAAATAATCAATTTGTCTATGTGGATAATGTAGGGTATAGTCCATTTACGGAGTATAATGAAAATAAAATACGGGAAGAATTACCACATGTTATGGAAATATTAGGAAAGCCGTCAAAAGTATATGCCATAATGAATACAACCGCTTTTACGGACAGAGAGGGGCAGCAGGAAGAATTTGCTGATACGGTGCAAATGGGAGGAGGAACCATAGTGTATAGCCTATTTTATGATAGGGGAGATTACGTTTTGGACCTCACGGTCACAGAAGCGTGTAGCAGTATGTATGGGGGAAGCGTGACAATACGGTATGGAACAAAGGAGGCATATGACTATAGTGAGAATACAGACTACCCTTTGTATGAATTTGAGTAAAATAGGATTGCCCGTCCTCATTCGTCAATGCTTGTCTGAGGTTTAGGATGTATTTATCCAAAGCTCATGATTCCTTCGATATTGTTCAAATAGTACAGTTTTTTGCAAAAAAGTAAAGTGAATATGATTACCTAAATGGGCAATCATATTCAATAACACTTGAAAATGCGTGGGAAAGAGGGTATAATGAATGAACAAAAAAGCCTTTTTGGGCTTAAATATTCAATGGAATGGGGCTGGAGTACATGGAAATTAAACGGGATGCTTATTTAAAGCAGTTAATTGCTTACCGGTTTGATGGGCTGGTGAAGGTGATTACCGGCATCCGCCGCTGTGGTAAATCCTATCTTCTAAAAGAAATATATAAAAATTATCTGCTTCAAAATGGTGTTCCTAATGAGCAGATTATTATGATTGAGCTTGACCTTGCGAAAGATATTAAGTTTCGGGACCCGTTGCTCCTTTCTTCTTGTGTAAGGGAAAAAGTTGAGGAAGGTTGCGGGGAATTTTATCTTTTTGTGGATGAAATTCAAATGTCAGATGAAGTAAGCAATCCATATAATAAAGATGGAAAAAAAATCACTTTTTATGATGCCTTAAATGATTTACGCAGCCTGCCCAATTTAGACGTCTATGTAACGGGGAGTAATTCTAAAATGCTTTCCAGCGATATTCTTACCGAGTTTAGGGGAAGAAGCGACGAAATTCGTGTCCATCCCTTAAGCTTTGCTGAATATTATGCGGCTGTCGGGGGCGATAAAAATGAGGCATTTGATGATTATGCGTTTTACGGTGGTATGCCGCTTATTTTATCAAGACCTGATGACGCTGCCAAAATGAATTATTTAAAATCGCTTTTTACGGAGGTATATATCAAGGATATTGTTGAGCGAAAGAAAATAGAGAGACAAGATGTGTTAGAGCATCTTTTGGATTTGCTCTGTTCTTCCGTAGGCTCGCTGACCAACCCCGCCAAGATAGCAGATACATTGAAGTCAAAACAGATGCTGGGGGTATCTGCAAATACAGTTCGGGCATATATGGCACATTTAGAGGATGCTTTTTTGTTTTCGGAAAGCAGGCGGTACGATGTGAAGGGAAAATCCTATTTTGACTCACCAAGCAAGTATTATAGTGAGGATATTGGGCTTCGGAATGCCCGTATTGGATTCCGCCAACAGGAAATGACGCATATTATGGAGAATATCATTTATAATGAACTGATAATCCGTCGGTTTTCCGTTGATGTCGGTGTTGTCTATGCAAGGACTGTCAATCAGAATGGAAATTCTGTCCGTACTCCGAGAGAGATTGACTTTGTCGTCACTTCCGGCGGCAAGAGAACCTATATCCAGTCGGCTTATGCCATGCCGACCGAAGAAAAGATAGAGGCGGAGCTGCGTCCGTTCGCCCTTACAAAAGACTCATTTCCTAAAATTGTGGTGCGAAAGGACATTGGAAAACGCTGGTATGATGAAAATGGCATCTTGAATATAAGCCTGACGGATTTTTTGCTGGATAAAGAGCTTATATAAACCTATGGAGCCAGGACGCGGCAATCGCATCCTGGCTTTTTGCTGCGTGGAAGGGAAACATAATTGGCAGAAAACAGGATGCCAAGCAGCAACCAAAAGATAAACCTCTATTCTACAAATACAAAGGAAGAACGGTTCATATACTTTGCAAATTTAATCTTATTATTATCGATAAAGATGGAATCCCCAACTGCTCTTGTGTAATCAGGTATGCCGTTATCTGTTGTGTCCCAAAAATCCATAAATTCCTCTGTATCAAGGGTGTCGCTTAAAAAATCTCTCCAAAAATTTTCATGGGAGGCAAATCGTAAGTTGTCGCCACGGTTAAAATTGTTTAAGAAATTCGTAACCTTTTCATATTGGCTGCGTTCAGAGTATTTTATGCTCCAAAGAAAGCCATCGGTCTGTCCCTGCTGTCTGCAAAAGATACCCTCCTCCGTATAACAGGTTATATATAAGGTCCGCTCTCCTGCATCGTCAGGGTAGTGGCACATGGAGATTTCAGAAATAAGGGATTTGAGGGTAGCAGTGGCATTATCATACAAAACATTATCCTTTTCGTCTAATGCATAGAGCTTTTGTTCGTCCTGTACTCTTTTTTCCTGCTCCTCCTCGGCAAGCTCCCTGACGTCCTCCTGTACGGCATCAAATTTTGCAAGGAGCATGTCCCATTCCTTTTCAGTCATGCTTTCCCCGCCGATCTGATAGGACACCTCCGTATCTCCATTTATAAGCTTTTGATATATTTCCTCAATTTTTTCCTGAATCTTTTTCATGTAATCGGCTTCAGAGGAATTTGATGCAGACAAATCTGTGTCGTAGTCATCTACCCTGTCATCGTTAGAGGTTTCCTTTGTATCGGAAGAAGGGTTATCCGATACGCCGTTTGCACTGTCTGCAAGTCCGCCTACGGTTTCGTCTATTTCCTCGTCAATATCATTTTGTACCTGCTTGCTCTTTGCGTCCTCGGCAATTGCCCTCATAATTCTGCTTATGTCCTCAGGACTGAACATGCCTATCGCCTGTGAAATGGAGCCGATATTATCTCTGTTAAAAATAAGATTGCCACCGCCGGAAAGTGGTACGTTTATGCAGTTTTTAGGATTGGAGCAGTCTCCAAGCAAAAGACGATTTTTTTCATAATCGCATACAAATGTTACGCCCTGATAGGTAATGACGCCGTCATTTGCTAAATATCCGTAGGGAACGTCATTTTCCCTCTTTCCAAAAAGCTCCTCGGTATTGTCTGCAGACTGTCCCTTTTTTGCTCTGTCTGCTTTGTTTGTGTAGTAGTCATATCTGCTGGCTGCTGTTTTTACTGCTGTTATATTCATATTTCCAGACCTCCTAATGTAAATAACGACAATATTTCCGTAAGTCTCCATCCGTGGAAATATGCCGCCATCCTTAGCTCGGTATTGTTATTGTCAATCAAACTATATATCGGAGCTTATTTTTGTTTTATTTATAAAAATGTGCGTCCTGTTACGAAGTCCTCAGAAAAAATAAAAAACACGCTGGTATTGAATTGATAAAATTTGCCGTATAATACCATATGGAAAAAATAAAGCTTAGGATTTCAACCTTTCAGATAATTTTATTGGGATTTATACTTGTCATTACGGTGGGTGCAATTTTGCTGGCGCTTCCTGCCGCTTCAAAAAAAGGTGGAGGGGCAGGGGTAATGGACGCAGTGTTTACCTCAACCTCGGCAGTCTGTGTGACAGGACTTGTCGTTCGTGATACTGCTGCCTATTGGTCAGCCTTCGGGCAGGCAGTGATTGCCGTTTTGATACAGATAGGCGGCATGGGCGTGGTGACGGCTGCCGTTGCAGTTGTCATGCTGACGGGAGGCAAAATAGGAATTATGCAGAGAAGCACATTGCAGGAATCCATAGCCGCACCTAAGGTTGGGGGAATTGTCAGATTTATCGGTTTTATTTTAAGGACGATGGTTATAATTGAACTGACAGGGGCAGCAGTGATGGCTCCTGTTTTCATGGCACGCTTTGGAGTGATGCGGGGGGTTTTTTATGCACTGTTTCACTCCGTTTCGGCATTTTGTAATGCAGGTTTTGACCTTATGGGTTCGGAGGGTGAATTTTCCTCCCTGACGGCTTTTGCCTCGCAGCCGTTGATAAACGTAACGGTTATGCTTCTTATAATAGCTGGAGGACTTGGATTTCTGACATGGGATGACATAAGGACAAACAAAATACAGTTTAAAAGCTACCGTATGCAGAGCAAGATTATCATTATATTTACGCTTGCCCTCATTATACTGCCTGCACTATATTTTTACTTTGTGGAATTTAGCAGGGAGAGCTGGAGTGGACTGTCAGATGAGGAAAGGGTATATGCATCGCTTTTTCAGGCGGTTGCACCGAGGACAGCAGGCTTCAATACGGTAGATATGGCGAATTTAAGCGACATGGGACAGGCACTGACAATCATTTTAATGCTGATAGGCGGGTCGCCCGGCTCCACGGCGGGAGGAATGAAAACAACCACAGTTGCAGTGCTTTTTGCCTCTGCCGTATCGGTATTTCGGCACAGGGAGGATCCCCAGTGTTTTGGGAGACGAATTGAGGGGTCTGCCGTGAGAAACGCAGCCGCAATCGTTACAATCTACCTTGTCCTTTTTTTAGCAGGCGGCTTTGTAATAAGTGGACTGGAAGGTCTGCCCCTTGGGGTCTGCCTTTTTGAAACTGCCTCGGCAATCGGCACGGTGGGGCTTACATTGGGAATAACGCCAGGACTTGGAATAATATCAAGGGTTATACTGATTATGCTTATGATTTTAGGACGTGTAGGAGGGCTTACGTTTGTCTTTGCCGCCGTATCAGGCAGGGGGATGGGGTACGCAAGATACCCACAGGAGAAAATAACCGTAGGCTGAATAGCATAAGAAAATTTGATGGAGGGGTATATGAAAAGCATACTGTTAATAGGATTGGGGCGTTTTGGATATCACATAGCCAAAAAGCTTGATGAAAAAAGGCATCACGTTATGGCAATCGATAAAAATGATGAAAGGGTAAGCGCAGTGCTTCCCTACGTGACAAATGCGCAGATTGGGGACAGTACAAGCAGTGAATTTATGGCTTCCATAGGTGTAGGCAATTTTGACATCTGCATTGTAGCCATAGGGGATGATTTCCAAAGCTCCTTGGAAACGACGCTGCTTTTAAAGGAGCTTGGTGCTGGCTTTGTTCTGTCAAGGGCATCCCGTGACATACATTCAAAATTTCTGCTCAGAAATGGTGCTGACGAGGTGGTTTATCCTGAACGGCAGCTTGCATCTTGGATTGCGATACGATATACTTCAAATCATATTATTGATTATATTCAGCTTGACAAGGAGCACAGCATTTTTGAGATACCCATACCTGACTCGTGGATAGGGAAAACCGTGGGACAGCTTGACATAAGGAAAATGCATGGCATTAACATTATGGGAATAAAGAGGGCAGGGGTAATGGACTGTGCCATAAGCCACAAAACCCTGCTTACGGAAAATGCAACAATGCTTGTGCTTGGGAGAAATCAGGATATACACAAATGCTTTAAGATTTAAACGGAAGAAAGAAACGGTAAGAAAATGAACAGGCAAAATACAAATCTGGAAAATAAAGGAAAAGGACTTCGGCAGCTTATAGGCTTTGGACTGGTAGGGCTGTTTAATACAGTTCTATCAATGGCAATATACAATTTATTTTATCATTTGTTCGGGACGTCGTATCACGTTGCAAATGTAATGCAGTTTATGATAAGCGTTTTTTCCGCATATGTTTTGCAGAGCAATTTTGTGTTCAAAAAGGAAGAAACGGAACAGCGTGTGTGGTGGAAGACGCTCATTAAGACATACATTTCATATGCCGTTACAGGGCTTGTGCTTACGGAGCTTTTGCTTACCTTATGGATAGACATTATAAAAATTGAAAACCATATCGGATTTTTTGTAAAACTAGCGGCTGACCTTGGCGTGAATATGACAGCGCATGATATGGCAGTAACAATGGCGCAGATCATTAACATTTTCTTTACCGTTCCAATCAACTTTCTATTGAATAAAAAATGGACTTACGGTAAGGGTAAATCAGATAATGAATAGGTAATTGCACAACCGACATTTTATTAATATACGTTGTCGAAAATATACAATTTCACAGGCAGGGCATGCTTACGCTTAACGCCCTGCTCATGAATTTGTATATTTTCTCCAACTTACGTTATTATAAAACAGCGTTTCGCAATTGCCTATCAGATAATGAAAATAGAAAGGATAAGCGTGCGAAGCGAAGTGATAAGAAAATACAAAGGACCGCAATAAGGAAAACGATAATGAATAATACAGTTAAAAAAATAGGAACTACAATAAAAAATAAGCTTAGGAAAAAGCATTGCTTCCCCACGGATTTGTGTGCCACAAAATACCCGCTGCTTTTGGTTCATGGGGTGTTTTTTCGTGATTACAGGCATTTGAATTACTGGGGCAGAATACCAAGGGAGCTTGTAAAAAACGGGGCGGCTGTATATTACGGGAAGCATCAGTCCGCTGCATCGGTTTGTGACAGTGCAAGAGAGCTTGCGGCAAGGATAAGGTATATTGCCATAAAAACAGGTGCGGGGAAGGTGAATGTCATTGCCCATTCAAAGGGTGGCATTGATGTAAGGTATGCCATTTCAAGGTATGGCATGGATCAGTATGTTGTATCGCTTACCACGATCAACACGCCTCATAGAGGCTGTGCGTTTGCAGATTATCTCATCAATAAAATTCCTGAAAGCGCACAACAAAAAATAGCCCGCAGATATAATGCCGTATTCAGACGGCTTGGAGACGCAGCTCCTGATTTTCTTGCGGCGGTGTCTGACCTGACTGCTGCGGCATGTAAGGAAAGAAATACATACATAACCGATTCGGAAAACGTATACTATCAAAGCGTCGGCTCTGTATTAAATAAGGCATGGGAGGGAAGCTTTCCTGCAAGCATATCCTATGGGTTTGTAAAAAAATTTGACGGAGCAAATGACGGACTTGTAGGTGAGCGGTCATTTCCATGGGGAAAACGCTATCGGCTGGTTACAACAAAGTATAACAGGGGCGTTTCACATTTTGACATGACGGACATTGCAAGAAAAAATATAAAAGGCTTTGACATAAGGGGCTTTTATGTAAGGCTTGTGAACTGGCTCAAGCGGATGGGATTTTGAAGGGGAGTATTCCAAATCTTACGAAATTGTAAGACTAAATCTTCTCATAAAATTCAGTATTTATAAGCATTGTAAAAGTTGCGAATGGGAAATTTACACGATATTTACA
>JAMPFU010000044.1 GCA_023664385.1 Clostridium sp. | reverse complement strand
TTATAAGAACATAACTAAAATCATGGTTGTGTGGATAAAACTGCGAAAACTCAAGCAACAAAAAACAATTGACAAATTCCCTAAAAAGCATCATAATATTATAAGTTAATGACAAGGGGGTCAGAAAACATAATGTTTTCTGACCCCTTTTTTAGGTTTTAAGGATAAGGAATTATCTGTGGTAAGTTTTTAGGAGGATGAAAATGGCAATCAAATACGTTTTCGTTACCGGAGGCGTAGTATCCGGATTAGGGAAAGGAATAACGGCGGCATCTCTTGGACGACTGCTTAAGGCAAGAGGCTACAAGGTTACCATGCAGAAGTTTGACCCATATATTAATGTAGACCCGGGAACAATGAACCCGATACAGCATGGGGAGGTATTTGTGACCGATGATGGGACGGAGACGGACCTTGACCTTGGACATTATGAAAGGTTTATAGATGAAAGCTTGGATAAAAATTCCAACGTGACGACGGGCAAAATTTACTGGTCTGTTTTGCAGAAGGAAAGACACGGAGATTATGGTGGCGGTACGGTTCAGGTAATACCACACATTACGAATGAGATAAAAAGCAGATTTTATAATAATGAAAATGAGGATAACAGAATTGTCATTATAGAGGTAGGCGGAACGGTGGGCGATATAGAAAGCCAGCCGTTTTTGGAGGCAATCAGACAGTTTCAGCATGAGGTGGGACATGAAAATGCGATACTGGTACATGTAACCCTGATACCGTATCTGAAGGCATCAGGCGAGCTTAAGACAAAGCCTACCCAGCAGAGCGTAAAGGCACTTCAGGGAATGGGGCTTTGGCCTGACATCATCGTATGCAGAAGCGAGTATGAAATTTCGGAGGACATGAAGGGAAAGATTGCGCTGTTTTGCAACGTACCCATAAAAAATGTACTTCAAAACCTTGATGTTGAATATCTTTACGAGGCGCCTCTTGCAATGGAAAAGGAAAGGCTCGCACAGGTTGTGTGCGATGAGCTTAGACTCCCTTGCCCCGAGCCTGACTTGCAGGATTGGAAAAATATGATAGACAGTCTTAAAAATCCTAAATATAATGTTACAATAGCAATGGTAGGAAAATACATACAGCTTCATGACGCTTACCTTAGCGTTGTTGAAGCACTGAAGCATGGTGGAATCGCGGCACATGCAGAGGTAACTATAAAATGGATTGATTCGGAGGAGCTCGAGGGCTCCAATGTGGAGGAAATGCTTGGTGACGCTGACGGCATACTTGTTCCGGGAGGCTTTGGAACAAGAGGGACGGAAGGAAAAATAGCCGCCATAAAATATGCGAGGGAAAATAAAATTCCGTTTCTCGGTATCTGTCTCGGCATGCAGATGGCGCTTGTGGAATTTGCAAGAAATGTGGCAGGGCTAGAAGGTGCAAACAGTATAGAATTTAACGCTGACACCCCATATCCGGTTATCGCCCTTATGCCTGAACAAAACGGTGTGGTAAACAGAGGCGGCACGCTTCGGCTTGGAGCTTACGACTGCGTGTTAAAGGAGGAAAGCCTTGCAAGGAAGCTGTTTGGAAGCGACAAGATAAGTGAAAGACACAGACACAGATATGAGGTAAACAATGAATACAGGGATGTATTGGAGGAAAAGGGCATGGTACTTTCAGGGAAATCCCCTGATGGCAGAATCGTTGAAATGCTTGAGCTGCCTGACCATCCGTATTTCATAGCTACGCAGGGACATCCTGAATTTAAGTCAAGACCAAACAGGGCACATCCACTGTTTAAGGGACTTATCGAAAGCGCCATAAAACGTAAGGAGGAAATTTGATATGAATAAAAATCAGGGATTGTACAGACCACAGTTTGAGCATGACAACTGTGGTATAGGAGCAGTTATAAATAGCAAGGGAATTAAAACGCATGAAACAGTTGAAAACGCCCTTAAGATAGTTGAAAATCTTGAGCACCGTGCAGGAAAGGATGCGGAGGGCAAAACAGGAGACGGTGTAGGTATTCTCCTGCAAATATCCCATGACTTTTTCAAGCGGGAATGCAAAAAGCTTGGCATAGAGCTGGGAGAGGAACGGGAATACGGTATTGCGCAGATATTTTTTCCTCAAAATGAGCTTGAGAGAAATCAGGCGAAAAAGATGCTTGAGATTATTGCAAATAAGGAAGGACTTGCACTTTTAGGTTATAGAGAGGTGCCAGTGGACCCTGACGTGCTGGGTGCAAAGGCAAAGGAATGTATGCCTTATATTATGCAGGCATTTTTTAAGAAGCCTGAAACTGTCTCAAAGGGCTTGGAGTTTGACCGTAAGCTTTACATTGTAAGACGTGAGTTTGAGCAGTCAAATGAAAATACATATGTGGTTTCCATGTCGAGCAGGACAATCGTTTATAAGGGCATGTTTCTTGTAGGACAGCTTCGGATATTTTTCGCAGATTTGCAGGATAAGGCATATACGTCTGCCATAGCAATGGTGCATTCAAGGTTCAGCACAAACACAAATCCAAGCTGGGAGAGGGCGCACCCGAACAGATTTATTGTCCATAACGGCGAAATAAATACAATAAGGGGAAATGCAGATAAAATGCTTGCCCGAGAGGAGCAGATGGAGTCGGAGCATTTAAAGGAGCAGCTTCATAAGGTGCTTCCGGTCGTTGACACAAGAGGCTCGGACTCGGCTATGCTTGATAATACCTTGGAATTTCTCGTTATGAGTGGAATGGAGCTTCCGCTTGCAGTTATGATAACGATACCTGAGCCATGGGCGAACAATCAGACGCTCGATCAGGACGAGAGAGACTTTTACCAGTATTACGCTACAATGATGGAGCCTTGGGACGGTCCCGCCTCCATTGTATTTTCAGATGGAGATTTGGTGGGAGCCGTTTTAGACAGAAATGGTCTAAGACCTTCAAGATATTATGTTCTTAAAAACGGCGACGTTATACTTGCCTCTGAGGTAGGCGTGCTTGAGGTGCCTGAGGAGGAGATTGTTTTAAAGGAGCGTCTTCATCCCGGCAAAATGCTTCTCATAGATACCGTAAACGGTAAAATACTTCAGGACGAGGAACTGAAAGAGAGATATACGACAAAGCAGCCTTACGGCGAGTGGCTTGATAGCAATCTTCTTCATCTCAAGGATTTAAAAATACCAAATAAAAGAATTGAGTCCTATGATGATAAGATGCAGAAAAAGCTTCAGAAGGCATTTGGTTATACCTATGAGGAATACAGAAATTCCATTTACAATATGGCGCTTAACGGAGGCGAGGCAATCGCTGCAATGGGTGTTGACACGCCGCTTGCCGCCCTTTCCGATAAGGGACATCTTTTGTTTGATTATTTCAAACAGCTTTTTGCACAGGTTACAAACCCGCCGATTGATGCCATAAGGGAGGAGATTGTGACAAGTACAACCGTATATGTAGGCAAGCAGGGAAATCTTCTTGAGGAGAAGGCAGACAACTGTCAGGTGCTTAAGATTGAAAACCCAATCCTTACAAATACGGATATGTTAAAGATTAAAAATATGGACAGACCGGGCTTTAAGGTTGCGGTTATCCCGATTACATATTACAAAAGCACAAGGCTTGTGAGAGCCATAGACAGGTTGTTTGTTCAGGTTGACAAGGCATATAAGGATGGGGCAAATATTGTTGTGCTTTCCGATAGGGGCGTTGACGAAAACCATGTACCTATTCCGTCGCTCCTTGCGGTTTCGGCAGTGCATCAGCACCTTGTCAATACGAAGAAGCAGACGTCCCTTGCCCTTATTTTGGAGTCAGGCGAGCCGAGGGAGGTACATCATTTTGCTACGCTTTTGGGCTATGGCGCAGTTGCAGTAAATCCTTATCTTGCACAGGACACGATAAAGGAACTGATAGATGAAAATCTCCTTGACAAAGATTATTATGCCGCTGTCACGGATTACAATGATGCAGTGCTGCACGGTATTGTAAAGATAGCTTCAAAGATGGGTATTTCCACAATACAGTCCTATCAGGGAGCAAAAATATTTGAGGCGATAGGTATTTCAAGGGAGGTTGTTGATACATATTTTAATGGAACGGTAAGCCGTGTGGGCGGTATAGACATGGACGATATTGAAAAGCAGGTTGATGCAAGACATACTAAGGCGTTTGACCCGCTTGGACTTGAGACTGACCTTACCCTTGACAGCTTAGGAAAGCATAAGAGAAGAAGCGGCGGCGAGGAGCACAGATACAATCCACAGACGATACATATGCTCCAGCAGGCAACGTGGACGGGAAATTACGATTTGTATAAGCAATACAGCGAGCTGATTGACAGGGAGGAAAGTGGTTATCTGAGAAGCATGATGGACTTTGCCTACCCTGAAAAAGGCATTTCGCTTGATGAGGTTGAAAGTGAGGACGAAATTGTAAAGAGATTTAAGACGGGCGCAATGTCCTACGGCTCCATTTCTGAGGAAGCCCATGAGACGCTGGCAATTGCCATGAATAATTTACATGGAAAGTCAAACACAGGCGAGGGTGGAGAGAGCGACGAAAGGCTTGACTCTGCAGGAAGCAAGGTAGACAGATGCTCTGCAATCAAGCAGGTGGCATCGGGAAGATTTGGCGTGACGAGCAGATACCTTGTAAGCGCAAAGGAAATTCAGATAAAAATGGCGCAGGGGGCAAAGCCCGGCGAAGGAGGACATCTTCCTGCAAAGAAGGTTTATCCTTGGATTGCAAAGACGAGACATTCAACGCCCGGCGTAAGCCTGATATCGCCGCCTCCACACCATGATATCTATTCCATAGAGGATTTGGCAGAGCTTATTTATGACCTTAAAAATGCAAATAAAAATGCGGACATTTCCGTTAAGCTTGTGTCGGAGGCAGGCGTAGGCACCGTTGCGGCAGGTGTTGCAAAGGCAGGTGCGCAGGTTATTCTTATATCAGGCTATGACGGAGGCACGGGAGCCGCACCGGAAAGCTCAATCCACAATGCAGGACTTCCGTGGGAGATGGGACTTGCAGAAACCCATCAGACCCTGATTCAAAATGGACTTAGAAACAGGGTCAGAATTGAGACGGATGGAAAGCTTATGAGTGGACGTGACGTTGCAATTGCGGCACTTTTGGGCGCTGAGGAGTTTGGATTTGCAACTGCGCCCCTTGTAACAATGGGCTGTATTATGATGCGAGTATGTAACCTTGATACCTGCCCTGTAGGCGTGGCAACCCAAAACCCTGAGCTTAGAAAACGGTTTAAGGGCAAGCCTGAGTATGTTGAAAACTTTATGAGATTTATCGCAAGAGAGCTTCGTGAGTACATGGCAAGGCTTGGCGTAAGGACAATTGACGAGATGGTTGGACGTTCTGACCTTCTTACGGTAAAGGAAAATTCATCTCTTTCCATGGCACATAAAATGGATTTAAGTGAGATACTTGCAAATCCGTATGGTGAGACTTGTGAAACGGTTACGTTTAATAAAGAGCTTGTATATGATTTTGAGCTTGAAAAGACCCTTGACGAGAAGGTGCTTCTTGCCAAGCTTGGCAGTGTAGTTAAGGCAGGCAAAAAGGCTTCTTTGGATATAAAGGTTGGAAATACGGACAGAGCCTTTGGTACAATTTTCGGAGCAGAGATTACAAGAAACCACAAGGAGGGGCTTCCTGAGGACACAATTACAATAAACTGTACGGGTGCAGGAGGACAGAGCTTCGGTGCATTTATTCCGTCAGGACTCACCCTTTTGCTTTGTGGTGATACAAACGACTATTTCGGCAAGGGACTCTCAGGTGGAAAGCTTGCAGTATTCCCACCGAAAAACAGAGGCTATAAGGCAGAGGAAAATATTATTGCCGGAAATGTTGCGCTTTACGGTGCCACAAGTGGAAAGGTATTCATAAACGGTGTTGCAGGAGAGCGTTTTGCAGTGCGAAACTCAGGTGCATATGCAGTTGTTGAGGGCGTTGGAGAGCATGGCTGTGAGTACATGACAGGTGGACGTGTTGTTGTGCTCGGCAAGACCGGCAAGAACTTTGCGGCAGGCATGAGCGGCGGTATCGCCTATGTTCTTGATGAGGATAATCACCTTTACAGAAACCTGAACAAGGACATGATTTCCATTGAAAAGCTTGAAAATAAGTACGACATTCAGGAGCTTAAAATGCTTATTGAGGAGCATGTTGTGGCAACTGGCTCTGAGATTGGAGGACGTATACTTGACGCATGGGATGAGTACATAGCAAAATTTAAGAAAATCATTCCGAATGATTACAAGAAGATGATTGCGCTTTCCTCAAAGCTTGAGGAAAAGGGAATGAGCAAGGAGCAGGCACAGATGGAAGCATTTTACGAGAGCTTTTCAGACGGAAGGAAGGGGGAATAGAATAATGGAAACTGTATCAAAATTTGAAGAACCTTTAAAAAGAATAAAGCATTTCAACGAGTTTCACACCCCTGTTTCACTTGAAAGGCAAAAGACACAGGGGGAACGGTGTATGGCATGTGGTGTTCCATTTTGCCAGAACGGAGAGATAATTAACGGTATGGTTTCAGGCTGTCCGCTTAATAATCTTGTACCAGAGACAAATAATCTTGTGTGCAGCGGGAACTTTTTGCAGGCATATGAACGCCTGACAAAGACAAACAACTTTCCTGAGTTTACGTGCCGTGTTTGTCCTGCGCTCTGTGAGGCTGCATGTACCCACAACCTCCATGAGGAGCCTGTGGAGACAAAGGAAAATGAGAGAGCTATCATTGAAAATGCATTTGCAGAGGGCTTTGTTGTGGCAAAACCGCCTAAGGTAAGAACAGGAAAAACCGTTGCAGTGGTGGGAAGCGGTCCGTCAGGTCTTGCTGCTGCCATGCAGCTTAACAAAAGGGGACATTTGGTTACAGTATTTGAGCGCTCCGACAGGGTTGGAGGACTTCTCCGATATGGAATACCTAACATGAAGCTTGATAAAAGCGTAATTGACAGAAGAATTGCAATTATGGAGGAGGAAGGCATTGCATTTAAGACAAGCGTAAATGTCGGAAAAGACATAACTGCGAAAGAACTTACGAAACAATTTGATGCGGTTGTGCTTGCCTGCGGCGCCTCAAATCCAAGGGATATAAATGCCGAGGGAAGGGATGCAAAGGGAATTTATTTTGCAGTAGAGTATCTTTCCTCAGTAACTAAGAGCCTGCTTGACTCAGAGCTTAAGGACGGGAAAGCAATCTCTGCCAAGGATAAAAATGTTGTTGTCATTGGTGGTGGAGATACGGGTAACGACTGTGTGGGAACTGCCATAAGACAGGGAGCAAAGTCAGTAACACAGCTTGAGATGATGCCGAAGCCGTCTGAGGAAAGAACGGCAGGAAACCCTTGGCCTGAGTGGCCTAGAGTGCTTAAAACCGATTACGGTCAGCAGGAGGCGATAGCTGTATTTGGCAGCGACCCAAGAGTGTATCAGACAACGGTAAAGGAATTTATAAAGGATAAAAAGGGCTGCCTTGAAAAGGTGAAGCTTGTAAGCCTTGCACCTAAAAAGGATGAGAAAACAGGAAGAATGAATATGGTGCTTGTAGAGGGAAGCGAAAAGGAAATCCCTGCGGAGCTTGTCTTGATTGCGGCAGGCTTCCTTGGAAGTGAAAAATACGTGACGGACGCATTTAAGGTGGCTGTTGACGGAAGGACAAATGTAGAGACAACAGACCATGCTACAAGTGTTCCAAAGGTATTTGCGGCAGGCGACATGAGACGTGGACAATCCCTTGTGGTTTGGGCTATCCGAGAGGGCAGGGAGGCTGCGAAGGCGGTAGATAAATTCCTGATGGGATATACGAATTTGTAATGGATTTGTTATATATTGAGATAAAGGCATTAAGCTGAGGTCAAAATATATTGAAAGAAAATGGGGCTGTACATTTATTACTTAGTGTGACAGCCCCATATACTATAATCTGATAAATTTATGAAATTAAATTTTTCTCTTGCGTCAATATGATAATCGCCATATAATTATAATAGTTTTTTACATGGGTTTTGTTGTATAAAAAAATTTGCTTACAAAAAATGCAGATATGGTTCATCGGTAGAACGCTGGCTTCCCAAGCCGGAGAGGCGGGTTCGACTCCCGTTATCTGCTTCGCAATAATAAAACAAATTACTATTGAATTTTAAGCTGTTGCTTTAAAGCGTCCTGTAATACTTTTGAAAAGTTAATATGTTTGAAAGCTTGGATGAGGTAAAACAAGATATGACGATAAAAATATGAAAGAGAATTATGGTGAATTTAAATTATAGGCATTATTTGATAGGTAATATTATGAAACTGGTAACGAAATATTGATGTTTGATTAGATACATATAAAGGAGTTGGAATAGTGCAAAATAAGAATATTCAAATGCTTGAAGATACTTTGGGTATATTGAAGCGTGGTAAGTACATAAAGAATGAAAAAACTGTTTATACCAAACTTTCTATGACGCAGATGGAAGAATGTCAGGTGTATTTACCTAATGATATTAAAGACATAATGGAATGTAAAGATTTTGAGCATGTGCATGTTATGGGACAAGTAGGTATTGGATGTAGGAATATTGATTCCTTTGGAATGGCGCAGGAACAATATGAGCATAACTATATATTTTCCAACAAAAAGGTAAAAAATATTCTTGTGCTAAATTTTGCGAATCCGGTTAATCCGGGCGGAGGCGTTCGAAGGGGAGCAAGGGCTCAAGAAGAAGATTTGTGTCGTAAGAGTTCGCTGCTATTCTCACTGGAAAGTGATTGTGCTCAAAGATATTATAAGTATAATAAATCATTACATACTTATATGAGTTCGGATGCAATCATATTAACACCTAATGTTGAAATTATCAAAGACGTAAATGGAGAACTACTTGATGAATCTATTATTGTTTCCGTTATGACTTGTGCAGCACCGATACTTACACAAAGTGTAGAAAGAATAAGCGATGAGCAGTACGAGATGTTTTTTTATAATAGAATATGTGGTATGCTAAAGTGCGCAGCATATTGGGGATATCAGGTGTTGGTACTTGGAGCTTTTGGGTGCGGAGCGTTCGGTAATGATGCGAAGGTTGTATCTGACTTGTTTTATAAAGCACTGAAGGAATTTAATTATGATGGAATGAGGGCAAAGGATTTCTTTCGCAGAATAGATTTTGCTGTACTGGATAAAACGCCTGGTCAGTATAACTTTAACGAATTTAACAGAAATTTTGAACATTTTTATCGTGATGAAGATAATGCGGAAATTGAAAGAGCTGAGAAAAGAAAAAAGAAATAAAGAGATAAATCTTGATTCTATTCGTGGTTGCCTTTTTGGTGGTGCAGATGGTATTACAGAATATGAATTAGATAAAAAAACAGGTAAAGCATTGTATTTCCGAGTGAGCAGAAAATGAGTTTGAAGAAGATTGTGATTGAAGCAAAGAATACTGTTGAAAAAAATTTGAAAGTGGTTCATGTTCTAAATGTGCTTATAGTCTGAACCATATATCAAAAACCATTTGACAAACCATTGAAAAAGTTTCATAATGTTATTGTGAATGACAAAGGGGTCAGAAAGCATTAGTTTTCTGTTCCCTTTTTTAATAGCAAAAAATAATTGCGTTATTATATTCAGCCGATAAACAGGAAGTTGGTGCTGGTGGGTTTCTGTCACAGAATAAAACCGTCTGTAGACGTCGGCACTTAACAAGCCGCAAAGCGGCGAGTTTAGTGTCCGTTACGTCGGAGGCGAGCGAAAGCGTGTTTTAATCTGTGACAGAAACCCACACAAGCACCAACTTCCGTACGGGTAAAATTAAGTAACACTCGGGTAACAATAGAAAGGAATAACACCTATGAAAGCATTTTTAATTCTTGCAGACGGTCATATTTTTGAGGGGAAAAGCATTGGCGCAAGGAAAGAAATAATCAGTGAGCTTGTCTTTAATACTTCCATGACAGGCTACCTTGAGGTATTAACCGACCCTTCCTATGCAGGTCAGACGGTATGCATGACATATCCACTGATAGGAAATTACGGAATATGCCATGAGGATGAGGAATCCATAAGACCGTGGCTTGACGGCTACATCGTAAGGGAGCTTTCAAAAACTGCAAGTAATTTCAGATGTGAGGACACATTATCCAATTATTTAAAACGCTTTGACATTACGGGAATATGCGGGATAGACACAAGGCAATTAACAAAAATACTCCGTGAAAACGGCACAATGAACTGCATGATAACGACGGATGAAAATTATAATTTGGTTGACATAATGCCGAAACTGAAGGAATACACTACGGGTCATGTTGTGGAGAAGGTTACGTGCAGTGAGAAGTACATGCTGTATGCCGAAAAAGAAGATGCAGTACAGAATTTGGCAATTGCACCACAGATACAATCAGGCAATAGCCAAACAACAGAAAAAAATCAGGACAGCGTCAAAAATGTTGCCCTTTTAGACCTTGGGGCAAAGAAAAATATAGCGAAATCCCTTGCAAAAAGAGGCTGTAACGTAACCATATATCCCGCAACAACAAAGGCGGAGGAAATACTTGCAAAAAACCCTGACGGCATCATGCTCTCAAACGGTCCCGGTGATCCTGCCGTCTGTACGGATATGATTGCTGAGATAAAAAAGCTGTACGCCTCCGACATACCCATATTTGCCATATGCTTAGGGCATCAGCTTATGGCGCTTGCCACAGGCGCAAAGACAAAGAAAATGAAGTACGGTCATAGGGGCGGCAATCACCCTGTAAAAGACCTTGAGACAGGGCGTGTTTATATTTCCTCACAAAACCACGGCTATGTTGTAGATACTGACACGATAGATAACAATATTGCAGCGCCTGCCTTTGTAAATGTAAATGATGGAACAAACGAGGGATTAAAATATATAGGCAAAAATATTTTCACTGTGCAGTTTCATCCCGAAGCATGTCCGGGACCACAGGACTCGGCATATTTGTTCGACAGATTTATCGATATGATGGGAGGACAGGAAAATGCCTAAAAATACTGATATTAAAAAGGTTTTAATGCTCGGTTCGGGACCAATCGTTATCGGGCAGGCTGCGGAGTTTGACTATGCAGGCACACAGGCATGCCGTTCGCTCAAGGAGGAGGGCATTGAGGTTGTGCTTCTTAACTCGAATCCTGCAACAATCATGACGGATAAAAATATAGCCGACAGAGTTTACATTGAGCCTCTTACTGCATCGGTTGTGGAGCAGATTATACTGAAAGAAAAGCCTGACAGCATCCTGCCTACGCTTGGAGGGCAGGCAGGTCTTAACCTTGCAATGGAGCTTGACGAGAGCGGCTTTTTAAAGGAGCATAATGTAAGGCTGATTGGCACAACTGCCCTTACAATAAAAAGAGCTGAGGACAGACAGGCATTTAAGGACACCATGGAAAAAATCGGCGAGCCAATCGCTGCATCGTTAGTTGTAAAAAATGTTGAGGACGGTATTGCATTTACGAATACCATCGGTTACCCTGTGGTACTTCGCCCTGCCTATACGCTGGGAGGAAGCGGAGGTGGTATTGCCTATAATCAGGAGCAGCTTATGGAAATTCTTGAAAATGGATTGAGGCTTTCAAGGGTTGGCGAGGTGCTTGTGGAACGGTGTATTGCCGGCTGGAAGGAAATCGAATATGAGGTTATGCGTGACAGTGCAGGAAACTGTATCACCGTCTGCAACATGGAAAATATTGACCCTGTGGGCGTTCACACAGGAGACAGCATCGTTGTTGCCCCTTCGCAGACGCTTGGGGATAAGGAGTATCAGATGCTCCGTACCTCGGCACTTAACATTATTACGGAGCTTGGCATAACAGGAGGCTGCAACGTGCAGTATGCCCTTAATCCCAAAAGCTTTGAGTATTGCGTCATAGAGGTCAATCCGAGAGTTTCAAGGTCATCTGCGCTTGCAAGTAAAGCAACGGGCTATCCGATTGCAAAGGTTGCGGCAAAAATTGCCCTTGGCTACACCCTTGACGAGATAAAAAATGCAATCACAAAGAAAACCTATGCCTGCTTTGAGCCTATGCTTGATTATGTAGTCGTAAAAATTCCGAGACTTCCATTTGATAAATTTATCAGCGCAAAGAGAACGCTCACAACCCAAATGAAGGCAACAGGGGAGGTTATGAGCATATGCGATAATTTTGAGGGTGCGCTTATGAAAGCGATACGCTCTTTGGAACAGCATGTGGACAGTCTGATTTCCTATGATTTCTCGGAGCTTTCACGAGATGAAATGAAAAAAGCACTAAAAGTTGTTGACGATATGAGACTGTGGAGAATTGCACAGGCATTCCGCATGGGCATCACTGCCGAGGAGATAAATGAGATAACAAAAATAGACAAATGGTTTATAGATAAAATAGCAAACCTTACCGACATGGAATTCAAGCTTAAAACAAAGGAGCTTGACGAGGCGCTTCTGCGTGAGGCAAAAAGAATGGAGTTTCCTGATTACATTATCGCAAGGTTTAACGGCAAGACTGAGGAGTATGTTAAGGAGCTGCGGAAGGAGTACAACATAACTGCTGTTTACAAAATGGTTGACACCTGTGCGGCAGAATTTGAGGCTGCAACCCCTTATTATTATTCCGTTTACAGTGGTGAAAATGAGGCAGTGGCAACAGACAACAAAAAGGTGCTTGTGCTTGGCTCCGGTCCTATCCGTATCGGACAGGGAATCGAATTTGACTTTTGCAGCGTGCACTGCACATGGGCGTTTGCTGAGGAGGGCTACGAGACAATCATCGTAAACAACAATCCCGAAACCGTAAGTACGGATTTTGACATAGCCCATAAGCTTTATTTTGAACCTCTCACGCCTGAGGATGTTGAAAATATCGTGAATGTGGAAAAGCCTGACGGGGCGGTCGTACAGTTTGGTGGTCAGACTGCAATAAAGCTTACGGAGGCGCTGATTAGTATGGGCGTTCCGATACTTGGCACTTCTGCGGAAAATGTTGACGCAGCGGAGGACAGGGAGCTTTTTGATGAGATACTTGAGAAGTGCCATATAAAAAGACCTAAGGGAAGAACGGTATTTACAGCCGAGGAGGCAAAACAGGCAGCCGCAGAGCTTGGTTATCCTGTTCTTGTAAGACCATCATATGTGCTTGGCGGTCAGGGAATGCAGATAGCGATAAATGATGAGGACGTTGAGCAGTATATCGGCATAATAAATCAGATTGCGCAGGAGCATCCTATCCTTGTGGATAAATACCTTGTGGGAAAGGAAATAGAGGTTGACGCCGTATGCGACGGCGAGGATATCGTCATTCCGGGAATTATGGAGCATATTGAAAGAGCAGGCATACATTCAGGCGATAGTATTTCCGTTTATCCTGCAAGGACAATAAGTGACAGCGCAAAGGAAAAAATAGAGGAATATACGAGGAAGCTTGCAAAAGCGCTGCATGTTATCGGAATGATAAACATACAGTTTATTGTGTGTGAAAATGACGTGTATGTCATCGAGGTAAACCCGCGCTCCAGCCGTACCGTACCGTACATAAGTAAGGTTACGGGTATTCCGATTGTTTTACTTGCGGCAAAAGCCATAATGGGCTACAATTTAAAAGATATGGGTTATACACCGGGCTTACAGCCTGAGGCAGAATACTATGCAATCAAGATGCCGGTATTCTCCTTTGAAAAAATAAGGGGCGCTGATATAAGCTTAGGACCTGAAATGAAGTCTACAGGCGAATGTCTTGGCATATCAAAGGATTTTAACGAGGCGTTATACAAGGCATTTTTAGGTGCAGGAATCAATCTTCCGAAATACAGGAACATGATAATGACAGTGCGTGATGAGGAGAAGGAAGCTGCTGTTGAAATCGGCAGAAGATTTGCTGCTATAGGCTATAAAATATATGCAACAAGAGGAACTGCAAGGGCACTTAACGAGGCAGGGGTAAAGGCATACAGGACAAACAAAATAGAGCAGGATTCCCCGAACCTTATGGATCTTATTTTAGGTCACAAAATAGACCTTGTAATAGACATTCCGCCTCAGGGCGTAGAACACTCCGGTGACGGATTTCTCATAAGGAGAAGTGCAATAGAGACAGGCGTAAATGTAATAACTGCAATGGATACTGCGAGAGCGCTTATTACGAGCCTTGAAAATGTATGTCAAGGTATGGCTTCAGAGGGTACGGCTGTACCTTCCCAAATATCAGCAGATAAGCTTAGTCTCATTGATATAGCTGCAATATAAATAAGACATGTGACACATATTTCAAAGAAAGGGATTTAACATGGAAAAAAAGAAAGTGGTGATTGCTCTTGGACACAGAGCCATGGGTACAACCCTTCCCGAACAGCAGACAGCAGTAAAAAGCACGGCTAAGAAAATTGTAAGCCTTGTCAAGGAGGGGGCAGAGCTTGTAATAACACATGGAAATGCACCGCAGATTGGCATGATACATACGGCTATGAATGAATTTGGAAAGGTGCATCCCGAATATACATGTGCCCCTATGTCTGTATGCTCTGCCATGAGTCAGGGCTACATTGGCTTTGATTTACAGAATGCCATAAGGGCGGAGCTTCTCAAGGAGGGCATCTATAAGCCTGTATGTACTGTGATTACGCAGGTTGTAGTTGATCCGTATGACGATGCATTTTCACAGCCCATTAAAAAAATCGGCAGAGAGTTGTCTGAGGAGGAGGCAGCAGTTGAGGAGGAAAAGGGTAACTTTGTTGTAAAAGAGGGAGATACCTACAGAAGAATTGTAGCAGCGCCGAAGCCCTGCAAAATAATAGAGCTTGATTCAATAAAAACCCTCCTTGAAGCTGGACATATCGTAATAGCCTGTGGAGGCGGGGGAATCCCTGTCCTTGAGCAAAGAACAGCGCTAAAGGGAGCAAGCGCAGTGATAGAAAAGGATTATGCCTGCGGCATCATGGCAGAGGAGCTTGATGCAGACGAGCTGCTTATACTGACAAGCGTTGAACATGTTTTTGTAAACTATGGGACGGAGGAGGAACTCATGCTTGAGGCTGCCTCCCTTGCAGATGCAAAAACGTATATTGAAGGCGGAGAATTTGAGGAAGATACAATGCTTCCAAAGATGCAGGCGTCAGTTTCCTTTGTTGAAAAGAGAGCGGGAAGAAGGGCAGTTATCACGAAGATAGATAAGGCATATGAAGGATATATGGGAAAGACGGGAACCATAATAACATAAAAAATTTTAATATATCGATAACGTAAATGGTCAGTTCAGAGTATATTCTGAACTGACATGGAAAGAAGGAGGAGAATATGAGTAATTACAGTAAGGCTCACATAATGCAGCTTATAGATGAGGAGGACGTTCAGTTTATCAGGCTTCAGTTTACTGATATGTACGGTAACCTGAAAAATCTTGCCATACCTGCAACGAGGGTTATAAGCGCAATGGATAATAAATGTATGGTTGACCTTGCGTCAATTGCGGGCTTTGCCCAGTCGGAGGAAATCCCCCTTTATTTAAGACCTGACCTTGATACATTTTCAATTCTTCCGTGGAGACCACAGCAGGGAAAGGTTGCAAGGTTTATCTGTGACGTTATCAATGAGGATGGAACGGAGTATGAGGCAAACTCAAGATATATATTAAAAAGGGTTGCACTGAAAGCACAGGAGGAGGGCTACAATCTTCTCATAAATCCTGAGTGTGAATTCTTTTTATTCCATGCAGATGAAAATGGACTTCCTACCACCCTCACCCATGAAAAAGCAGGCTACCTTGATACCTCCCCGATTGATTTGGGAGAAAATACAAGGAGGGATATCATTCTTTCCATGGAGGAAATGGGATATGTCATAACCTCCTCCCACCATGAAATTGCACCGGCACAGCATGAAATAGATTTTACCTATGAAAATGCGCTTGCAACTGCGGATAAGATAATGACCTTTAAAACTGCTGTTGGCACAATTGCAAAAAAATATGGACTGCACGCTACATTTATGCCGAAGCCGCGCATGGACGAAAACGGCTCAGGCATGCACCTGAAAATGAGGCTTATGAAGGATGGACAAAATGTATTTTCCGATGAAAACGGTAATCTCAGCGACGTTGGAAGGTCCTTTATGGCAGGAATTTTAAGTCATATTCAGGGCATGACGGCAATGTTCAATCCTCTTGTCAATTCCTACAAGAGACTTGTGCCGGGCTTTGAGGCACCGTCTGAGGTTACGTGGTCGAGAAAACAGAGAAATGCCCTGATTCATGTGGGAAGCATGGCTGACGGCGGGGCATGGCTTGAGCTTAGAAGTCCTGATTCAGCGGCAAATCCGTATCTTGTTTTTGCGCTTTGTATCGCCGCAGGAATGGATGGAATAAAAAATCATTTAGCTGCACCGGATGAGCTTGTTGAGGACATCAGGAAGCTCAGTGAGGAGGAAAAAGAAGCAAAAGGAATTGTGTCCCTGCCCGAAAATCTAGGTGAGGCAATAAAGGCGTTAAAAAACGAAAGCCTTGTAACGGATGTAATCGGAGAGAACCTTGTAAAAAAATACATCAAGGCAAAAAGGACGGAATGGAGAGGCTACTTGGAGCAGGTTTCCGATTGGGAAATAGCAAAATATTTATATCGCATATAATAAAGCGGAGGCAGCCGTATGAGTTCAATTATTGTAGTCCTGCCAAAGCTTGAGGAAGCAAAAAAAATACAGAGAATACTGAATAACCATGGCTATGACGAGGTGTTTGCCTATTCAACTGCCGCCATGACATTACAGGCAGTGGGAAACATGGATGCAGGGGTGGTTTTAAGTGCATACAAATTAAGCGATATGTTTTATCTTGATTTAAAGGAAAGTCTGCCGAAAAACTTTGAGCTTGTGCTTATTGGCTCACAGGTTGCGGTTGCGGCGGCAGGGACGGGAATACTGTCCCTTTCAACGCCCCTTAAATTAGGTGATCTGATAAGTACCGTTGATATGGTGCTAAGGCAGGTTGAGAGAAGATATAAGAAAAATAAAAAACCCGTCAAGCGGACATGGCAGGAAGAAAATTATATAAGCAATGCAAAATACCTCCTTATGGAAAGAAATCATTTATCTGAGGAGGAGGCATTCCGTTACATTCAAAAGTGCAGCATGGACAACAGCACAAACATGGTCGAAACAGCACAAATGATACTTACGCTTATGTTTCAGGGAGATGTTTAGCAAATATGTTTACTCATTGCTAAGCGTCTCCCATTTTTCATATAATTCCATAAGCTCGCTGTCTATTTTTTCCCTTTGGGAGGAAAGCTCCCCAAGCTTAAAGGAATTTGTGGCATTTTCAGGATTATTAATTTCGCTGTCAATATCAGATATTGCATGTTCCAATTCTTCAATTTTTGCTTCCGTCTTTTTCAGGTCATTCGCAAGCTTTCTGATACGAGCCTGCTCCTCCTTGTTTTTCAGGTATTCTTCTTTGGAGGAGGATGCGCCTTTTGTCTCTGACATGGCACCATCCGTAATTGCCGTAAATGCCGTTTTCATGGAAGGCGTTTGTGTCATATTGCTCTTTGCTGCAGTATCATTTTTTTGGGACGAACCGTAAACGATATCCCTATGTGCTTCATAATAATCATAGTCGCCGATAAAGGAGTAAAGCCTTTTGTCCTTCAGCTCAATAATTCTTGTTGAAACGGAATTGATAAAATATCTGTCATGGCTTACCACAAGCACTGTTCCCGTATAGCTTTTCAGGGCTTCCTCAAGTATTTCCTTGGATTGTATATCAAGGTGGTTTGTAGGCTCGTCAAGTATAAGAAAATTTGCAGGGGAAAGCATAAGCTTTGCAAGGGAAACACGTCCCCGCTCGCCTCCGCTTAAATCTCCAATTTTTTTAAAGACATCCTCGCCTGTAAATAAAAATGCAGCGAGAACATTTCTTATTTTTGTATTGTTCATGTCAGGGTACGCATCGGATATTTCCTCAAATATCGTTTTGTGAAGTGACAAAACCTGATGCTCCTGGTCGTAGTAGCCGATGCGAACACGGGAGCCGAGCGTCACGGTTCCTGTATCTTTGGGTACGACACGGTTTATTATTTTCAGTATTGTTGTTTTGCCTGTTCCGTTTCCACCGATAAGGGAAACCCGTTCCCCTCTCTTTATATCCAAGTCAAGAGCTGAAAATAAATTGTGGCTGCCAAAGGATTTTGAAAGCTCCCTTATTGTAAGGACGTCATTTCCACTTTCAACAGACGGGGTAAGGGCAAGGCGCATTTCCGAGGCAACCTCCACAGGCTTTTCCAAAACATCTATTTTGGCAAGCATTTTTTCCCTGCTCTCGGCACGCTTTATGGATTTTTCCCTGTTGAACTGCTTGAGCTTTGTTATAACTTCCTCCTGATGCTTGATTTCCTGCTGCTGATTTAGGTAAGCCTTCATAAGGGAGGCTCTTATCTCGGCACGCTTTTTTGCATAGTAGGAGTAGTTTCCATGATAAATGGTTGCTTTTGTATTATCTATCTCAACAAGCTTTGTTGCAATTTTATCAATGAAATATCTGTCATGGCTTACGATAATCACACTTCCGTCATATGCCGAAAGAAATGTCTCAAGCCATGCAGTTGAGAGCATATCAAGATGATTGGTAGGCTCGTCAAGTATTATAATATCAGGCTTTGTAAGAAGGAGTCTGCCGAGGGCAATCCGCATCTTTTGTCCCCCTGAAAGGGTGCTGATATGTCTCTTGTAATCTGCCTCTGAAAATCCAAGTCCCTTTAATACACCGGTTATCTCGCTTTTGTAGGCATATCCGTTCAGCCTGTCATATTCCGACTGTACCTTGTTGTAGGTATTCATAATCTGCGCAAGCCTGTCGCCCTCATATTCCTTCATGTCATGCTCAAGGTTTCGCAGCTTTGCTTCCATGTCAATAATATATTTTTTCGTTTCAAGCATTTCATCGTATACGGTATTGTCAAAGGAAATGTCCTGATGCTGGGAGAGATAGCCAATGGTTGTCTCCTTTGAGATAACAACCTGACCATTATCTGCGGCTTCCTCACCCATGATAATTTTAAGCAGCGTGGTTTTTCCACATCCGTTTATTCCAACGATGGCTATTTTTTCTCTCGCTTCTATATGAAATGATACGTCAGATAAAATCTGATTTGTACCGTAGGCTTTACTTATGTTCTGACACGCAAGAAGCATGGCAGCTTCCTCCCTTGCAAATAATGATTTCGTTGGTTATTCTAACAAATAAATGGGTTGTTTGCAATGCTTAACCCTGCCGCTGTAAAATTTTCTTTCCATTTCCTAGGATTTCTGTTATATTAAGGTGTATAGTCTTGAACAAAACATATTATTGCCCATATGTGGTTTTGCAGCAGATTTTGTTCTTTTATAAGAAAGTTCTCCGAACTTCCTTATAAGGCAGGATTAAAAATCCTGCTGGGATTCGCCCAAAGTGCCATTAAAGTTGTGGCAGCATAAAGAGTGCCGAAGGCACTTTGTTCATAATGCAGGAGGATGTATGGAGGAGTTTGAAAGCAGCAATCAGGATATTGACAATACATATAAAGTTTATCACAGGAGTGTTTGGGAAACCCTGCCTATATGCACAATTTTTCTTATCGTTATCAATGTTATTGTTTTTGTGGCATGTGTCACAAAGAATAATGTTTCAAGAACCGGCGGCGCAAACTATGAATATGTAGTGGAGATGGGAGAGTACGGACGGCTTCTTTCCAGTATGTTTTTGCACCTTAATTTTGAACATCTGCTTATGAACATGATTTCCCTGTGGCTGTTTGGACATGATGTTGAAAAATATATCGGCTCATTGAAAATGATAATCATATATTTTCTGTCAGGCATAGGCTCAGGTGCGTTATCAGTATTCGGTTTTCATTTGATAGACCCTGACCGTCTCCATTTTTCAATTGGTGCGTCAGGCGCCATATTTGGAATTATGGCAGCTTATGTATATATTTCTAATTTTTATCTTGCAAGAAGCAGTATAACAAGAAACAATGCGGCGTTTATAACAGCCGTTTCCGTTATCATTTATGTTGTGATTGACGCCGTAATGGCAAGAAATATGCATGTGGATAATTTTGGGCACTTTGGCGGCGGCGTAACAGGCTTTATCGCTGTCGTAGTCATGGCAAAATTTTTTCATGCCAATAAAATGGAAGGTCAGATGGAAAAATGGATTGCAGTTGCAGTGACAATTTTAATTTCGGTAATAGCAATCAATTTTGCCAATCTTGGCGGCGAAGCGGCTATACTGCCTGAGACAAAGATAAACTATGTAAAAGGTTGCTCCCTTACATTTGCGCCTGATGTAGAGCTTGGAGAGGTGCTGGAGGAATATTGTGTCAATGAAAAATGGACGTTAATTCCTACCGAACAGGAGGGAAAGGATTATGTGGATTTTTCGGGTACCTGTATCTCAGGGGGAAATACAGTGGAGCTGCGCTTTAGATTTGTGGTCGATACGAAAAATAGCACAATTGTAATTTTAAATATTTACCGTGACAATGTACTGACAAATGATAGGGAAAAAAGTGATACCATTATTGAGGTATATACCGCTTACGGAGAAAAGCATGGAATGAAATTTAATTTTTATGGAAATTAGTATTTAATAGCAAGGAGACTTTATATGTTTGACAAAAATGCAAAGCAGGCACGCAGGGAAGTTGAAGCATTATTGAATGATATACAGATTAACCTTGAAAATAATTACAAGGATTTGGCGATTAAGGCAAGGAAGGATGCCGAGCTTAAGCTGTCCGAGCTAAAAGAAAAAGGGGAGCTAAAGGATAAGGATTACCAAAGACTGAAAGCCAAGCTTGACGATTATACAAAAAGAATGGAAGGGTATCATCATTAAAATTTTTGCCATCGCACTAAGAAGGGGCTGTCGCACTTGCAGGCGGTATAGACTGCTATATGTGCGTAACCTCATTTGTATATTTTGCTGCTTGAATTGCCTTGTACGGATTAGATGATACAGTAACAAAAAACACGCTTTCGCT
>JAMPFU010000043.1 GCA_023664385.1 Clostridium sp. | reverse complement strand
CTTCTCACTCTTACAGTTCTTTGAACTTTACCATCAGATTTTGAGCAAGTAATATTTAACAAGCTTCGCCCATTTACAATTCCTTGAACATTATCGATGGATGGCTTCAATGTTTTACTGTCATAATTCTTTCATATATGTTGGTGGTAATATCCATCTTTGTCATTCTTGATATATAGGAAATATTAATAGAACGGTTTAAAGATTATTCCAAAGATAAAATATGTGTACCTATCGATTATGTATGTTTCACGTGAAACATTTTAAGATAAAGCTACCTAACTATTATCTTTTAACAATTATAAATCAAGAGAATCAAAAATGAATTTTAGGCAACGTGGACAAGGAAAATTGCATTTTTATAATACTACATATGCAGAAATAACCATGTAATTTGTATATGTTTCACGTGAAACATTTTAAAGAAAAACAAACGTATAAGAACTTGTTTTTAATACTATGCAGAACAAAGTGCCTTCGGCACTCTTTATGCTACCATAACTTTAATGGCACTTTGGACGAATCCTAGCAGGATTTTTAATCCTGCCTTATAAGGAAGTTCGGAGAACTTTCTTATAAAGTAAAAAATCAGCATATTAAAATATTAGATTGTCCGAAAACAAATCCAGCTTCTATTACACATATGAAGGTTTCTCATATGTTTATATGTGTTTCACGTGAAACAATTTAAACAAAACGTAAGGATAGAGAGCGATTTTCAAATTAAGGAACAAAACTTTTGCATATATGCAATCAATAAATATATCATAAAAGCAGAAACTAAAGTACGGTTTTATTATATATAATTCCGTTTTATCGTATATGTTTCACGTGAAACATATTATTTAAAAAGGTATTTTGTTTCAAAAAGCTAGAAATATACGAAATTTGTAAAAATTAGAACATGTTGTCTTTATTATTCTTAAATATCGAAAATGATTATATATCTCGAAAAATCATAATAATCTTTCAAAGGCACAAGCTTACAACAGACAAATAAATTCTATGCAAGACAATACTACATGGACTTTAGCCTCTACAACAAAAACAAGTTCAGGCAATTGTATATTGCCTACATAAATTTAAACTTATTGGAGCAGAGTACAACACCTATAGCAAGGTTAGAAGGCTTGCACTTTTCACAACAAAAATGTGTGTGAAACAATAATATATAAAATAATTAAATTTTTGTAGCATATGACAACACATATAGCAAAAAACAAAATACATGCAAGCCACACAACAGGAAAACAAGTGCCAAATAACATATAAAATTGCACTTGCCATTAAGCTCTACAACAAAAATCAAACAATTGTTATTGCAACTATTTTTTGTTATAAAAATGTATAAATGTTTTGACATTTATTATTTCATGCAATTTGGATATAAAGCCCTGATTTTATAAGTACCAAAATCTATTATAGAACACGGTTTTGCTTTTTATAAAATCTGTGAATACTTTATAAAATAATAAAATTTACTTTTGTATAATAAAAGCAAAGACACTTTAAAAGGACAATCGCCCGTTTCACAGGGAAATATGTTTCACGTGAAACATACCAACAATCCACAAAGTTATTCACACTTTTGTGGATAACTTTGTGGTTCTAAGCGTTCCAATTGTGGATAACTCAATGCGACAACCACTACATATTGTATTTTAATAAAAGAAAATACAATATAAGAAATAAAATGCAAACATAGCGTTTGTTATTCTGTTTTACTTTCACTTTAGTTTCTCTAGTTATCATGTTACATACACCTATGAAGGTATATCAGTTTCATTATACCATCGCTTTAATTCCTCCCTAGTTATTGCATTGCACAAGCTTAAAGAATATGCCAGTTTTATCGTCTACCATTTCAATTTTTCTATTTGGCTAGTTATGTTTGTAATATATCACTTGTTTCAACATATGATTGATTATTTTTTGGTTTGTTTTTGATGTGTTTTTTAATATTTAATATATGTATAAAAATATATTGCATTATATATAGGGTTGTGTTATCATTTTTTTAAAGCATAAATCTTTCCATTCTGTTTCGGGGCAGATGCCTCATCAAAAAATCAGAAAATTTCGGAACTTCGATGCTTTGAGTTCATTACATTACAATTTAAGCAGAGAGGTTGTCCGTATTTGAGAAGGATAAAGTATGCAGATGTTTTACTGGAGAGTTTGTGACACGAGCAAAATTTCGGTATGAGAGGTATTTCAGTGCGAATGAATTTGTTGTACAGACGAAATTTGGTGCAAGTGAAATTCTAGCATGAACGGAATTTTGATACAAGAATAATTCCAGTACGGATGAAATTCCAATACAAACGGAATTTTACTACAAGAATAACTCTAGTAAGACAGATTTGGATAACCTCCTGCGGCACTTAGTTAAAGGAGAAAACCAAATGAAAAATAATGTGAAATCGGAACAAGACATGAAGCAAAAGCTGCTTACATGGGAGCAGTGGCAGGAGCTTACAGGCGTGCAGGCTGTGATATGGGAATACAGAGATACGGTATTCCGTATGCTCCTAAGAGATAAGAGAAAACTGCTTGCACTTTACAACGGCGTAAACGGAACAAACTACGATAACCCTGACGATTTAGAGATTGTCACGCTTGAAAATGCCATTTATATGAGCTGTAAAAATGACGTTGCCTGCGTCATAGATTTTACCCTTGATATGTACGAGCAGCAGTCAACGGTAAATCCAAACATGCCGTTTCGATATTTGAGGTATGTTTCAAGGGTATTTGAAAAGCTTACGATATATGATAATATTTATTCAAGGAAATTAATTAAGCTTCCAACACCTAAATTTATCGTATTTTACAACGGAAGCGAGCCACAGCCTGAATGTAAGGAATACAGGCTGTCGGATGCATATATGACAAAGACGGAAAAAGTAAGCCTTGAGCTTATCGTAACACAGCTTAATATCAATGAGGGTTACAACAGTGCGTTAGTGGAGAAATGCCCTGACCTGTTCCAGTATATGCAGTATGTTTCGAAAATCAGAGAATATAATAAGGATATGTCCCTTGAGGAAGCTGTGCCAAAAGCTGTTGATGAATGTATCAACGAAGGAATATTAAAGGAATTTCTTTTGCAAAACAAGGCGGAGGTAGTGAGCATGAGTATATTTGAATATGATGCGGAATTACATATGAAGTTGGAACGCGCGGAGGCTTTTGAGGATGGACGTGCAGAGGGCATAGAGCAAGGCATAGAACGAGGCATGGAGCAAGGCATAGAACAGGGCATAAAACAAGGCATAGAACAAGGAAATAAACAGTCTGCTTTAAGAATGATATACGCAGGAAAGCTGTCTTTGGAGGAAATCGCACTGTATTCTAATCTTACGTTGGAGCAGGTGCTTGAATTGGAAAAGGAGCTACAGCCAGTATGAGTATATTTGAATATGATGCAGAATTACATATGAAGATGGAGCGTGAGGAGGACTTTGCCGTTATATCAGAAATGTGTAAAGCCGCTGAGAATTTTGCCCCTGATTATAATGAGGAACTTGTATATGAAGCCTATCAGAAGCAGTGCATGACAGTTTAAGAAGTGGTATGTTTCAAAAATCAGGGAATATAATGAGGATATGCCCCTTGAGGGAGCAACAGCAAAAGCTGTCGCACCCGCTTAGTACGACAGTCCCATTATGATGGCACTATACAAAAATTTTCTTTGACAATATGCAAGCATTCGTTGTTAAAATAAAGTTTTTGTAGAAAAAACAGATAAAGGAAAGGGCAGACATTCGTCAAAAAAGTTGATAAAAATATGCGATATGGTATAATAAGTGTAAACGCATATTATACTTTGTGAAAGTACATCGCAAATAGTGCATCACCAATCTTTGATTGTCGATACAGTAATTGAAGAAGGTGTTTATATGAAAACTAATTATACGCCTCATTATACGATTACAGAGGCATCTTTAAAAACCAGAGAAATATTTGTAGAAGAAAATGGTCAATTATATACGGAAGAAGCCGTTTTACTAACTGATAATATACAGAAGTAACGGTTAAATTGATTGATGATATAAGCGTTATTGTATAACGTCTGCCTGCAAAAGCATAGTTTTACCCTTGGCTGTTACATGATAAAACGGAGGTGTCAGCAAATGAGAAATAATAAAATTATTCCTGCAATCATGCTTATTTTTATGATGTTCCTATCATCTTGTACGGTTGCTAGTTCAAATACAGGAGAAAACAGCTCGGAGGTTAGCAATACCAACGAGGCTTCTGATATTGATGAAGCGATTGGTACTGTTGAGGCTGTTGACACGGACGAAGCTTCTGATACTTCGGATGTAATACCAGCAACAAGGGAGTATTTTGAAACTGTTAATAAGAATTATGGACTGGCAAGCCTTACTAAGGAAATAGGAGGGCCTACTCGTGTAACAGGCTCTGGAATGTTATATTATGAATGGGATTTAACGGATAGATCGACAGCCGCAGTTGTCTTTCAAAGCGACGACAAAATATGGCTTATTTATATTACATCGAGCGAGTCGGACGAATTACTATACTATTACAATCGTTACGAGAAAGAAGACGATCCAATCAGAGAGGAACTTCAAGAGAACAACCTTTCGGAGACACAGACACAAAACAATAATACGTCTCAATCAACAGGAAACACGACTAACAACAGTACATCTCAATCAGCAGAAAGTACGACCAATAATAACGCATCATACATAGCACATATGACAGGAAGTATCGCTGGTAATCACGCTTTTCTGACAGTACAAACGGCAGAAGCTACGAACGATAACAATACAACTGACAATAATACGTCACAAACAGCAGAAAGTACAACCAACAATAATACATCTCAAGCCACTGGAAATAATGCGACCAACAATAACACATCTCAATCAGCAGGAAGCACGACCAACAATACTACATCTCAAGCAACAGGAAGTACGACCAACAATAACACAACGCAACCGACACAAGCCACAGGAAACGCATCCTCCAATAACCCTTCGCAGACACCGAGTACAACGGAACAGGCAGGCGGAAATCAGGGAAATGGTAATGGCGACAGTACGCACCAGCATACATAGGAGGCTCAGTATCAGACCATCCACCATGATGAAGGGGGACATTATGTAACTGTATACAAAGAAGCGTATGATGAACCGATTTATGAAGGACATTACTTCTGCACTTATTGTGAAAAAGATATCACGGCATCAGGAGAAGGACCAAACCATTGCATAGGTTGTGGACCGCCAATGCCGGAGGATGACCCGTTTTATACACCAGGGGTGATTACAACATTAGGATCCAGCTACAGCACTGGGTTGGTTCAAGTCGGCACCATTCACCACGAAGCAGTCACCGAAGAAAAATGGATGGTAGACAAAAAAGCATATGATGAAAAGGTATTCGACGGATATAAGTGTACGACCTGTGGAGCAACCAAAAAATAACAGCATATGCTTTTATTTTACATTCTTTCAGGGCACGCAATTCCAAGAAGTCCCATTGCTTCCTTTATTGTTTCCTTTGTTATATATACAAGAATTGCGCGGGCATGCTTCACATTTTCTTCTGCCACATTTATTCTCGTGGAGTTATAAAATTTATTAAATGCCTGTGAAACATTTACTGCAAATCTTGCAACTACTGACGGCTCATATTTTTCCGCAGCGTCTGCGACAATTTTAGGGAATTTTGATATTTCCTTTAAAAGTGCCAGTGCATCAGGGTCATTTAATATGCTGTAATCAATTTCATTGTCTAGGCTGAAATTATCCAATTTACGGATAATGCTTGCGCACCTTGCATATGTGTATTGTACATATGGTCCTGTTTCCCCATCGAAATTAAGAAGCTTCTCCCATTTGAATGATACGTCCTTAATTCTTTGGTTATATAAATCATTAAATAAAACAGCACCCACACCGATTTTCTTTGCCGTTTCCTCTTTATCCTCCAAGTCAGGATTTTTCTCCTCGATGATTTCCTTTATTTTAGAAACTGCCTCAAGCAGAATATCCTCTGCATATATGATGTTCCCGCTCCTTGTGGAAAGCTTTGCCCCGTCAAGGCTTACAAGTCCGTATGGAATATGAACAAGCTCCTCCTTTGCCCATTCATTGCCAAGCAATTCTACAACCTTAAACACCTGTGCAAAATGAAGCTTCTGCTCCTGTCCTGTTACGTAAAGACACTTACAAAACTGATAGGTTTCCTTGCGATAAAAGATGGCAGCCAAATCTCTTGTTGCATATATGGAGCTGCCGTCATTTTTCAGTATGAGGCATGGCGCCATGTTATACGCATCAAGGTTCACAATCATAGCCCCATCACTTTCGGTAAGAAGCTTTGCAGATTTCAATTTATTTACAACAGCCTCGGTTTTATCCCTGTAAAAGCTCTCGCCGAGATAATAGTCAAAATCCATGCCAAGGAGGTCATAGGTTCTCTTGTATTCAACAAGGCTTATATCCTTAAACCATTGCCAAATTTTAAGTGCCTCCTCATCTCCGTTTTCCATTTTATTAAACCATGCCCTTGCTTCATCATTAAGCGCAGGATTTTTGTCAGCCTCCTCGTGAAACCTCACGTAAAGCCTCATAAGCTCGGCAACGCCGTCCTTCTTTACGGCATCCTCATTGCCCCATGCCTTATATGCAACGATAAGCTTTCCAAACTGGGTTCCCCAATCGCCAAGATGATTAATTCTCACAACCTTGTAGCCAAGCTTGCTGTATATTTTATATAGGGAATTTCCGATAATTGTAGTCCTAAGATGTCCCACATGAAAATTTTTCGCCACGTTAGGAGAGGAGTAGTCGATACAAATTACTTTTCCGTTTCCTTCCTCTGAGCTGCCGAAATTTTTGTCTAGTGCAGCCTCAACCATGCTTTTAATATACAAATCCTTCTTTACAAAAAAATTGATATATGCGCCTTGTGTTTCTATTTTTTCTAATATTTCCTGACTGCCGATTTTATTTTTTATGTCCTCCGCAATTATCTGAGGCGCCTTTCTCATTGTCTTTGCAAGTGAAAAGCATGGAAAAGCAAAATCTCCAAGCTCTGCCTTAGGTGGTATTTCTATCAGATTTGTTATTTCAGAAGCTGACATGCCTTCAATATTTTTTTCTAATATTTCTACGATTTTATTTTTCATGATATTTTATCTGCCGAATATTGCCTTCGGCAGAATTACTCCTTTCAATATTTATCTTTATCTTGATTTAGGCAATTGCGAAACTGAAGGTAACCTCCGTACCGTTCATGGCTTCCCCTGTTATATTAAGCCTTCCTCCCAAAAGATATATGATTTCATTTGCCCGGTGCAGACTGCTATACCATGGGCTTAAGGTCATGTATTCTGAGTTAATTCCAATGCCGTTATCCTTAATTTTTACATTAACCACATTTGGCGTTACCTCAACCGAAAACTGTATTTTGCTTGCCCCGGAATGTTTATTTATGTTGTCAAAAAATATATCAAGCAGCCTGAATAAATTGATTGCAAAAACAGGAGGCAGCGTAAGCTCATGGTCTGCACATTCGAGGGTTGACTCAATCTCACACCCGCTGTTTTTTTCCCTCTGCCTGTCGATAAAATCATTCAGCTCCACCCATATGGCTTTTGTTATCTCTGAGCCTTTGTTCAGCCTTTCATTTATATCGTCTACCGATTCCTCAATCTGACGGGATTTCGCCAAAATATCCTTGATAGTAAGCTTTGCCCGTTCCGTGTCTGTTCCTATCAGATAGGATAGCATTTCAAGCTTATGGTTTAAGTTAATGACGTTGTCCTTAACATTTCTTTCTAATAGGGTGGAGTAGAAGGTTTTGTCAAATGCGTCCTGCATCAATATATTGTACCCATGATTTTCCTTTTTGCCTTCTTCTCTCGTAAACTCGAAATTATCCTCTGCGTCCTCCCTGTCAATATTTACTCCAAGCTCAAAAACCAAATCGGAAATGGCTTCGTCCGCACCGCTTAAAAGCTCAAGCCTCCTTTTTAATATCTTGAGGGAGCTGTCAAGCATTCTGATTTTAATGTCCAAGGAGGATCTTACCTCCTCCAAATCCTTTATCTGATTATCAATTATTTTCCCTTTAATATTTCCACCATCGTCTGTTACAACAGGTGTAAATGCACTTTTCTTGGAGCTTGTTTTAAACGCATAAATATCCTTGGTTTTCTCCAGCTCATCTATCTTAACGTCAACCTCAAAAATCTGCGTTTTAAGATTTTGGATATTTTCAAGCTCAGTTATAAAGCTATCGTTAAAATAATCCAGCATTTCCCTGTTTGCTTTCTTTATTATTTTAAGATTATTCTTACGATTATTATCCATAGTATCCCCCTATATTGCACATCAATATTGACAACAGTTACTTAATTATCCTATAAAATACAAAAAAAAACAAGGGAATATTTCATGAGATTTACCATGACAGCCCTCAATCACATAAATGTCAATGGTAACCTTTGACATTTGACAGCCCCTAGCCATGAAAAAACTCTAGCAATAACATTTATATAATGCTAAAATATTGCCCGTACCAACCGTCGGCAGGGAACATGAACCAAACACAGTAGCTACAAATCGTGTGTCTCAGTCCTTGGAGAGGGACTATAAACACTACTACTTTAAAATACGAGGGAAACGACAAATTATGAGATTAAGAAACGTGAAGGGCTCAAGGGAAGCCATCTCTGCAAATCAGTTTGTAATACATAATGAGGAAGAAGCAAAGGGCAGGTGGCACGAGCTTTTCGGAAATACAAATCCAATCCATATAGAAATCGGCATGGGGAAGGGGCAGTTCATCATGGAGCTTGCAAAATTAAACCCTGACATAAATTATATAGGAATAGAAAAATTTTCAAGCGTGTTAATTCGCGCCATTGAAAAGCAGGAGGAGCAGAAGCTTCCAAATCTTAGGTTTATACGAATGGACGCAGAAAATATCGAAGCTGTTTTTGATACTGCCGAGGTAGATTACATTTACCTTAATTTTTCCGACCCATGGCCGAAGGACAGACATGCGAAAAGGCGGCTTACCTCCGTACAGTTTTTACAAAGGTATGTAAACATTTTATCCAAAAACGGAGGGCTAACATTCAAAACTGACAATCGGGCGCTTTTTGATTTTTCCTTGGAGCAGATTAAGCTTTCCGGCTGGCAGCTTGTAAATGTAACCTATGACCTTCATCATTCCGAGCTTTGCGAAGGCAATATTATGACCGAATATGAAAAAAGATTTTCTGAAATGGGAAACCCGATATGCCGTATGGTATGCACGCCGTAACATAACCCGCATATAATAGGTAATAATACTATTAGGAAGCCTTTTCTTTATGGGTAAAAAGAATTTATCATATAAAATTAAATCCTCTTTATATGGCTGCCGCAGCCTTAATCACGATATTCATACATTTATATGCAATATTCAGGAGTTAAAATGTATACTAAACAGGCACTGTTGTAATAATAAATGTAATGCTTGTAATAGGAATTGCTGTAATCCCTGCTGTAATAATAATCGCGGCAACTCCTGTAGGCGTTGCAAAAGCTCCTGTAGAACAAAACGTCCTTGAAGCATATACCCATAGGAAATCAGAGGATTTTTCTATAACGTGAAAAAGGCAGTTTTCAAGCCATCTTATAATAAAATTTATGCTTGACAAGACAGAATGAAAAAAAATGTAAAAAACACTTGCATTTATAATATTGTTGTTATATAATCTTTTTTGTTCTAGGGAACACACAATGTACACAATTTTATACGGGCCGCTAGCTCATTTGGTAGAGCACCTGACTCTTAATCAGGGTGTGCGGGGTTCGAGCCCCCGGCGGCCCACTCCTAAAAGCATCGGTTTTGCAGACTTAGAGCTGCGGGGTCGGTGTTTTTTTTGCCCTTTGCTACCGTTCCCTGTTCATCAAAATTACCAATTCAGGAGCAGTGTATGATATTTGAACGCTTACTTGAAAATGAAAATACAACGATATATTTTAATGAATGGACAACGTACAGGCAGTCTGTTACTTCCTATATAATGGAAAGCATTGCGGCTGACCCCCATATGTCCGCCTGCAAAAAAACAGACAAGCCTACGCTTGCCATTTGGGGAGCCGGGCAGTGCAGTGACATTGATATTTCTTTGTTATCCAATTACTTTAATCTTGTTCTTATCGACTGTGAACAGGAAAAAATAAATGTGGCACGTTCAAAATACATAAAAAATCATTCATGTACATGCATGGATATTCCTTTTTGGCATATTGACCATGATGCATATGAATTATTTGAGGCAATGCTTATTGACGCCCTGCCTGTTGAAGCGATTACCCAATTTGTAGATGAATGTATCAGCAATCAGCCTATCATTAACTATGATACGCTGCCAAAATTTGATTACAGCATAGCTGTTGGTTTATCCAGCCAGCTCTGCTCCCGTTTTATTGCCTTATTATCAAATTATAAGGACAACTATAATAACAATGCGCTTCATTTCCTATATCAATACTTTTCTTCATTAAATACTGCTGCTGTGAAAGCCATGCTGGAAGCACTAAAAAAAATGACCCGAAAGCTTATGATTATTGGTTATGAAATAAAAGCCTACCATAATGATTTTACAGCGGCGCAGCAGGATTTAAGCTTTTTTTCAAAATTTCTTCATGGTGATGGGCGTTCCTTTAATGACCCACTTATAAAGTCATCTGTTTCCGGAAATGACATTCTCCAAAAAGAATTACATTCGCTAATCTGTGCAAAAAATAAATATGTTCTGTCAGCACAAAATTTTTTGATTTGGAATTTCAACAAATACAAACAGTACCTCATGCATCTTGTAAGCATATCGTCGCTAAACTAACCTTTAAACTTCCACAAATTTCTTGAAGATACAACATTATTATGATATTATGTTTATATAATGCAAACTAAACTTTTAGGAGGATTTATTATGAATTGTACAGTGTGCGGAGCAAAGATTCCGGATGGACAGACTACATGTCCTTCATGTGGAAATCCGATTGCTACAAGCAACAGCAGTCAACCTGTTCAGCCAATGGGTGGTTTCGCTCAGCCCGTTCAGCCAGGTCAGCCGATGGGCGGCTATCAGCAGCCTGTTCAGCCAGGTCAGCCAATGGGCGACTATCAGCAGGGTCAGCCGATGGGTGGTTATCAGCAGGGTCAGCCAATGGGTGGTTATCAGCAAGGTCAGCCGATGGGCGGCTATCAGCAGGGTCAACCGATGGGCGGTTACCAGCAGCCGATGGGCGGTTATCAGCAGCCAATAAATGGTTACGGTCAGCCAATGGGCGGTTATCAGCAGCCAATGGGTGGTTCAGCAGTTAATTTTAACGGATTTGCAAACAGCCTGAAGGGACAGGCAGGCAGCATGAAGCTTTTGGCCCTTATTGGCGGCGTGTTTATCACCTTAGCACCATTTTTTAACTGGTATTCGGCAAAAGTAAAATACGATGGTGAATCAGAAAAAGAACATTTTAATTTGTTTGGTCTTGATACTGCTTTCTTTACAATAACAGCCCTGATTATGATATTGTGTGGTGTTGTGCTCGTTGCAGAAGCATTAAAAGACAATATTCCTGCTGTACAATCCATTCTTAATAAAAACCAGTATATGCAGTATGTTGGACTTGGCTTAGTGGTACTTGTTCTTCTATTTTGGTTTTTGGCATTTTTCAATGGCGATTTGAAAGCTATCATTGAGAGTGAGAAGGAGTCTCTTGATTTTATGAAGGAGTGGATTGGTGATGATGTTAAAGGGCATGTAAATCATGGCTTTGGACCTATTCTTTCCATGATTGGTATTGTTTGCTCAGCATTTCCACGTGTTATGCAGCTTCTTAAAAAGACAAACTATTAGGATTTTACGTACTGACTTATAAGCAAGTTTGAAGAACTTTCTTAATAAAGAAATAAAAATGGGCTGTTTCGGCAGCCCATTTTTTGTTTGTGACACAAAGCATTTCTATCCATCTGACTGCCATAAATATATTCATATATTATATGCAATTATCGTTCCATTTCCTCGTCTGAACGTGTTGTTACCTTTGACCTATCAGCATATAGTCCAGTTGTACCATCATATTCAAACAAGTAGTTTAAATCATTTATCTTTGATATATCTGTTACACGTATATCCCTGATACACTTTTCAATTCCTGGTTTGTTCTGTATTAATTCCGACATGAGAACAATTACACTGATGTTACTGACAGTACCGATGCTTTGGTACACACTTCCCTGAATATGTCTGAAACCATTATCTTTCAGCATATTTTCAATATAAAAATAAAGCATACGGTAACTTTGTCCGAATATCGCCTCTGCAATTTTTGTATCTATATCAAATGTAATCTGTTTTCTGCTAAGCACGTAATGCCTTTCTGGAGTATTTTTCCCTTATAACCATTGATTTTTTTAGTTCTTCTATACAATCTTCCTCATCACCATCTACATTCAGAGTCCATTCACTCATATAATCCAAAAAACACATGGGAACATTTACTATATACTTTCCTATCGCCCCCAATGCACTCATTCCATCCTTTGCAAATACCCCATAGTCAATCTCATCAATCCCATACTTCATTGAGTGTTCCCTCATGGGTGTAAGCAGTTCATCCACCGTATACCCTGCCTCTCTCACCCTATCCTCTTTAAACTTAAATGTAAGCGTTACCATACCTATCCCCCATTCACTGTTCATCGTCTTTTACATAGGTTATATCCTCTATCATTTTTATGTCTTCAGTATCATCATTATACACATATATGTTATCTCTTTTCAACATATTTCTTCCATCTACAATTAAGAAGTTTTTTACAGCTTATAACTACTTTCGGCAGCCCATTTTTTGTTTGTGCATATTGTAAATATTTTCAAATAAGTGTAAAATAGCTTTTAAGAGTATCATGTAGCTATTAAAAAACAAACTGTCCATTTAGGAGGCTGATATATGCTGTGTAAGAATTGTGGAAAAGAAATTAAAGAAGGCATGGACTATTGTATGGAGTGCGGCGCACCGATAGAGGAACCTGCCGTAATTACACTGACGAAGGAGCAATTAAAAGCACCAAAAAAGAAGGCTGAGCCTGCTGCCGTTACGGGACCATTTTTCGATTTATCAGGATTTGTAAACAACCTTAAATCGTCCGTAAGTATGCTGTTAGCTTTTATTGGCGCTATTTTACTTTACCTCTCCTCCTTTTCTACATGGCTTTGGGAGCAGCTTTTTGACCAGAAGAAATCAGCAAATATATTTGACTTAGGAAATAAATCAGGGGAAATGTATATTGGAAAAGTAAGCTTTTTAATTTTGGGAATTATAATACTTATAACAGGATTGCTTATGCTTATTATGTCTGCCGATTCCTATATAAGACCTCTCAAGTCATTTGGCAATTCAGAAGTAAAACGTACTATTTTAAAATGTGTTCCCATAATAATAAGTATTATTATATTTATACTGATTTGGAAAAATAACCTGTATGAACAAGCTTACAACAATATTAAAAATCAAATCGATTTTGCAAAAAGTATAGGATCAAGTTCAAATTATACAGGCGGCAGGGGAGTAGGTCCCATTTTATATATTTGTGGAGTTGCTCTTTATACCTTATCAGTTTTATTTGAGAAAAAGGAAAATTAAATATGACAAATACAGATAATAACAATCAAAGCTACAATAGTCAAAATTTCAATAACCAAGGCTTCAATAACCAAAACTATAATAGTCTAAGTTACAACAGCCAAGGCTTTAATAACCAAAGTTACAATAATCAGGGCTATGACAATCAAGATTTTTCTAATCAGAACCTCAACAACCAAGGTTATAACAATCAAAATTATAACATGCAGCGTTACGACAATCAGAGCCTCAATAACCAAAACTACAATAATCAGGGCTATAACAGTCAAGATTTTTCTAATCAGAGCCTCAACAGCCAAGGCTATAATAATCAAAATCACGGCAATAGCAGCTTTACTGTACCATATGGCAATGATACAATTTCAACGAAAAATAATTCCCGCATTTTGAACCCAAGCACCATTTTGGGGTTTCTGTCATGTATATTTTTAACCTTGGGACTTTTCTTACCTGCAATGGATTTTTCCCATTTTCACGAGGAGGTTGACATACAGTACAGTCTTATAAAAATATGTAAAAATGTGGGACTATTATCAAGCATGTGGACGGGAATCCCTTATGGAATTATAATTGGCATCATCGGAATTTTTTTACTTTCCTTTGTAAAAATACCCGTTCTTAAAATTATCCCATGCCTTCTCATAACTGCAATGGTTATCCTTATGGCAGCCGATATCGGAAATATTATCGAATGGGTTACTAATACGCTGGATAAATTTTATAGAAACAATGATATTATGATTAACTTTTCAGAAATAATAAAAAGCTTTTTATCCGGCATATATTTTCTTGCTGCCGGTATTATATTCGGCTTTGTAAGCTGCTTCTTTAAAGCACCTGAATAAAAGAAGAAAGCCACATTGACACATCGGAACATATGTCAATATATAATGGCATTTTCTACAAAAAAAGCTGTCACACTAAGAATAATTATACTTAATAAAACTCGCCTCCGTTTACCTTTGACGTAACGCTTTTTATAATATAAATATTCTTAGTGCGACAGCTTTTCTACTTTTGTACAGCTTGTGTAAATAAATTACTTCTTCTTAAACACCATGTCTGTACCCCCAGCACTAAGGGTAATGGTCTTTTCACTGCTGTCATATGTGCCAGTAATTGTCTGGCTGCCATCTTCAATGGTAACACTACTACCACTAATCTTAATCTTGGCAGAGCCGCTTCCCTCTACTCCCATATCTGCTGAAATAGTACACTTGCTTCCCTTAACAGTAAGTGACATATCAAGCTTCTGTCCTGTTAATGCTTCAAACTGTTCTGCTGTGAAAGATGCTTCTCCAGCGGAAATCTCGGAAATTTCATAAGTACCGTTGTACTTTCCGCCCTTCAAAATTACAACAACAGCAAGAACTGCAATAACTGCGATAACAGCTACGACTGCGATAATTGCTCCTACATTGCTCTTTTTCGCAGGCGCTGCGACACTAGCAGGTGATGATGAAAATAATGTATCATTCACACTCCCCCCTGATTGCTGAGCATCAACCGCATTTCCGCAAGCAGCACACCATGTTGAGCCTTCTGGTAACTCTGCTCCACAATTTGGACAATTCATAAATTGAAACCTCTCTTTCATCTCTAAAGTTTATAAATAACAAAAAGATTGTAACATAAATACTGAAAGTTGTATAGTGGCAAGGTCAAAAATGTTTAACTTATAACCTTGTCCTCAATCTCCTTCACAATATCTGAAATAAATTTATCGGTATCCATGCTTCCCATGTCACCGTCCTCACCTCGTTTTCTGACAGATACGGTTTCTGACTCCTCCTCATTTGCCCCAATGATAAGCATATAAGGAAGCTTCTGAAGTCTTGCCTCCCTGATTTTGTAACCAATCTTTTCTGCGCGGGCATCCATAGTAACACGTACACCTGCTTTTTTCAGCTTATCGACTATCTTAGCGGCATATTCATGGTGCTTGTCGGATATAGGGAGCACACGTACCTGCTCAGGTGCCAGCCATGTAGGAAATGCGCCTGCATATTTTTCAATCAGCCATGCAAGGGTTCTCTCATAGCAGCCCATTGATGTCCTGTGTATAATATATGGACGTTTTTTCTCGCCATTTTTATCAATATAGTACATGTCAAATTGCTCAGCAAGAAGTGCGTCCCACTGAATTGTAATCATGGTATCTTCCTTGCCGTAAACATTTTTTGCATTGATATCTACCTTTGGTCCATAAAATGCTGCTTCTCCTACTTCCTCGGAAAACGGTATATTTAACTCATTTAATATGTTACGGATATCCTGTTCGGTCTGTTCCCAAACCTCAGGCTCCCCGATATATTTTTCTCTATTGTCAGGGTCCCATTTCGACAGATGGTATGTTACATCCTCCTCAACCCCCAAGGTCTGAAGACAGTACTGTGCAAGTGCAATACAATCCTTAAACTCGGAAACCATCTGATCCGGTCTTACAATCAAATGTCCCTCTGATATTGTAAACTGACGTACTCTTGTAAGTCCGTGCATTTCTCCTGAATCCTCATTTCTGAAAAGGGTTGAGGTTTCACCATATCTGCATGGCAGGTCACGGTAGGATTTTTGACTTGCCTTATAAACATAATACTGGAAAGGACATGTCATAGGACGAAGCGCGTATACCTCCTTGTCCGTTTCCTCATTTCCAAGTACAAACATTCCTTCCTTATAATGATCCCAATGGCCTGATATTTTATACAAATCACTCTTTGCCATGAGAGGAGTTTTTGTTCTCATGTATCCACGTTTTTCCTCCTCATCCTCAATCCATCTCTGGAGCGTCTGAATAACCTGAACGCCCTTCGGCATGATAAGGGGAAGTCCTTGACCGATAACGTCAACCGTAGTAAAAAGCTCAAGCTCACGTCCAAGCTTATTGTGGTCACGAAGCTTAATGTTTTCAAGAAATTCCAGTCTTTCCTCAAGGTCTGCCTTCTTTGTATATGCAGTTCCATAAATTCTTGTAAGCATTTTATTATCTGAGTTTCCTCTCCAATATGCGCCTGATGACGAGGTAAGCTTAAAATATTTTACAGCCTTGGTATTCATAATATGAGGTCCTGCACAAAGGTCGGTAAAATCTCCCTGTGTATAAAAGCTGATAACGGCATCCTCCGGAAGGTCATTGATAAGATCAACCTTGTACGGCTCATCCTTTTCCTCCATAAGCTTTATCGCCTCTGCCCTTGGAAGCGTAAATGACGTAATGTCATCCCCCTGCTTTACAAGCTTTTTCATTTCCGCCTCAATTTTGTCAAGGTCTTCCCTTGTAAGTGACGGCATGTCAAAATCATAGTAAAAGCCATTGTCAATCGCAGGTCCTATTGTACATTTTGCATCGGGATAAAGATGCTTTACAGCCTGTGCAAGAATGTGGCTTGCAGTGTGCCAAAATGTTTTCTTTCCTGCTTCATCATTAAATGTAAGAATGTTTAAATTTACATCCTTGTCTATAACGGTTCTAAGGTCGACAACCTCACCGTCAACCTCGCCTGCACATGCAACCCTTGCAAGTCCCTCACTTATATCAGAGGCTATGTCTATCACTGACATCGGCTGCTGATATTCCTTTGAAGAACCATCCTTTAAAGTAATAATCATTTCGTTTTCTCCTCTCTTATTAAAAAGTCCCCGGCATACATTGTATGCCAGGGACGATATATCGCGGTTCCACCCTAGTTCTGAAATGGCTTTCATATCCACATCAGCACTTCATTAAGATTATAACGTAATCAACGGCTTATATTTTGTATAAGCAGCTCCGAGGTAGTTTTGGGATAAGCGTAATTTGAATTTTCTTTCAGCAGCTTAAAAATTCTCTCTGTTAATCCGTTTTTATCTTACTCGTCTCATCATAGCTGTTAAATGATTCATTTGTTTTTATAAAACTGTATTAATTTTAAAATTACAAATTTAAAATGTCAAGATTTTATTTTTATTTCCAGCATTTCACTTTGCAAAATTATAGTTTGCGCATATTTGCCTGAAATATGTTAATTTATTCCGTCAATTTCTTCCTTACACCTTTTACCATATGCAAGAAGCTCACGAAGCCTTGCCGCATCATTATTTTCCATTGCCTCTTTATATTCATTTATTGATTTTATAAATACATCAATTTCATATAAAAGGTGTTCCTTATTTTCAAGGAAAAGCTCTGTCCACATGTCCTCATTCAGCCATGCGACTCTCGTCAAATCCTTGTAGCTTCCCGCAGAAAATCCTACATGCTCCCTTGCGGTAGGACTTTTGACATAGGCGTTTGAAACAACGTGCGCCATCTGTGACGTAAATGCAATCATAGCGTCATGCTTATCAGCGGAGCATACGGTAAACTTGCCAAACCTGATTGGGGAAAGAAGCTGCTTCGCCTTATTAATTACAGCTTCATCCTCCAAATTTTCAGGAACAAGCACCATTGATGAACCGTCATACATTGTTTTTGTGCTGTATTCCAAGCCCGAAAAATGTCGTCCTGCCATTGGGTGTCCACCCACAAAGGTAAAGCCGTATTCCCTTGCGATAGGAAAGCATTGTCTGCACACATCACCCTTTATTCCACAACAGTCAATAACAAAGGTTTTTTTATCAATATACGGCGCCATTTTCCTAATATACTCTATGGCGGCATTTGGATAAAGCGCAACCAATATTAAGTCGCACTGTCCAATATTAGCATCTGAAAGCTCACCGTCTATAATTTTTTGCTCATATGCACCATTCATAACCGCATTGTCAATGTCAAAGCCAAGACATTTATGCTCATCATTATCTGAAAATGCTTTTGCAAACGAGCCTCCGATAAGTCCAAGTCCGACTATTCCAACCGTCATTTAAAACACCTCTTTAAAAATGCAAATTACTGTTTTTTAAGATAAACAACAACCTTACGGTATGGCTCATCGCCTTCGCTTCTTGTCGCAACATATCTGTCGTTCTGAAGGGCAGAATGTATAATTCTTCTCTCGTAAGGATTCATAGGCTCAAGCGTAAATGGCCTTCTTGTTCTCTTAACCTTAAATGCAATATTTTTAGCAAGATTTTCAAGGGTGTCCCTTCTTCTTGAACGGTAATTTTCCGTATCAAGCTTAACTCTTATATAGGACTCACTCTTTTTATTGACATACAGGCTTATAAGATATTGAAGTGAATCTAATGTCTGTCCACGTTTTCCTATTAAAATTCCCATATTAGGACCTGAAACATCAATATTCATATTAGAATTTTCTTCATCATAATCTATATTGACCTCCGCCTCAATATCCATGACACGGAACAGATTATTTAAGTATTCATATATGTCATCAACAAATGATTCCTTCTTTTTCGCCTTGATAACCGCAGGCTTAGAGCCTATTCCCAAAAATCCGCTTGTTCCTTTTTCAACAACCTCATAATCAAGCTCTGTACTTGCAACTCCAAATTCCATTGATGCCGCAGTTATGGCTTCATCAACTGTTTTACCCTTAAATTCTTTATATTCCATTATTTTTTCCTCCATAATTCATAAAAGAAATACATTATTTGCTATCATTATTATTGTTGTTATATCTCTGCATAACATTTGCCTTTGCAGCAAGGCTTCCTTCTCTGTATTTCTTTACCTCTCCGTTATTACTCATCGTACTTGACGTATAATTTTTTAAGCTGGTAGAAGCAACTCTTGAAGCAGGCTGGGCGCTTTGACCTTCCGTTTGTCCGTACGCAGCCTCCTGCATTCTTTCCATAAATGATTTCTTTCCCGCAGCTTTTCTCTTTTCATTTTTAATTGCAGCCTTTTCCTTACATTTTTCAACTATTCTTTCCATATCACAATGCTTGAAATAAATATTGATGCAAAGCGTAGTTAAAAAGCTGATAAAAGAGCCTGTCGCCCAATAAAGTCCCACACCTGCCGGAACACTTACGCAAACAATGAATGACATGATAGGGAAAAAGTACATCATAAAATTCATTGTCTTCATTGTAGCCTGCTGTGCAGGATCATCACTTTTCTGCTGTGGCGTAACCTTCATGCTCAAAAACTGAAACAATGTTGAAAGTACAGGTATTGCAAAGGCAGCAGTCAGCGCAAAGCCCGGGACCTTTGACAAATCTATGCCGCCAATGAAATTATATGAATTTCTTATATGCTCGGCATTATTGTTTATTGCATTTACAATTTCTGCATTTCCCGCAAAAATTCCAGTAAGCTTGTCCCATGCATCCGAAGGCAGCTTTGCAAGTACATCAATAAACGTGTCAATATTACCTGCATCAAACGTAACTCTTGTTAAAAGACTTGCATATTCCTCAGATTTTTGTAAGTCCTGAAATTTCGTCACCGCAGCAGGATCTGCCTTTATTGCATTTGCAATAGGACTATAATAGTCATAAATTCTGTGAACATAGGCAGGTACATTTTGTATAACATTATAAAGAGCAAGGAATATAGGCATCTGAATTAATGATGTAAGACATCCTCCCGTCATTCCTACTCCGTATTTGTTTTGGATTTCCCTTACCTCATTTTGTTGTCTTAAAAGAGAATCCTGATCTTTTTTCCCCCTATATTTTTTCGTAACCTTATTGATTTCAGGCTGAATATAATTCATTACCTTTGTTGATTTATTCTGCTTAATCAAGGAAGGAAGCAGACATAATCTTATTAACAGTGTAAAAAGTATAATTGACACACCAATACTGGCTACTCCCATATTGGACATCAATTCATAGATGGCATTTAATATAATTCCCAAAAGCTTTGCAATTGGTTTTATAATAAATCCGCCTTGCTGTGTTAAAATCATAATTTCCTCCAATTATGGTACAGGATCATATCCTCCCTTTGAAAATGGATTGCACCTTAAAATTCTCCATACTGCAAGCCTTGTTCCCTTGAAAAACCCATATTTTTCATATGCCTCAAGCGCATAGGCTGAACAGGTAGGCGTATATTTACAGCACCCATGTCCTATATAATGGGAGAGGTATTTTCTATAAAACTTAATTAAAGCAATACAAATTTTTTTCATTCAATCACTTTCTTTTCTTACTATGTCAAGCTTTGTTCATCTGACACAATTTTTTTAATCATCAACGATAATATGATGAAGCTTGGATAAATGCAAAAAAGAGCTTTCTATCTCATGGTATGATTTATCCTTTGCCGCAGCTTTTGCTACAATAACTATGTCATATCCCTGCTTCAATCTTTCCTTATTAAGTCTATAGCTTTCTCTTATCAATCTTGTTATACGATGCCTGACCACACTATTTCCAACTTTTTTACTAACAGAGATTCCAATTCTACAGTAATCCAAGCTGTTGGCTCTCAGATACATCACTAAATATTTATTGGCAAACGATTCTCTGTGGTTATACACCTTGCCAAACTCTCTGCTGTTTTTTAAAGTAACAATATTTTTCATTTCATCTAATTCCTTTAAATGAAATACTGTTCTTAGGAATAAATTTCCCATAAACGAACGAAAAGGTCACAATAAATTGTGACCTACGCTGACAATCTTTTTCTTCCCTTTGCTCTCCTTGCGGCCAAAACCTTTCTTCCATTCGCTGTGCTCATTCTCTTTCTGAAGCCATGAACCTTAGATCTCTGTCTCTTTTTTGGCTGAAATGTCATTTTCATAATGCTTATCTCCTTTCCATAAAAAATTTATTCTCAATATGAGAGAACATCAGACCTTATTATATTGAAAAAGCATTATTCCGTCAAGAAGTTTTTTATATTTTACCTATTTTATTTGTCGCTGTTGTCGTTAAAATAGAACATATTAATTCCGTATAACAATATAAAACATAATTTATGTTAAGTAAATATTATTTAAGGCATACTTATTAACAAATTGAA
>JAMPFU010000042.1 GCA_023664385.1 Clostridium sp. | reverse complement strand
AATTCAAAATACACATACCGTTTGGCTGCATAAGGCTGTGCACTCAGACAGCAGTCCGTGCCCCACATAATAGAAAAGCAAAATATCAATATGCTAAAGATAGCCGGTAACCATAAAAATACAAAATATAAGAGGCTTGTCAGTGTAAGTTTAAGTGTGCCTTAAATCCTACCCGTGACAGCCCCTTTTATCTTTTTTGTTTTAAAATTCCGGCTCAATTAGACCATATGTGTTGCCCTTGCGCTTGTAAACGACGTTGACCTCCTCAGTCTCTGCGTTGCGGAACACAAAGAAGCTGTGTCCTAAAAGCTCCATTTGTATGCAGGCATCCTCAGGGTACATCGGCTTAACTGCAAAACGCTTGCTTCTGATAATCTTTATCTCCTCATCGTCATCATCATCAACCTGGAAGAAGTCATTTTGGATGTAGGCAGCATTCTGTTCCTTGTCCATAATCTTCTTTTTGTATTTGGTAACCTGACGTTCTATCACCTCAACAACCAAATCTATTGAAACATACATATCCTCGCTTGCCTGCTCTGCTCTTATAATGTGTCCCTTCATAGGGATTGTGACTTCAATTTTCTGTCTCTCCTTTTCTACGGAAAAGGTAATCTGAACATCGGTGTCCTCGGCAAAAAATTTTTCTAACCTCCCGATTTTATCATAGATTGCTGATTTTAAGCCCTCGGTAACCTCAATGTTCTTACCACTTATGATATAATTCATATGCCCCACTCCTTTACGGTCAAACTCATGTACTACAAATAAGTAATACATTGAAAACATTATAGCATAACCAAAGCGTTTTTCCAACTAATTTTTCGATGCACATATTTTGTACATATTTTTGCTGATATGCGGTATTTCGTATTTTAGGGATGACAAACCGTATAATTGCTAAAACGTAGCTGGGCGAATGATTATGATAGTTCATTATAAATGTATATATTTTTTAACAAAGTTTTTTCAATAAAAAAAGTTCTGTCAAATTATACACCCATGTGATACAATAGTCATAATTGCACAAATAGTTGATGTAGTATGTTCGGTAACAAAGTTGCCGAAACTCGTTGCCGCCGCTTTAAAGCTCTCAATTTACTTCGTAAATCGGAACATATTGTGAAGCAAAATTAGGATGCGGCGATGTACAAATTTAGGAAGGGAGGATATAAAATGGCACAGTTATTTCTTTGGCTGTCCAATATTATAGCAGTCATTGTCATAATATTAAGCATAAAAATAAAAAATGCAAAGCATGAGCTGACTAAAATTATCAGATGCCTTTACGCATGTGCCATAGCCTGTATTATTTTGAATGCGGCAGATGTCCTTCCTATGGCTGAATTTGCGTCAGTTTTCATGCACGGTCTTTATCTTGCGGCAACGGATTGGCTTGTCATTACACTTATGATATATGCACGTAGGTACACCAAAATTAATTTTGGGAAAAAACTGACATGGGTGTTCTGTGCTTTAGCAGCGGTAGATACGGTATCGCTTGTGGTAAATGCACGTACAAGGCATATGTTTGACAGTGAACCGGCTTCCATCGGCAACACCCAAATATTTGTTGCCCAAATGAAATTTCCTTTATATGCGGTGCATCTTGCAATTGTATATCTTCCTGTGCTTATTGTGCTTGTTATGTTTGGCTATAAGGTTTTTCGTACGACTAAAATGTACAGGACAAAGTATCAGGCAGTATTTTTAAGCCTTATTTTAATCGTGGCGGCAAACGTCGGCTACAGGTTCTTAAAAACACCGATTGATATTTCGCCGATTCTTTATGCGTTTATGGCAATCGCCATCTGTTATTTTACGTTGTACTATGTGCCGAGAGGACTTGTTGTAAAGCTGCTTTCACATACGTTAAAGGATATGGACAATGGTATCATGTGCTTTGACAGGGGAGGCAAATGCGTTTATGCAAATGCAGAGATAAAAAGACTGTTCAAGGCAGGCGATGACTTTTCGATATTTGAAAAAAATTACGAGATATGGAAGAATGGCAGAAAACCGGAGGAGCTTACGGAGGAAAGCTGGCAGGATGAGAAAATGCTGGACGGCGAGATGACTTATTTTTATACAACCTTCAAGCCGCTTCGTGATGAAAACGGAAATCATATCGGCGCATTTTTCCTATCGGAAAATCATACAAAGGATATTTTGGAGCTTAAAAAACAACAGTATCGGGCACTTCATGACAAGCTTACCGGCATTTATAACAGGGAGGGCTTTATTGAAAGGGTATCGAGAACGATTGAGCAAAATCCTGAGGCGGATTTTACGATGGTTTGTACTGATATAAAGGATTTTAAGCTTGTCAATGAGCTTTTTGGCGAGAAACGAGGGGACGAGATACTCGTGCAGATAGCGGAGCTTTTGATGAGTAAAACCTCCAGAGGAACAATATACGGACGGCTTGGCACTGATAGATTTGCAATTTTTATGCGGACGGAGCTTTACCATGAGGAAGTGTATGCTGAGTATGCCAAGCAGTTGTCAGACCTTGCCAGCAATGATGTTTACCATATGGCTATTCATGTGGGCGTATACAAAAACGTAAACAAAAAGCACAGCATTGCGACCATGTGCGACCATGCGCTGCTTGCCATTGAGAAAATAAAGGAAGATTACCAAAAGATTGTAGCATACTATGATGACGCATTAAGTCAGAACATAAAAAATGAAAATCAGCTTATCGGTGAGTTTGATAAGGCGCTTGATAACGGCGAGTTTTGTATGTTTCTACAGGCGCAGGTATCTAGGGATCATGTTGTTCAGGGAGCCGAGGCACTGACAAGGTGGATGCACCCTGAAGCAGGGATGATACCGCCTGTAAGCTTTATCCCTCTTTTTGAGAAGGTAAGCCTGATACATAAGCTTGATATGTATATTTGGGAGCAGGCGTGTATAAAGCTTAAGGAATGGAAGGAGCAGGGCAAAACGGATTGGTACATATCAGTAAATATTTCGCCAAAGGATTTTTACCTTGTCGATATATATACAACATTTACGATGCTGGTAAAAAAATATGGCATAAATCCAGCCAACCTGCGTCTTGAGATAACAGAAACTGCGCTCATGGCGGATATAAACAAGCAGATAACCCTTATCGAGAAGCTCAGAGCTTATGGCTTTGCCGTGGAGATAGATGATTTTGGCAGCGGATATTCCTCGCTTAATACATTAAAGGATATACGTGCGGACGTTCTCAAGCTTGATATGGGCTTTCTTAGCAAGACAGAATTTGAGGATAGAAGCAACGCCGTTATAGATGCGGTTGTAACCCTGTCAAAGCAGCTTGGTTTAAGCGTGGTGTCCGAGGGCGTTGAAACGATAGAACAGGTAGATTTCCTTACGAAAACAGGCTGCGATGTATTTCAGGGCTACTATTTTGCAAGGCCTATGCCGGTCAAGGATTTTGAAGAAAAATACATGAATAGTGTTATAAATGAATAATTATATTTGAAGTTCATTTCCTACGGGGAAAGGAGAATTTATGTCATATGTTGAATATGAGAAGGCACAAAAAATGGGGATTAAGGCATTTAAAAATGCAATAGCTAAGGGAACCTCAGAGTATCTTCCCGTTTTGGATGAGATACTTGAGGACGTTGATATACAAAGCGAGGTAAGCCTTGGGCTTGTTGACATACCGTTAGATCGGATTGTCGGTACAAGCAATGTGGGAAGGACATATGCATTTGCAAACAATTTCATGCCGCTGCTTGACTTTAAGACGGAGTTCGGGTCTAAATGGTCCTCTCTTTGCGACAGTCATCTTGCAGAAGGGATAAGGGACCCCATCAAGGTTTACGAATACATGAATAATTTTTATGTGGTTGAGGGAAACAAAAGGGTTTCTGTATTAAAATACTTTGAGGCGGTTACAATACCTGCAAATGTAACAAGGAAAATTCCAAAGAAAACAGATGACCTTCAGGTAAAAATATACTATGAGTTCATGGACTTTTATAAGCTGACAGGCATAAACTATTTGTGGTTTTCACAGGAGGGGTGCTTTAAGCGGCTTCTTGAGCTTACATGTGAAAATCCTGACGAAAAGTGGAGTGAGGAGCAGGTTAAGGATTTCGGCTCGGCGCACCACAATTTCTGTGCGGCAATGAAAGCAAGAAAGGATAAGCTTCCATTAACATCGGGAGATGCGTTTCTTATCTTCATCGACATATACGGTTATGATGAGGTTCAGGAATACACAGAAGCTGAAATGCGTGAGAAGATAAATCTGCTTTGGGAGGAATTTCTCATAGAATCGAAGGGCAGGGAGATAAAGCTTACAATGGAGCCTGCCAAAAAGGGCAGAAAAAAGCTGATGGATTATTTCCTAAGTCCTGCCACAAAAAAGGTTATGGTTGCATTTATATTTGATAAGGACCCTGACGAATCCGACTGGCTCTACGGACATGAGCTTGGAAGAATTTATCTTGAGGAAAACTGCGGCGACCACATAAAAACAGTTAAGGTGCATAATGTAAACTCTGAGGAGGATGCCGTTGTGGCAATGCAGGACCTTATTCTTATGGGCGTGAAAATCATTTTTACCACCTCCTCAAAGCAGGTTAAGGCAAGCCTTAAGGTTGCGGCAAATCATCCCGAGGTCAGTATTTTAAACTGCTCCTTAAATACGTCCCATAAGCTTATCAGCACCTATTATGCAAGGCTTTATGAGGTAAAATTCCTTGCGGGTATGATTGCGGGGGCACTTGCAAAAAATGGGAAAATAGGCTATGTTGCGGACTATCCCATTATCGGTATGCCTTCAAGCGTAAATGCATTTGCATTAGGAGCGAAAATGATGAACCCCTATGCAAGGGTATACCTTGAGTGGACAACTGTAAAGGGCGTTTCAAAAAATGACGTGCTGAACAAATTTAGAAGTCTTGATATTGAGTATGTATCGGATCAGATTATGTTTAAGCCAGAGGGGTACAACAGGCAGTTTGGTCTTTATAGCATTGTGGGTGACAAGATAGAAAATCTTGCCATGCCGGTATATTTATGGGGCGTGTTTTATGAAAAGCTGATTGACAGCATTTTAACAGGCGCTATGCAAAATGATGAAAAAACAAATGTTGACAAGGCGTTGAATTACTGGTGGGGGCTTTCTGCAGGGGTAGTAGACCTTATCTGCTCCGAGAAGATACCCACAGGAACAATAAGGCTTGTCAATATCATTAAGGATATGATGATAAAAAATGAGTTTAAGCCTTTTCAGGGAACCATTACCTCTAAGTCGGGTATGGAAAAAAATGAGAAGGACGAGGATATGCTGCCTGAGGACATCATGCTTATGAATTGGCTTGTTGATAATATTGAGGGAGAGATACCTGAGCTTGAGGACCTTAAGGATGAGGCAAAGGGCATCGTCGTTTTAAAAGGTGTTGCCGAACGTGATGATGATACAGAGGAGAAGCTTGAAGAAGCTGACGGGGAAGCTGCCCGGGGAGAGTAACGTATGAGGATTTTGCTGCTTGCTGATGAGGAGTCGAAATATTATTGGGATTTTTTTGAAAAAAGTAAATTGGAGGGTATTGACCTTATCATATCCTGCGGTGATTTGGCGCCGCAATTTCTTTCCTTTTTGGCAACCTTTGCAAAAGTACCGATACTTTATATCCGTGGCAACCATGACGGCTGCTACGATGAAACCCCGCCTGACGGCTGCATATGTATAGATGATGACATCTATATCCACGAGGGCATAAGGATTATGGGCTTGGGTGGTTGCATGTGCTATAACGAGGGCGAATTGCAGTTTACGGAAAAACAGATGAAAAAACGGGCAAGAAAGCTTGAGAGAAAGGCAAAAAGACTAGGGGGTGTTGATGTTCTCATAACCCATTCGCCCGCATATAGATTAAATGACAGTGAGGATTTACCTCACACTGGTTTTCAGACATTTCTTGATTTGATGGACAAGTATGAGCCGAAGCTTTTTGCCCACGGACATGTCCACATCAATTACGGCAGGGATTTTAAACGTGAATGTATGTATGGGAACACGAGAGTGATTAATGCATTTGAAAAACATATCATAGAGCTTTAAAATTAAAAGTTGTAGGGCACTTAATAATTTGATATAATAAATCATTAAGTGCTTTTTAATTAATGATAAAACGGAGGATTGCCATATGCAGACGAGGTACGACAGATGCCCTAATTGTATGCAGGCACTGCAAAACGGGGAGGACACATGTCCATATTGTGGCTTTGACATAAGCGGTTATGAGGAAAGAGCAAACTGCTTAAAGCCATTTACCGTGCTTGAAAATAAATACATGCTGGGACGTGTTTTGGGAGTAGGCGGCTTTGGTATAACATATATAGGCTGGGATTTGAATTTGCAGACATACATAGCAATCAAGGAGTATTTTCCTGAAAGTCTTGCAGGCAGGGACATTGCCGAAAATCAGACCGTTGTACCGAATGAAACAAGCAGGGAGGTTTACGATAAGGGACTGAAGCGGTATGTGGAGGAAGCACAAAACATATCTAAATTCTATCAGCTTCAGGGTATCGTTTCCGTCAAGGATTTCTTTTATGCCAATGGAACGGCTTACATCGTAATGGAATACATAAATGGCGTAAACTTGAAGGACTATCTTAAAAACTACGGCGGACGGCTTGACGAGGCTACTGTGCTTGCACTTATGAAGCCTGTTTTTGAGTCTCTTTATCAGATACATAATTCAGGACTTGTCCACAGAGATATAAGCCCTGACAACATTATGGTTGATAAGGATGGCAAAATTAAATTGATAGATTTCGGCTCAGCAAGAGGACAGTCTGTGGAAACTGACAAGACCTATACGGTGATACTGAAGCATGGCTATGCGCCTTCCGAACAGTATTACGCAAAGGGCAATCAGGGACCTTGGACAGATATTTACAGTCTTTGTGCAACCATGTATAAAATGCTTACGGGCGTCATACCGCCAAACAGTGTGGAGCGTATGGAGCAGGATATGTACCAGTCTCCTACACAGATGGGTGTACAGGTATCGCCGAGAACGGAATATGTGCTTTCAAAGGGACTTGCGGTTAAGGTAAGCGACAGATACCAAAATATCGGACAGCTTCTTACGGATTTATACGGTGAAGCGCCAGTCATGCAGCAAAGTGGAAATGCGATTCCGATTTCAAATGTTTCGGCGGCGGCAAATCCTGCCTCCTTGTCGTTATCAAATCAGTCTATGCACATAACGGTTCCGCCGACGCAGACAGGGACAGCAACTGCAAAAAACCGAAAGACGGCATATATTGTCATAGGGGCATTGGCAGCCGTTCTTGTTATTGGTATCATATTGTTCTTTGTTTTAGGGAAAAAGGATGAAGATAAAACAACAGAGAAGGATACTGAGACAACGGAGGCAACGAATACGGACACCACTACGGATGAACCGGCACCGGATGAGCCTTCCACTGACGAAACGGATCCAGAGCCGTCTGACGATACGGGCTACAAGTATGTGTGGCCGACAGAGCTTTCAGATAACTGGCATGACTATCAGATAGATTTGAACGGAACGGTATATCAGTTCCCGATACCATATAGTGAGTGGGTTAGCAAGGGCTGGAAGGCTGATAGGCTTCCTACTACACTTGCGGCAGGCGATGACACGCTTGTGACCTTTTATATGGATGATATAGAGCTTGATGTAGAGATGGCAAATTTTGGACTTACGGAGGCTGACATAAGGGATTGCTTTATACTTGGAATCAGCATTAACACGCAATTTGATTATGTTGCGCCGGGTTATGTAATCACCATGTCGGGTGGAATTAAGCTTGGCGAGGCGACGGAGCAGGATGTAAAGACTGCCTTTGGTGCGCCTGATTACAGATATGACTATGACGATCTTGATGGAGGCATCATTATCAGTCTTGACTACGCAGGAGATACTTATGAGGACGGCATGGATCTTGAGTTTAGGGAGGATAAGCTCAGCACCATTCGCTTTATCAATACGAAGGTACCTGAGGGCTTTGATCCCGGTGTGGCAAATATAAATACAGAGGCGCCGGAGATAAATGCTAGCTACGTTGCGCCGACAGGACCGGCGGTGGACAGATTTGACAATGTTGTAACCTTGGACGGCGTAAATTACAGGGTGCCTGTTCCTGCGTCCGTTCTTGCAGAAAACGGATGGATTCTTGACACGTCAACGGACGATTATGTTTTGGGTGAGTCCTCAATTAGAACAACAATGCAGAAAAATGGAAACAGTATAGAGGTTCAGCTTTACAATTATACGACAAATGCAGTGCTTCCTGTACATGCATGGGTGACGGAAATAACTGTGGAGGAAGGCTATATTGATCTTGAGGCAGTCTTCCCGGGTGGAATTGTCCTCGGAAGCAACGATGCAGATTTTGAAGGCTTGTTTTCTGATTTGGGTGATGATTATAGCGTAAGCGATTACGGCAATATGAAATTTATGTATGCGTACCACAATCTTGATGACAGCTCACGCGATCAGTCCTGTCTTTCGGTTATTACGGATGAAAACGGAGTGATAACTGATATAACATACGAAAATAAACCGAGGAAGCTCAGATAGCAAAGGGGTCGAATTTTCCATGACAAAAGTAAGGAGATGATGGTATATGGCAGAAGTAAACTTTAGGGAAATTATAGATGAGTATGTACGGTTTTGTAATGAATCGGGTAAAATAGATTTGAATTTATACGAGGAATACAATGTAAAACGTGGACTTCGTGATTCTAACGGACGAGGCGTCCTGACAGGACTGACAGAGGTTTCTGACGTCGTTGCATTTCGGGTTGACGAGGGTGAAAGAATACCGATACCGGGCGAGCTGTATTTTCAGGGCTACGAGGTAAAAAAACTTGTTGCGGGTCAAAAGCACAGTCTCTATGGCTTCGAGGAGGCTACCTACCTTCTGCTGTTCGGTGAGCTTCCCACAAAACCACAGCTTGACAGCTTTGTGGAGGTGCTGGGTAACTTAAGACAGCTTCCCGATTCCTTTAACAGGGACGTCATTATGAAGGCGCCAAGCAATGACATGATGAACGTGCTGCAAAAGTGCGTTCTGACCCTTTACTCTTATGACGACAACCCAAATGACCTAAGCATAAAAAATGTGTTGAAGCAGTGTTTGAGGCTCATTGCACAGTTTCCGGTTATGGCAGCATACGGATATCAGGCATACAGACATTACTATTTGGATAAGAGCCTTGTTATTCACAGACCAAAGAAGGAGCTTTCCACGGCTGAAAATATATTGCGCCTGCTTCGGACAGACGGAAAGTATACGGAGCTTGAGGCGAAGGTCTTGGACGTATGCCTTATCATACATGCGGAGCATGGAGGCGGTAACAATTCAACCTTTACGACTCATGTACTTTCGTCCACAGGTACAGATACATACTCTGCTGTAGCAGCGTCCCTTGGCTCGCTGAAGGGACCGAGACACGGCGGGGCAAACCTGAAGGTGCAGCAGATGTTTGACGACCTAAAGAGCAACATAAAGGATTGGGAAAATGAGGACGAGATAAGCGAGTATCTTCAGGGGCTTCTCGATAAAAAGGGCTTTGACAAATCGGGACTTATCTATGGAATGGGTCATGCAGTATACAGCGAGTCGGACCCGAGAGCCGTTATCCTGAAGGAATATGCAAAGAAGCTTTCCGAGGAAAAAGGACTTACGGAGGAATTTGCCCTTTACGACAGGGTGGAAACCATTGCGGCAAGGCTTATCGCACAGCATAGGAAAACCTTTAAAACCGTAAGCGCCAATGTGGATTTTTACAGCGGCTTTGTATATACAATGTTAAAGCTGCCGACGGAAATATTTACGCCGATATTTGCCATATCACGTATTTCGGGCTGGTCGGCGCACCGTATCGAGGAGCTTGTAAACAATGGAAAAATCATTCGTCCCGCATATAAGTTTGTGGGACGGCATAAGGAATATATCCCAATAGAGGAAAGAAACTGGTAATATATCAGGCTTTCCATGAAGAAGTGAAATGGCAGGGTAAAACAATATGTGGATTGCAGAACAATGGAAGGACTATGAGGTAATAGACTGCTCAGCGGGAGAAAAGCTGGAACGCTGGGGCGAGTATATACTTGTAAGACCTGACCCACAGGTAATATGGGACACACCGAGGAAAAATGTTTTGTGGCAAAAGGCAAATGCCCATTATCACAGAAGTAAAAGCGGCGGAGGAAGCTGGGAATTTAAAGACCTTCCGAAGCAGTGGCAGATTGGATATCAAGGGCTTAGGTTTAATCTTAAGCCCTTTGCTTTTAAGCATACAGGTCTTTTTCCTGAGCAGGCGGTAAACTGGGATTGGTTCGGGGAAAAAATAAGAACGGCAGGACGTGACGTAAAGGTTTTAAATCTTTTTGCCTACACAGGAGGAGCGACGCTTGCTGCAGCACAGGCAGGCGCAGGTGTAACCCATGTTGACGCATCGAAGGGAATGGTTACATGGGCAAGAGAAAACGCAGCTTCATCAGGACTTGGGGACGCTCCAATCAGATGGCTTGTGGATGATTGCGTAAAATTTGTGCAACGTGAAATAAGACGGGGAAACAAATATGATGCGGTAATCATGGACCCACCCTCATACGGCAGGGGACCAAAGGGAGAAACGTGGAAGCTTGAGGAAAACATTTATGAATTTATCAAGCTTTGCAGTGAGCTTCTCTGCGATAAACCGTTGTTCTTTCTCGTCAATTCCTATACGACAGGACTTTCTCCCTCTGTGCTTACCTATATGATTTCGGAAACGGTAGGAAAAAAATATAAGGGAGAAACAAATTCGCAGGAGATAGGACTTCCTGTTACGGACACAGGGCTGATACTTCCCTGCGGTGCATCGGGAAGATGGTGTGAAATATAAAGTTTTTTAAATAAGAGGTGGCATATGGCAGAAGAAAAACAGCAGGTAAAAAAGAAAAGAAACAGCAAAAAAGGCAAAATCGGTATGTCAAACAGACAGGGACGGGTATTTGTTGCAAAAATGGCTATCGTCATAACGCTTGTTGTGTCGCAAATTATTTTTTCCGTATGGGTGTACAGTGCACTGGAGCAATATATCGTATATTGGCGTACGGGAGCGCTGCTGTTAAGCACCATCGTTGTGCTTTACATCGTAAATAAACAGGATAACCCCGCATATAAGCTCGCTTGGATTGTGCTTGTCCTCTCTGCACCACTGATAGGAGGCACGTTGTATGTAATGCTTGCAGGAAACCGAACACGAAAAAAATTTATCAGCGAGGCACTGAAAAACCATACGGCAACCTTTGAGTATCTGCCTGACGACAAGGAGATACTTGAGGAGGTAAAGGAGATAAGCAAAAGTGCAGGGGTGCAGTCGGAATATATATCAAAGGCTGCGGGATATTCCATATATAAAAATACAAGCGTAAAATACTTCCCTCTGGGGGAGGAGAACTTTGCCTGCCTTCTTGAGGAGCTTAACAAGGCAAAGCATTTTATATTCATGGAATACTTTATCATCAAGCAGGGAGAAATGTGGGAAACTATACTTGAGGTGCTTCATAAAAAAGCCTCTGAGGGCGTTGACGTCAGGCTCATATATGACGATTTTGGTTGTGCCATGTGGCTGCCCTCACGGTTTATTGCTGACATGAAACGGCTTGGCATAAAGGCGGCTCCCTTTAATCCTGTAACGGCTGCCTTATCGTTAAGGCAGAATAACCGGGACCACAGAAAAATAACGGTAATTGATGGGGCTACAGGCTTTACGGGAGGCATCAACCTTGCAGATGAATACATCAATAAGATAAACCGTTTTGGACACTGGAAGGATACGGGCATTATGCTCAAAGGGGAAGCAGTGTGGAACCTGACGGTCATGTTCCTTCAGACATGGAAAATGCTGACTGGTGAGGAGGAGGACTATCATGTATACGAACCGTCAAAATTTGAACACGAGCCTGTAAGCTCTGACGGCTACATCCAGCCCTATGCGGACACGCCGGTTGATGATGAAATTGTAGGGGAAAATATATACCTGAACATGATAAATAAAGCGAAACGGTATGTCTATATCACAACGCCGTATCTCATCATAGACAACGAAATGTTTACGGCACTTACCCTTGCGGCAAAAAGCGGGATAGACGTGCGAATTATTACTCCGGGCATACCTGATAAAAAAGCTGTATATATGGTAACACAGTCCTACTATTATCATCTGATAAAGGCAGGCGTAAGAATTTACCAATATACGCCAGGCTTTATCCACGCAAAAACCTTTGTCGTTGATGATAAGATAGCGACGGTTGGAACGATAAACATGGATTTCAGAAGCTTGTACCTTCACTTTGAATGTGGTGTGTGGATGTTTGATGCAAGCGTGATAAACGACATAAAGGAGGATTACGTAAGCACCCTTGAAAAATGTGATGAGGTAACCCTTGAGGAGATCGAGCAGACAAGTGTTATAAAACGGTTTTTCCAAAGCATTTTACGGTTGATTTCACCGCTGCTTTAAGGAATGAAATTGAAAAATTAACCACAGCTTTAAATTGGCTTGAAATTGACAAATTGCCTTGATTTATTTTACGCATTATTGTAAAATTTAATATATAGTGGGTGACTTTCTTTTCGTGCTTTTAAAGTACAGTTTTTTGTATGAAAACAAAAGGATTTGTGCACCGAAAACGGATAAAAAATATTAATCTATGGGGGATGTTGAGAGATGAAAAAAACAAAAGAAAAAACAAAGGGCGGATATGTTGTACAATCCGTAGCTTCTTTAATTGCAGCAATCTTAATCGCAGTGCTTGCATTTGCGGCATTTTCTGATGATATAAGCTATCTGTTTGGAAAAGCCGAAAGCATGAATGAGCTGCTTGCGGAAGGCGAAGAACTAAAGGGAGAATACGTATCTGTAGGCGTGGATGCAGTTGTTGACTGGTATGCAGAGACAACCTGGAAGATAAACGGAATTATACCCGCCGGCTCAAAGTAGCACTGCTTAGTATGGCTGGATGATGAGTCCTTTATATCCCTTACGGTTAAGGGAAAGAAAAATAAGGACCTTATAAACAACTTGATAAGCGGTACGGAAAAATATCTGAATGGAGAAACGAATGTGCTGCCCTCGCCTATTGTGTTTGAGGGTAAGGTGGTTTCCATCGGAAGTGAGGTAGACGAGTATTTTAACGATGCCATAAGATATTATGGAATTACGGGTATGGAGGTGCATTACCTGACAATAGACACTACATACTCGAAAACGTCAATCATACTATACGGCATTATATTCCTTGCCTTTATCGGAGTGTTTATCGGAACATTCATAGGCGGCATAAAGGGCGTCAAGAGATTAAAGGCTGCGGAGGGTCTTGTAGCGTCAACTCCACAGAACTACAATCAACAGGGCTTTGGAGAAAATCAGACCTATAATAACGCACAGACAGGTGGCACATACGATAATACACAGAATGCATATGGCAATATGCAGGATAATACGCAAACCTACAATACATATGGAAACGCACAGGATAATACGCAAACCTACAATACATATGGAAACGCACAGGATAATACACAGGCTTACAATACATATGACAATACGCAGGATAATACGTAGGTCTGCAATACACATGGCATACGCAGGATAACGCATAGACCTATAACATATATGGCATATGCAGGATAACACGTAGGTCTGCAATACATATGGCAATACACAAGACAACATGCAAAGTTATAACGCACAGACCTATAATACAACGATAATAGATAATAGTGGAATGTAAGATAAATACGATAAAATAAAATTCAAAAGAATATAAAAAAATATAGAAGGGAGAATGTGTGAAGATGAAGGACTTTGTGAAGAAGAATAGTTTTACAAAAAGAATGGTTGCGCTTATGCTTGTATTACTTATGCTTGTTACGCTTATTCCTTCGGATTTAAGCTTAAAGGCAGAGGGAGAAAGCAGCGGCAATACCTTGTTTGACGGAACGAGCATCATTATGTCCAGCATGACATTTGATGCTACATATCAGGATGAAAATGGGCAGAAGCAAGTCGTCACCGTAGTGCAGGGCGATATGACAGAGCTTCCTGCAAACGCAACGATTAGCCTGATGATGAATTTCCTGCTGCAGGACGGAACCCTTGTACAGTCAGGCAAGGACTATGTTTATAACGTGCCGAAGGGAATCAGGGTAGACAGGAGCGAGACTCTTGCCCTTACAATGGACGGTGAGGATGACCCAATCGGTGATGTTGTTATATCAAAGGACGGTACGCTGACCTTCCATTTTGATACGGACGTGATAGGCAGCAGTCAGGGCGTTCATTTCTTTGTAGGCTTTGGCGGCGGTTTAAGCGATACGCTTTCTGAAAAAGATTCGGAATTAAAGATACAATTCCCGACAGGGGGGGCTTCCTTTGATTTTGATATAAAATCTCTTGGAGATACGACGCCTGGACGGGAGGAGGAAGGACCGAATGCTGTCATAAATAAATCGGGAAGTTTTGTGACAGGAGAGGACGGCAAGAAATATGTGGAGTGGACAGTTTCCCTCAGAAATAAAAATGGGGATGTTATAGAGGGCGACATTATTGACAATCTGCCTGCCGGACTTACCTATGCAGGGAATGTAACTGTAAACGGGCAAACCTATCCAAGCATATCGGGCAATAGCTGGAATTACAATGCGGAAAATGGTGCGCCGAAGATGAATGTTACTACATCAAATGGCGACAAGTCTGTAACAATTCACGTGGAAAACTGCAAGCCTGATTGGGACACAAAGGTTACATTTTTGACCGTCATGGATGAAAATCAGATATATGGGGGCGAAATCAACAATAATACCAGTCAGGATATTTCCAACACAGCAACCTTTAATCCGAGTGATGGGAAAGAGGGCGTAAGCAGCACTACAACGATTAACAAAAAACCGAACCTACTGAGTAAGGCAAAGGGTGCTGTAGATGCTGACGGCAATGTGGAATGGACCATAACGGTAAATGCGGATAAGATGGATATAAGCGGTGCGGCGATTGAGGACACATGGGAGAACGGAACCTTTGTGGGCGATAGTGTCAGCGTGCAAAAATCTGACGGCACAGTGCTTGGAACAATAAACGTAGCGCAAGGCGCTACCGGATTTACATATACTGTACCTGCTGACTGCACGGATACACTTACCATAAAATACAAGACACATATAACCCAAATGGAGAGTGAAAGTAAGAATACGGTAACCTTGAAAAAGGACGGAGTCTATAACCTTGAAAGCTCTGCCAGCGTGCCGGGTGCTTATTTGATAAAAAAAGATGGATTGGGCTATGATCCTATTTCACAGACGGTATCATGGCGTATTACTGTTAATGAGAGTGCAAGACCACTGAAAAATGTTGTCGTTGAGGATATTTTCCCTGGGGATTTGATGAATAGGGACACGGTGACTGTAAATGCCACATCTTCCGTTGGCTCATGGAGCGTAGCTTCTGCAGGAACAAATCCTAAGTCGTATAATAACCCACAAAGCATTACGTTTAATTTGGGGGATATTAGTGATACGGTTTACATAACTATTACCATGAAGGTTAGTGACAGTGTAACAAAGGGACAATCGTATAATTTTCAGAATTATACTAAGCTTACCTCATCTACACTCACAAATCCTGTAGATGATGACGCATCGATTTGGGCAACCATTGAGGACGTAAGGCTTGCTCAAAAATGGGGACAAAAAACAACCAATAAGGAAGGCTATCTTACATGGATTATAGAGGTTAAGGGACAAAAGCAAAGACCGGAGAGCTATACAATCAAGGATTATCTTCCTGCCAACATGGAGTATGTGCAGGGAAGCTTCCGTCTGCAAGGTCAGTATTATGACGGCAATCCAAGCTATAAGCCACAGGTAAGCGTAATTACAACGGGTCAGGACGGACAGAAGATTGACGAGCCGTACATAGCATATACCTTTGACCCTGTGGAGGATGCCCGCTTCTTAGATATGGTCGGAAACGGTGGATCTTTTTGGATTGCATATGAGACAAAGGCAAAAAACTACAAGGATTCCATAAATAGCATTACATATGAAAACAAAGTGGACGTAACGGCGAATTTTCCTAACAATGTAAATGTAACACAAACCGAAACTGCATCCGTAACCGAGACCCTTGGTGGTATTCTCGGCAAGGAGTATGCCTATAAAGGCGGAACAAACGAGGTTACATGGATTGTTAAGATAAATGAAGCAAAGACAGATATGAGTCAAATCAAAAATCCTACCATAAAGGATCAGCTTGAGGACTACCTTGAATATAAGGCAGGCTCAGGAAAGCTTTATTTGGTAAATGCTGATGGTACAAAAACGGCAGTGCCTGATACCAATTATCAGGTTGCTGTTGTCAATAATCTTGTAACCGTAATGCTTCCAAACATTGCCACAAACAATTATGAATTTGAGTTTACCACAAGATTTAAGCTGGGTCCTGGCGAGATGTCCAAAATCAAGGTAAACAATAAGGTTGACCTTGTGGGAGACGGCATGATAGCTCAAAAGCAGACCTCTGACGTAACAAATATTAGCTTTAGTTCTTCTGTAGCGGGTGCGTCCGTAAAGCGTCAGATACGTGTCAAAAAGGTGGATGCGTCCTCTGGCAAAGTATTAGAGGGAGCAACCTTTGAGCTTTATCTTCCAGGCATAACTCCGGAAAGGGATGTGCTGATAGGCAAAGCCGTTACAGGCAAGGATGGATATGCCGTATTCGAGGAAACGGATTCGCTGATAGGAAAAACCATAAAGCTCAAGGAGACGGAAAAGCCACCCGGCTATGATTATTTGGAAACGACAACCAATACAGGAGATACCACCTCTGCGGAAGGCGTAACGACAATTACAAACTTTACTGAAGCAAATATACGTGCTGACGAAAAGGGACAGTATTATGAAATCATTATAAAGAATAAAAATGAAAATGATGTTACAACGGCTGATATTAAGCTGAAAAAGGTAGATGCTGCGAAAACTACAACTGTACTTCCAAATGCAGTGTATGGACTTTACACGGACGAGGCTTGCACTACCATGAAAGGCGTAGCAAAGGCTACAGACCAAACAGGCTATGTTACCTTTGGAAATATTCCTGAGGGAACCTATTGGTTAAAAGAGATTACGCCGCCTGACGGCTATAAGCTTTCTGAACAGAAGGTAGCGGTTGTAGTCGCTGTTGATAACACTGTAACACCTTCAACCGTATCAGTAACATATGACGGCAATGTGGCTAGTGAGGTTCAGGTTACTGACACGAAGGCGACAGGAAAGCTTACCATAACTAAGATAGAATCAGGCAGCAAAGACAGGAAAAGGATTGAAGGCGTTACGTTTGAAATCTACAAGGATGAGGCATGTACTCTTAAAGTGGCTTCTGAGAAAACAGATGAAAATGGTATTGCCAAATTTGAGAACCTTGAGCTTGGAAAAACCTATTGGTACAAGGAAACAGAAGCGCCGAATGACTATGTGCTTGATGAAACAGTAAAGAGTATTCGGGTAGGTACGGGAACTGAGACTACCGATCAGGTCAAAAAGATAGACGTATACAACAGCCTCAAGCTTGGAGCTATCGTTATCACAAAGCAGGACGACAGTGTCCCTGCAAGAAGACTGGCGGGTGTTCAGTTTACGCTTTACAACGCTAATGCTGATGGTAATGCGACTACTGCTTATCAAATTGCCGATGCTGATGGCAATATGATGAATTATGTTGTTACCACTGATGCAAATGGTAAGGCAACCTTTGAGAATATTCCATTTGGCAGCTATGTTGTTAAGGAAACGCAAAGAAAGACAAACTATACTGTGGCTACCGATACGCAGGTTGTCGTAAACAAAACAGAAGATACGGAATTGACGATTATTAATAAGGCGGAACGGTTTTCTGTTAAAATTAATAAACAACCTAGTGATAATCTTGCACGCGGACTTCAGGGCGCAGAGTTTACCTTATACAATGCAAACGGTGTTGCCATACGCACCGGCGTTACGGATAAAGATGGAAAACTTGAATTTGCAGATATTCCACTTAGGGAGTATACAGGAGACTATACACTAAAGGAGACAAAGACGCCTGATGGTTACATTGCGGCACCCGATAAAACAATAACATATGCAGAAATAATGGGTGCTGCAAGGGATGATAAAACGGATGCACATAAGCTTGAATATTCTATTATTGATGAAAAACAGGCAGGCAAGGTGCTTCTCCGTAAGGTTGATGCAGATGATACGACAAAAGGTCTTGCTGGTGCAGAGTATGTCCTTATGGACGAGGATGGAAATATTGTACAGACGACAGACTCCATGACGACAGAGGTGGCAACACAGAAAGCCGCTTTAGGTGTTACTGGTGCGCAGGAGGGTTCTATATACTTTGAGAATATTAAGTTTGGAACCTACTATATCGTTGAGACGAAAGCACCTGTATTTGATGACAAGGTATATATACGTGATGAGAAAAAATACAAGGTTGTTATCAAATCAAATGACGAAACGGTAACAGAAGTTACGTATGTGGATGAAAACGGCGTTACACAGACAAATAATACAGGCTATTTTACAAATGTGGTACAGCCGGATGCACTGCCTATTGTAAGCTTTAAGCTGAAAAAGGTGGATAATGCTGATCCTGCAAATCCAATACATGGCGCTGTATTTAAGCTGTATAAAAATGACCCGAGTGCTGCTGATAAATCGGGAGCAGACGCAGAGGGCTTTGTCGACACAGGCATTACGGGCGTCAGTGGTACAGATGGAATGGTTTATTTTAGACGTATCTCCGTGGATGACGATTCTATTGATACAACTTATAGAATTGTGGAAACGGAAACACTCTTTGGATATAAAAAGAGTGACATAAAGTACACCATTACAAAGAGAGAGCTTAGCGAAAATTCTAAAGATTATGTAGACAAGAAACCTGATGATCCTAATACGAAGGTTGAGACAAGGGAGGATGGTGAAATTTGTTATCTTCCTACGGCGAATGCGTCAGGACATCTTGACGGCACTGCAAACGTCAGCACTACAAACGGTCTTACCGTTGTAAACGAAAAGCTTTATGGAAGCATACAGCTTACAAAGCAGGGTGCTACGTCAAATGTTAAGCTTGAGGGTGCTACGTTTTATTTATATGATATTGAAGGAAAAAGACCTCTAAAGGTAGAGGGCAGTGAACGTAGTGCAACCACCAATGCACAGGGCATAGCGCTGTTTGAAAATTTGCCGTTTGGCACCTATTACTTAAGAGAAAGAGCCCCTGTCCCTGACGGCTACTTATTAAATAATGAGATTATACGTGTCGAGGTAAATCAGGAGTCTGCAAAGGGCGCAATTCCTGTTACTGTTTCGGACGAAAGGATTGACCTTTATATCAGCAAGCAGGAGCTGGGCTTTGGTGCAGAGGTTCCGGGTGCAACAATTGTTCTCAGGGAGGACAATGGATTAGGAACAGGAAAGGTGATTGACCAGTGGGTATCAGGCACGGATGCACACCATATCGCTTATGGCAAGTTAAAGATTGACACAAACTATATCTTGGAGGAAACTGCTGCACCTTCCGGCTATGGATATACAAAAACATTTGGGTTTTCAATAACTTCCAATGGAACAATAAAGAAGTTTGCTAATAACGAAACATATCATAAAGTACTAGGTAACAATGCCATTATCCTTTACGATGATGCAGTTGCTTTAACGGTTACAAAGGTGGAGGAAGGCACAACTACTCCAATATCTGGTGCAAGATTTGCATTATATGATGACGCAGGCAATGAGGTGTACAGATGGACGACAGGAGCCACAGGCGATTGTGAGATTGGCTCAAAGCTTACCATACCAAAGTCGGGTTATAATGTATATACCATCAAGGAGCTGTTTGCACCTGAGGGGTATATGCTTGCAGAACCGATAAAGTTTGCCGTAGGCGCTGACGCAACGGTACATGCATATGACTATGACCATGTAATAATGGAGGTTGAACTGACTGACATCCGGGTGCGTGACAAGAAGAAATCAGGTGCATTCTTTAGAAAGGTTGATGCAGAGACTTATGCCGATATTGAGGGAGCAGAGCTCGCCATATATGATGTGACAGATGGTGGAGAAACTCAAGTCGGAGAATCGTGGCTCAGTGACGGAACACCTAAGCATTTTGGTGTTACGACAACTACCCCTGCTGATGGCACTGATGATTTGGTTAAGGGCAACATATATGAATTTAGGGAGCTTAGCGCACCTGTGGGATATGCCGAGACACAGCCTGTTAAATTCACGATAACAGGTATTGATGCGGATGGTAAGGCAGTGATAAAGGTACTTGAAAACGGAAACGAGGATTCCCTGAACTATGACGGGGATACTCTGCTTATGCTTGACAAGAAGGTAACGCTCAAGCTTAAGAAGCAGGATACATTTGGACAATATCTGCTTGACGCCGTGCTTGAGGTATATGAATATGACTTTGATACCAAGCGGGCAGGAACGAAGCTTGCTGACATAACAACAGGCAAAACAATAATTGAGGTTGACAATACGAAGCTTAAATTGGGCGGCTATTACCTGATTAAGGAGACTGCTGCACCGGATGGCTTTGGATATGCAGATGATATTGTTGTTCACATAAGGGAAGACGGCGTGGCAGAAGCAGTTATGACTATATCGAGACTTGACGGAGCATTTCTGTATGACAACCTTCCTGTTGTATATGAAAATGTAGTTTATGTGACGGACATTGACAATGTCGTAAGCATTGGAAAGCTTGATGCAGATGACCTTATGAACGGAAAAACAACACGTGTTGCAAATTCCATGCTGAAGCTTACCTCCGATAATGACAGATTTTTCGAGGAGGTTGTATGGAGCAGCAGCGATAAGGCATCAGAGCCGTTTGATATGCTGAAGTTTACGCCTGGATGCTCTTATACCCTTACTGAGATTGGAGCACCTGACGGATATGCCTATACAGACCCAATTAACTTTAGGATTGACGGAGATACAAGAGAGGTTTGGGTCTTAAATGATGACGGCACGGAAACGCTTATGGAAAAACGTACGGTTTACATTTCCGACGCCAAAATAAATCTCAACGTAGCGAAGATGGACGCACTTTCGGGTGAGCCGGTTGCAGGAGCGAAATTCCGTATCGTTGATGCTGACGGGGCAGTTGTTGCATCATGGACCAGCAAGAATGAGATTGACACGATAGACACGTCAAAGCTGAAGGCGGGAGATCCTGAATATTTGGCAGCAAATGCTGACTACAAAAAATATGCAGAGTACACAATTCAGGAGCTTGAAGCCCCTGCAGGCTATGAGAAAGCAGCGGACGTTACATTTGCCATAGACGGAGACGGTAAGATGTATCATGTTACCGTGGACGAAGACGGTCAGAAGCAGTACACATTATTTACTGTTACTGCAGGCGGCATACATGTCAATTTGATAGGCATTTCGGATGAACCGCAGCTTAAAATAAGCAAGGTAGACATTATGGGCGAGGAGGTTCCGAATGCAACGCTTACCATATATGCCAAGGATGGCAGCGTGGACTTTGAACCGATTATATGGTCTACGGGAGAAGCTGTAGGAGAACCGAAATACATAAGCAAAAATGTATTTACGCCATATGTAGAATATGTACTTGAGGAGGTTGTTGCACCAAACGGATATACCTATGCACATGACATTACCTTCTACTTTGACGAAAATGGCATGCTGTATGTTGATGGCGTTGCTATGGACGGCTCAAGGGAAATCAATATGGTTGACGAGCTGATAAATGTAGTTGTAAGCAAGCAGGACGAGGAAAGCACAAATGAGGTTAAGGGCGCATCCCTTGCAATTAGAGACAGCAAGGGCGAGGTAATCTATACATTTGAAAGTGACGTAAGGCCTACGCTGCTTCCGTCAGACATATTTACTGCTGAAAAAGGCATGCTTTCCTACTATACCCTTGAGGAGCTCATTGCACCTGAGGGCTATCTGATGGCTGCACCGGTGAAATTTGCAATCGATGACAGTGGAACAATATACATTGCAGATGAAAACGGCAAGTATCAGCCTGCGGCAGCTACAAATGGCACGGTTGTCATGAAGGATGCAAGAGACCCGAATTTCACCAGCTCAAAGGTAGTGAAGGGACCAAATACAGGCGATAATATGCCAATTATACCAATTGTTGTACTTTGTATTGCAGCACTTGGCGGAATGATACTTATAATAAGAAAGAAGCTTGTAATGTAACTAAAAACACTTTTCCAAAACCGTTTGGGGACATCGGTACTTGTGAATGTTTACACCGACGTCTTCAAACGGTTTTTGGTTATTTGCGTAACTATTCTACATATGCAGTTATGGCACAATATAGCTATCGGAAAAAATTGTAAGGAGCAGTTGCAGATGGAAAAGAAAGTTGAGATTATAAAAGATGCTGACGGTAAAAACATTGTGGTTATCAATGACCTTCGTTTTAAGGGAAGAAGGAGTGTTGACTGGAATGTTGTTGAAGCTTGCCTGAAAGAATATATTGGTGAATGTGCAGAGGTTACAGAAACATCGGATATGGTACATATAGGTGCAGATTTTCCGGATGAATTTACACATTCTAAGGACACAAAGGCATTGAGGGGAGCAAACATGTATGCAAAGGCAAATTCTTCAAGCATTATCAAAGAGATGATAGAAATTGCTACGAATAAAACATATGCAGAAAACTATGTACAGAAACATAATACTGATGCGAAATTTGGCTGGTATAGATATGATACACGTTTTGCAATACCAGTTTATGATGATAACATAGAATTAGTCAGGTATAATATATTTATGGCAAGAATATTAGTTCGCCATGCAAAAGATGGAAAACTATATTTGTATGATGTTTTAAGGACAAAAAAAGAAACGAGCAAGCCGCTTGAGCGATAGCTGTACGGTCGAAAAACTCATTTCTTTTATAAAATATATTTTAAAGGTACACAGCAGTTTTGTCAAGTGCCTAAAACTATTATGATAGCGTAAATTTACTGTAGGAATTAAATAGGCAGAGTTGCCCCGGTTCTGTT
>JAMPFU010000041.1 GCA_023664385.1 Clostridium sp. | reverse complement strand
ATATAGCATCCTTTTCATCATCGCATATCCCGATACGCATTTCATCCTCCTGTTCACAAATGAAACAGTTTCGTGTATTCCGTCTGCGTATCTGCGATGTGATACACATACACAGTTTCGTGAATAACCCGATAAATTGCAACATGCTTTTTACAGATTACCATCCGATAACCCTGCTCATTCAGCCAATCATCTGGTGTAAAGGAACCGGAATCCGAAAACTGTTCCAACCGTTCAATGACATCTAAAATATGATCACTGACCTTTAGTGCTGTCTGCACATCAAACTGTAAAATATAATAATCTTCTATTTTCTTTAGGTCTTCCCATGCGGAAGGTAAAATTTCCACCTTATATTTCACTGGCTCTCTCCCTCAGACGTTTTCTAGCCTCTGATACACTGATAGTCGTTTTTCCATCTATTCTTTCCTGCTCTGCCTGAAGCACCTTTGCACGAAGCTGTAATATCTGTTCCCGCTTCTCAAAGGCATCAATACTCATCAGCACCATATCGCCTTCCCCATTCTTTGTAATATAAATAGGCTCTTTTGTTTCTTTTGCCAGTGCAGATATGGACGCATAATCATTTCTCAATGTTGCGGATGCTTTTATCAGCATAATCACATCTCTCCTTTTACCCGTTTTTGCTTTTCATATCATTTCTTTGATATAATTATACCCTCTATAATAACACGAAGTAAAGACATATTTTTTTATCCGTCTCTCGTTCAGTTTCACACTAATCTTATTCAATCCCATTTTCCCTAAGCCATGCCGCCACATCATCGCCAAGGGAAGAACCACCTGAATAATGAATGGACAGTCCCTCTCCCATTACGGCATCAGGGGCAAGCTTCGCAATTGCCGTCAGGCTTTGTCCGAACCGTCCACCACCGTGGGAACAAAATGATACGATTGTCTTTCCCGAAAAATCATATTCTTCAAGGAAGGATGCAATCGGCATCGGAATCGACGCCCACCAGTTTGGATATGCGATGAAAATAATGTCGTAGTCCTCCATACCCGATACGCTGCCACTAATCGCAGGACGGCAGAACGAATCATCCATTTCCCTTGTGGAACGGCTGTTTTTGTCCCCATAATCAAGGTCCGCATCAGAATAAGGCTCCTGTGGAACAATCTCATACAAATCGGCTTCCGTTACATCCGCCGCATACTCCGCAAGCTTTTTTGTATTACCTGTCGCCGAAAAATAAGCAACTAATATTTTCGTGCCTGCGTTCGTATCGTCAGGCTGGGAATCAGCCGTGCTGTTTGCAATATCCGTTTCGCTTGTGCTTGTTGCAGATGCGTTATCCGAAGCATTTGAATCATTTGTGTCTTTGTCTGCCGCTTCATTTTCTGTCGTATTGTTTCCCTGTCCGCTGCCGCCTATTGCATCGTTATTTTTTCCACCACAGGCTGTCAGCGATGCTATCATAAAAATTGCTACTAAAACAGCTACTATTTTTTTCATTGTTCTTTCCTCCTTTTGAACATCATATTTAAGAAATTATTTTGGTGATTTGTCTGGGACTGCCACAGTAAAGATTTAAGGCACATAGTTGTTTACCCATGACAAGTCCTTTTTATTTATAGTTGCCAGCTATCTTTAGCATATTGATTTACCAAGCTCATAAGCAGCCTTCATATGTCTTGTTCCCTGCGTCATGGAAGGCGTGCCACACCCTGTTCCGAGAACCATGCCGACATTTTCAAAATTCATATATCTGCACAGCTTTTTGTAATGCTCTGCCGTATAAGGCATTACGTCTTCGTTGGAGTCCCAGGCAGCCGTTATAAGAGCCGCTTTTATGTGCCTGCCTGACAGCCGTGTCGTGTAGCTGTAAAAGCGGTCAATTACCATTTTGAGCTGTGCTGACATGCCAAAATAATAAATCGGTGTAACAAACACAACCATATCCGTTTCCAGCAATGCGTCACGAATGATATGGTTGTCATCCTTATGTACACATGCTCCATTCATGCCACAGTGCTCACAACCAAGACATGGATGCATATCCATATGGGCAGCATCCAAAATTGTCATTTCATGTCCTGCTTCCTCTGCACCCTTTATAAATTGCTCTGCCAACAGATTAGAAGAACCGTTTTTGTGGGGGCTTCCCTTTAAAACTGTTATTTTCATTTGTGTTTTCTCCTCTCCAAAGCAAAATATAGGTGCTCCCCTTTGGGAACACCTATATTATAATCCAGCCTATTTGAAATGTCTAAAGCCTATTTTCTATTTCTATCAATGCCTTTTGGGCATAGCTTATTATAAGTGCAAGTAACAGTGCGTACATTTCATTTCTCCTATATATGCTTAATTTCTTCTTTCATGCAGGGAAAAAGCTGTTGCCTGACGCAGAAGCTTGGCATATCCTACTTAACATAAAAAACTCTGTTTTCTTTTATTTCAGGAGGCTGTGGATAATCGCCATCTACATAGCCGAGTGCACAATGGCCGACTCCCTCATATTCTTCCTCTATTCCGAGGGATTTAAGCAAATCCTTTCCCCAATCCATTTCAAATTCTTCCTTTGCCCTGTTAATCCAACAGCTGCCAATACCAAGCTCGTGGGCGGCAAGCATCAGATTTCCCATAACAAGGCTGCCGTCATACGCACGGTTTGCCCAATCCTTTTTTGCAAGAACAATCAACATCACAGGTGCACCGTAAAAAGGGTCAAAGCCCTCATCCCATCCGCCAATCTTGCAGTTTACCTTTGAGATTTCATCCCGCAGCTCCTTATTTGTAACCTGAATAATAATCGTATTCTGATACCCCATTCCATTTGCGGCATAAAGCCCTGCTTCGATAATTTGGTCCAATATTTCCTGCGGCACCATATCCTGTTTATACTTGCGGATGCTTCTTCTGGTTTTCATTTTCTCCAACACTTCACTCATAGTTATCCCTCCGTTATATACTAATTTTTATGGATATTATCGTACCATGATGTAATGTTTTTAACAAGTGGGACCTGCCCCACCAATTGATTTTTTGTGCAAACGGACTTCCCATACAGCATCTTCTAACAGAACGATAAATTCTTGATGCCTTCTTTTCGCTCAATCATATCAAACAACTCATCTAATCGTCTGGCACTTTGTTTTTGTGCCCTTCTCTTTGCTGACCTGTAATACCTTTTTTGCTTCTTAGAATTCCGTGGCAATTGCCTATAGTCGGCAGGCATATTTAACTTAAATTCATCATGCTTTTGGATATAGTTCAGGTATTTCATAATGCTACCTGAATCCGGCATATCCCCCTGCCGATGAAACGGTGCTTTGTCAGCCTCCTCCAAGCTGACACGCCCATTCACATAATTTCTATGTAATAATATGAATTTCTGCATACTTATTTTATAAATAATCTTCCAGCAGCCTACGTCCGTTCTCACATAAATTTTACCGTCCTTTAAATCTATATCCATGTTATGCTGTGCTGTGAAGCGTCTGATATTATTTAATTCCAGATTGTATAAAAATTCAGCCCCATCACAGCATTTACATGGACGGTAGCCCTTCCATTCCGCATCTTCCCATTTCATGTACACCCGATTTCTTTTATAAATCTTGCGTGCATATCTACATTCTGCCCGATGATACACCATGTCGTTTGAATTTTTGCTCATCATTCTCATACCCATTTTCACTCATCCTTTCTTTGTATGTTATAACTGTGTGACTGATAACATACTATCAAAAAATGTGTACTATAAAATGGACTTGACAGTTATGCATTACTATTTTCTACTATTATTTTGTATGACCCAATCAAATTTAACCGATTACAATTTAGTAATTTACAATCGGCTCAATTGCAAAAAAGATACCTTATGTCGACTTGTAATCAAATCAACCAAGGTATCTTTCCATAGAATGTCATCTGCATTAACGAAATTCATTAATTGCCGCTATAACCTCATCGTCTATTGCCTTGGCGTAATTGGCATTAACGCTTCCCAACACATGAATGCCAATTGCAACCCTGCACGCTCCATAATATACCATAACAGGAGAACCACTGTTGCCGCCTGAAGTGCTGATGGTGTAATCCATTACCTCACTTGCATGATAATATTGTGCAGAACCGTCAGCCTCCCACATATCTATAGTTGACCTGCCCTGTGCCACACCCGGATATCCCGCTATCAAAACATCATCTAAAACGGAAGCCGAAACACTTGCCGCCCTGCTTACATTGATAGTCCCCAAATCTGTCATTGCATCATTCAGCTTAATCAGTCCCCAATCATGTTGTCCGCCCTGTGAGCCGCCTGAAACATAGTCAACCGATACCTTTAAACCGGTATACGTTTTTATATGTGCAGTATCTCTTGGTTCACCAATAATATATACCTCATCTGCCGGTTTTTCCAAATCTAAGCTATATAAATTGTGCGCAGCTGTAAGCACCACATTATCTTTAATCAAAAAACCCGTACCACGATAAAGGTCGTTCCCATACTTCATAATTAAAAGCACTATGGATTTGTATGGTGCCACGCTCTTATCGGCAACCTCCGTCCTTGTATCTGTGCCAATTACCTGTTCCACGCTATCTGCCCCGGCCGTCCGAAGGTCATCGGCGTCCGGTTCACCAATCGCCTTTAGCCCCTCTATAACGTCAAGCTTCAGATTTCCCTGCCTGTCCACAAGTCCGTCGGAGCGCAGCTTGTTTATAATTCCTTCCTCTGTGTTATTTATCCCATTTACCGTCTTTTCAAATACTAAATTACTCATAAATCTCTCCTCTTTTCCCATAACCTATTTATGGGCAATTGCGAAACTCGCTTTATAATAATGTAAGTTGGAGAAAATATACAAGTTCATAAGCAGGGCATACCCTGAGCTGAATTTGTATATTTTCTACAACATATCATATAAACACATAGTTTCACAATTACCTGTCAATCGTTTAAACAAGACTGCCGGAAACGGACTGCATTACCCGCCATACAGCCCACTCCGGCAGCTTACCCATATTGCTTTACCTGAATCCCTGTTGCAGCATCAGCCGAAAACACTTAAATCGTTGACCATTTTTCATTCTCATATTTCAGGTTGACGCTGTTCTTCTGTGTCAGATCCACCTCAACACAACGTGTCTTCATGTCTGTAAACATGGTGCTGGTCTCCGCATTATACTCAAACCAAATCATAACCTTCTCAACCGGCTTCAATGATGCGTTACCCAGCATACAACTATTTTCAGATACATAAATCGGAGTTGATACGATCTTGCCGTCAATACCTGTGGAAAGCTGGCAAACACCGATGTGTGTTGCCTTATATTCGTTATCAACATTGATGGCTGTGGTGTCTCCACCCGTTACAGGGTCTGAGAGAATACCATACGAATCAATGGTTGTCTTCTCTCCCAAACCGATTGTCTTTGGGTTGGATGCAGTCTTAACCGTTACGCCTGCCTGGAAGGTATCTGTACGGAACACCTGATATTGTGGCGTCCATGAAAATGTGTTATTTTCTGAAAAATCCTTATAGGACTGCCATATAACATTGTAATTTTCATTTCCTACCTTCTTTGCAAAGCACATTCTGTAATTGCTGTTCATCAAGCTTCTGATGTCGTCTACGGCAATCTGTATATTTACCTCTTTCGTTGCATTCCCAACTGCTAAATTTAATGCTGCCGTCTTTGCAAAATAAGCTTTAAGCTCTTCTTCCCTTGCAATTATCTCTTTTTCATTTAATAAATTACTCATGTGAAAATCCTCCTTCATAAATTACATATATTGTTCTTCTTGTCTTTCGATGCGACGTCATCATCTACACTATTCATCCGACAGCAAGAACATATGTTCTATTATTTTTTATATTTTTTTCCATGAGAACTTATCAAATGCTATCGACATTTCATTTTTTTCGCTCATATCTATGGTAATAAAGTTGCTGAGTGCTTTTTCCGTTTCTTCATGTTTCTTTTCGGAAATTATCAATCCACTTTGTGCACTCTGTGCAAACCATACCATAATTTGTTCTGTCGGCTTTGTAGTAAATGTGCCAGGTATACACATATCGGGACTTACATAAAACGGAGCATATGCGGTAGCTCCTGCAAAGCTTGTACATTGCTGACAAAGCCCCGGATAAATCGGCATCCACTGATTTATCATTATAATTTCATCTTGTTCCTTGGACGACTCCACATCTCCAAAGCAGCCCTCCGCAAGCAATGTAATCTGCTGCCCTGCCGCAATTTCCTTTGGTGAGACATTCATCTGCACTACAGTTTGCTTTTTCATTTGCCTGCTGGCAAATATGCTGTATTTTTCCTCCCATGTGATTGAATTTTCCTGCGTAAAATTTTGCTCTGCCTGCCATATCACATTGAAATCGCAATCCTCCACGCACTTTGCAATGCACAAGGCATAGTGATTATCCTTCAGAATTTTTAAATCGTCCTCCATCACCTGTATCTTAAGCTCCTTCATATTGCTGTTCCTCCCTCATATTATAAAATAGTAGTTTTTATAGTCCCTCTCCAAAGACTATATGCCATACTGTAGGTTGATTCATTTCTCAATATTTTTTATTGACAGTGTTTATTGTTTCTGATAAACTCATAATAGAACATACGTTTGTTTTTGTAAAGCAAAAAATGTTTTTATTTACCACCCGCATTTTATGGTAATGAAAAACATGCCTGATTTCCCTATTGAAGTATGGGTATGTGCGAAGATAAACTGCTCTCCCCATATCCGGCTGCCGAATACTTATGCGATACGGCATACAAGAAATAGGAGGAATTATAACCGATGAGCGATTTTTTTATATGGATTGACAATCTTCCCATTGCAGTCAGTGAGACAGTCTACAAGGCATACTGGCAGGGACAACGGAAGGAACGATATTTTGCAGAGGGTGATATACACAATAAAGTTTTTTATTACAATGCACTTGATACGGAGGAGACAAACGGAAGTGACATTTTTTTAGACGAGGCAAGTCCACCCGTGGACGAGCAGGTCATTAAAAATATGGAGATAACTAACCTTCACAATGCACTAAATCAGCTTTCAGCAGGCGACTATGCTCTGATATACCGCCTGTATTTTTATGGAACATCCCTGCGTACCATATCCAAAGAGGATGATGTTCCCTTATCAACCCTGCATTACAGGCACAAAAGGATTTTGAAAAGACTGAAGGATATTTTATGTAACACAGACAACGGATAATGTGTGAACAGCTTTTCCACAAAAGGGATGGTTTTCTGTGCTTTAGTTCTGATACTAGGATGTGCAGATGGGAATAAAGCAAGACCGTCACGGGGTAAGCCTTCTGTGACGGTCTTGCTTTTCATTTTAAATAATCTAAACTATATTTTTACAGCTTAAAAAATTGGCTTAGATAACATAATTTTTTTCTTATGCATGAATTAGATTTATATATGAATAACCTTGCAAATAAAATTAAATAATTGTTTTTTTTAAGCAACAATTATGTTATTCTATATGAGATATAATCATAAAAGGATGATACACATGAAAACAATACTTAAATGGCCTGGCGGAAAAGAAAAAGAACTGCCATTAATTAGAAAATATATTCCTGAATTTACCGGACGTTTTATAGAGCCTTTCGTTGGCGGGGGAGCTGTATTTTTCGATATCACTCAAAAAAACTGTTCTATCAATGACAAGTCTAATGAATTAATAAATTTGTACAACTGTACAAAAAACAAAAACGATGATTTTGTAAAATTTCTTGAACAGGAAACAAATGAATTCACCTCACTTGGTTCATTTGTCAGTAACAATAAAGAACAAATACTTGCTTTATATCATTCAGAAATAAATGTTGATAATTTTATAAAACAGCATTATGACACTTTTTCAAAGCTTGCTGTTGGCAATAATACGGTATTTTTAACAGAGCTCAAGAAAAACCTTGAACGCAAAATTAAACGGTCAGAAAAACTTGAAAAGGAAAATGGTACCATTTCAAGTGCTGATAAGCTTGATAATATGGAAGCCGCCTTAAAGTCAGCATATTATATGTATATTAGATACCTTCAAAACAACCCTGCCAAATTAAGTAAAGGGCAACAAGCGGCTGTATTTTTTTTCATTAGGGAATATTGTTATTCCTCAATGTTTCGTTATAATAATAAAGGTGAATTTAATGTTCCGTATGGCGGAATTTCTTATAACAGTAAAGATTTTCAAAAGAAAATTGATTATTTACTGTCCGATGAAATACATCAAAAATTATTAAATGCTGATATTCATTGTGAGGATTTTGAAACATTTATCGATAGTCTTAAACTTACAAATGACGATTTTGTTTTTTTGGATCCTCCATATGATAGTGATTTTTCCACATATGCCCAAAATGAATTTGGACACCTGGATCAAATCCGATTATGCGAATGCTTAAAGGAAACTTCTGCCAAAATACTTTTAGTAATTAAAAATACTGATTTTATCTATGACCTTTATAAGGATAATTTTTACATTACAAGCTTTGACCAAAAATATATGGTAAGCTTTATGAATAGAAATGATAGAAAGACAGAACATCTTATGATTACTAATTATAAAACATCACTGACCTCCTCTTAAAAAGTTCAGTGATGTTTTTATAATCCTGTCAGCTTTCACTTTCATTAATTCTTTTTTTTGCTGCTTCATAAAAAACAGAATCAATTTCACACCCTATAAAATTTCTATTTAATCGTTTTGCAGCTACACCCGTTGACCCTACTCCCATAAACGGATCAAATACCATATCACCTTCATTCGTTGCAATCTCCATCAAATGGCTTAACAATTTTAATGGTTTCTGAGATGGATGCTTTGGCTCTTTCAAGCGTTCTTTCCCCATGCAAATTGGACATTCAAAATAGTTATGCATTTCATTCTGTGTTGAAAAATTCCATTTGTGCTTTTTATTCCACAAGCAAACAATCATCTCACAACTATTAAGAAACCCATTTTTATATATCTTAGGCATGGGGTTTGTTTTATGCCATATAAAATACTGAAATGTGTCAAATTCTGGATTAAATGCCTCATGCCATTTGCCAATAAGATTATAGCTAGTAAAAATGAAGATATTGCCATCCGGTTTCAAAATTCTCTTAAAATCCTCAATAAAATCAAATGGATTTATTTCCTTCAAATCCCATTCTCCCAAATCGTTATTTACCTCACTACGGCCTGGCAAAGGAATATTTCCCGTCGAATATTGAGCAATATTATATGGCGGGTCTGTAAGTATTAAATCTATGGATTTATTTGGAATTTTCTTTATGTACTCCAGACAATCGGTATGTATAAGCTCTATTTTTACTTTCTGCTGTATTATTTTAATTCACCTCGAATCACATGCTTTGGATTATTTCACTGTTTTGTTAATCATTTCTTTTATCCTATAATTCAAATCCAACTCCTCTAAAGCGACCTTGTATAATGTGGTAAAACGCTCATACGTAATTCCCTCTGGAAGAATTGTGTTCCAAAAATTTTTTCCTATTAAGAACATTTGAGGATATGCCATATGTTTCTTAACTGCTCCTGTCCATGTGTTACCCTCTCCATTTTTATTGTATAGTGTGGCAAAATAAGCCTTAGCGTTAGGAACATTCAGCCCTGCATAAATAGTTAATAATTTTTCAACATTCGCAGGTGCATTGGAGCTATCCAAATCTCCACCTGCCTTTAATTCAAGAACAACCCAATCCTTCCCGTCAAAAAAAGCCAAATCTACTGGTTTTGTATGATACCCCGATGTTTTATATTTTTGTGCTAGTGGTATAAGACTTTTAATGCTGTTTTGTGTAACACCACTGTCTAACCTGTTACTCCCTTTCCCTGATGCAACATTTGTTGCACGAAATTCTGAAATAGTGCCTCTGAGTGCACCATTATCAGTATCAATATCCGTAACAATAATCTGCCCATTTACTGTTTCTGGATTTATGTCATGCTTAACATTTCTAGGATTTACGATTGATGGAACATTTTGCTCGCCAAACTTTAACCTGGCAATCCTTTTTGCACAAGTCTCAATTGCATAACCACTCTTTGACTCAAAACTACTCACAAATACCATATTTGCAATAATCATCTCATCCAACTGGTTTAATAAAAAATTATATCTTTTTTTCACATAATTGATGCTAAAATCACTTTCAATATTATGTATTAATTTAGAAAATTCTTCATATACAATTTGTTTTATCTTTTCTTCCGTATCAGTCATTTTTATTTCCTCCCACGCCTTCAAATAATTCAGATATAGAAATTTCAAATCCTTTTGCTATTTTCTCTATATTAAGTAAAGAAACATTCCTTTTTCCAGATTCAACGGTTGCAAAATAAGTCCTATCCATATCAATTTTTAACGCAAATTTTTCTTGGCTTAACCCAATATTTTTTCTTAATTCCTTTATTCTGCTTCCAAGCTCTTTCGTAATCATTGTGAAACATCCTCCTTTAACAGCAATAAAATTGTATAACTTTAGGTGCTTTTACGGCAACGGATTATGAGTAACATTTACAATAAGGACATGATTCTACTGTTTGCCGCTTCCACATACTCTGTGCTTATATCTGTTCCAACAAACTTTCGTTGATTTAATACTGCTGATACCCCAGTTGTCCCTACCCCCATAAACGGATCAAAAACTATCCCGCCTAAATTTGATGCAATTTTTATAAAATGATTAATAAGATCTAAAGGTTTTTGAGCAGGGTGAAAGGGCGTTTTTAATCGTTCAGGATATGTGCAGACAGGACATTCATAAAAATTATGCATTTTATCTTGTGATAAAAAATTCCATATGTGCCCTTTATTCCATAGAAAAATCACAAATTCACAACTATTGCGAAATCCTGCCTGGTAAACCTTTGGTGCAGGATTTGTTTTGTGCCAAACAAATATTTGAAAAGTATCAAATTCTTCATTAAAAGCCTTGTGCCATTCACCGATTTGATTGTAGCCTGCAAAAATAATGATATTACCTCTTGGTTTAATAATGCGTTTAAAAGCATCTACGTACTCAATTGGATTTATTATTTTTTTATCCCAATCAGCAATATCATTATTTAATGTTGTCTTTCCTTCTCTGAGAATATTTCCAGTAGAATACTGTGAGATATTATATGGAGGATCTGTAAGAATCAAATCAACCGATTTTTGTGGCATACGCTTCATTAAACTGTTACAATCTTCATTAAAAAGTTTATAAATATCGGGGTACGCTGATGTCAATCATCTTCCTTTCCCCAATTGAGTGTCATTATTTTATCATTTTTCAATTTTTTAGCAACAGGTTTTAAGTATCAAATGTTAAATCTGATGGGAATTATAAAGGCTCACCATTGCCATGAATTACTTTGCAATATGAGATTTTTCATCAATACCCCGTAACCTCATAAGCAGTATATTCATAATCAAAGTGATAGCCCAATTTTTCTGCCAGTGCAACAGACCATCGGTTTTGTGCGTCCCAGCTTGGATATAGTCCACGCTCCAAACATTCCAGCATCAGCCTTGCACCACACGCAGTTGCCAAGCCTTGTCGCCGATACTCTTTTTTCGTGTCTATTTGAATTTCAATGCCGTCCTTATAACTGCTATACGAGGATGCACCTGAAACAGGCACGCCATTTTTCATTGCAACAACACCAAGCCCAAGCTTCCTATATGTTTCATAATCAGTATATTGGGATATAAAATCCCTGCTCCACTCCTGTTTCCTGCAATAATCAAACAGTTCTTCATCTATCAGCCACAAAGTGAAGCCCTCATTTACATTTTCTGCAAGAGCGTTCAGCTTCTCCTTATCAAACACATTCGGTTCTTTCTTTATGGCAAATCTGCTTACCTTTTTTGCTTTTTCTCCATATGCGGCTTCAATGAGAGGAAACCACTCCGATGCCAATGTGGTCATTATTATAAACTCCTGCCGACACCATTGGGGCTTGTATAATATCAGTTCGATATTTGGGGTTCCTGCAAAAAAACAAAAATCTCCCAAAACAGCCATTGCAGATTGTGGGTTATCAGGCGAGTCTGCATACAAATGTCCCATAACTCCCTGAATACACGACCAAACCATGGTTTCCTTGCTCGTTGCAAACAAATCTTTTATTTCTTTTGTTCCCGTAACCTCGTATATCATAGCTGTGTTTCTTTCTTCCAATCATTCGATATGTCATGCTTGTACATCTTTTTATTCCCTTATAAATGCTTTGTCATTCTCTGTGGCTCCGTCCTCATCGGACAAATACCGCTCCACCTTCATATGTAAGTCATATTTCTCCCTAAGCCTTGTAATTTGCTCCATCATAGGCGAAGCATGGTGTACATCTAAAGAATGTTGGTCCTTCCAGCTATCAATCAAAAGTACCGTTTCATTATCCTCCATCGGAAAGAAATACTCATATCGTATATTTCCTGCTTCTGCACGGATATTACTGACAACGCCTGACGATACCATTTCCTCTGCAAACCTTCTTGCACTTTCATTTTTTCCTGTGTAATAAATATTTACCGTGATAGCCATTTTGTTATCTAACTCCATCAAAATTTTTATTTTTTCTACCTGCATGTATTATAGGTAATATAATATTAATACAAACTCTTATTGTAGATAATTTTTATTTCAACTTACTATAAGCCTCATCGTCCACAGGCTCCAGCCACTCGTTTGAACCCTCCACAGCAGGAACCTCAATAGCAAGATGGGAAAACCAGCTGTCAGGTGCCGCTCCGTGCCAGTGCTTTACGCCCACAGGAATATTTACAACATCCCCAGGGTGAAGCTCCTGTGCTTCCTTGCCCCACTCCTGATAATAGCCGCGTCCTGCAATGCAGACTAATATTTGTCCGCCGCCGCTTTTTGCATTGTGGACATGCCAGTTGTTTCGGCATTTCGGCTCGAAGGTTACATTAAATATGCCAACCTGCTCCGTAGATACAGGCGACAGGTAGCTTTGACCGATAAAAAATTTTGCAAATCCGTCATTCGGCTGACCAATTGGAAACAGCATTGAATTTTCATGGGCTGTTTTTGCGTCCTCGGCATTCTCGCCCTCGTTCCATATCTCTTTCGCCATTCTAAATACAGCCCACGCCTTCGGCCAGCCTGCATAAAAGGCTGCATGTGTAACAATTTCTGCAATTTCTTCCTTTGTAATGCCGTTTGCCTTTGCCGACATAAGATGATACCTAAAGGATTCATCTGTAAGTCCCTGTGACATTAAGGCAACCACCGTAACAAGGCTTCTGTCACGCAGGGAAAGCTTATCCTCCCTGCTCCAAACCTCGCCAAAAAGCACGTCATCATTTAACTGTGCAAACTTAGGCGCAAATTCACCTAACTGATTTCTTCCTGCCGTCTGTTTTACTGCCATAACATTTCCTCCTCATATTATAAATTCCGTGACAAGCTTATAGGTATTTTTAACAGCAAAGCCCACCCCAAGGCGTACACATGCTGCACATAAGGTAATCCAAGCAGGGTCCCCCGCACATTGACGTGCCGTAAACATTTGGCATGCCATATCCCATGCCCTGATTGGCATACCATTGACCGCCGCCCTGTATTCGCTGTTTCACAGTCTGATACTCTAAATTATTTGGCTCCATGCCAATTGCCCTGTTTATATGCTCAAGTGCCAGAGCCTTATTGCCAAGTCCGTAATTTGCCACTGCACTTAAATAATACCATCTTGCCGTTCTGTCCGGTATGTCATTTAATGTTCTTACAGCCTCTTGAAACATACCATTTATAATAAAATTCTGTGCCGCTGCCATATGCGTTTCATCTGATGAGTTTCCGCCTCCCTCATTTCTTGCACGGTTAAATCCACCGTCAAAGCCTGCACGACTATTGAAGCCTCCGAAACCACTTCCATATGACGTATTCTTATTCATAATGCTTTTGTATGCTTCCTGAACCTCCTTAAATTTCTCCTCTGCCTGCTCTTTGTGGGGATTATTGATATTTGCGTCAGGGTGATATTTTCTGCTCAGCTTTCTGTATGCTTTTTTTACCTCGTCATCTGAGGCTCCGGGTCTTACGCCCAATACTTCATAAGGATTTCTCATTTCGTCTCCTAAAAATCTCGTAATATTTTACCCATATGCCTGAATAAATAATGTTTCTTACTATATCCACGTCTTTTACGATGGGGAGCATTTCAAATGCCTGCGCCGCATCTGCTGCCTCCATAAGCAAAAGCTCTTTAACATAACCGTCAAAATCTGCATTTGTCTCATGTACATCTATAAAGGAATTAAAATTACCCTTTTTTATATCCTGCTCTAAATCATCATAGGCATCAAGGATATAAATATATTTTCCAAGATGATAACCAATATGATACAACTCTTTCCAAAATGTGTCAAAACGGCAATCTGCCCGCTTATTGCAAAAAACGGTTCCCAGCAATCTACCGAAGCAGGCGGACAAAGCATCAAGATTGCACATTTCCTTATTTTCATTCTCACAGGAATTAAGCTTTTTTAGGTTTTCCCGTATGGCTTGTACCTGAGTAGGATATTTTTTACATATCCCCCTGACGTGTTTCCTCGACACAGCACTGTAGGTAAGACGTGCAAAATTTTTATCATCCATCCAGTCATCAAGACACTTATAATACGACAACAAAAGACACATATCCGCCGCATAATCTATCATATCATTTGAAAAATAAAAATGCTTATTTACGGGGTGAACCATACAGTGCTTTGACTGTCTTGTTGTATCAGGCTCATAAAGTGCAGACAAAAGAATTGCCAAAAATGTAACATCGTAGCTTAAAGAAAGACCACTCACAATTCCATACCGCTCCCTCAGTGAATTGCACACGCCACAATAATACTCCCTGTATGTTTCATAATCCTTTAATTTTAGCTCTGCCTTATTTGCAATAATGTACCCAAACATTGAAACATGTACTCCAATCAGCTTTTCCTTACAAATTCCTTACTGCACTTAGGGCAGGTAATTGATATTTTCCCCTTACCACGAGGGATTTTAATCCTCTGCCTGCAGGAAGGACAATGATAGATATGATGGGTTTTCCGAAGCTGCATATACCCTTTTTCCCTGCGAATGCGTGTCCTTATTTTAAATGTTTTTTTCAGATACAGGGTATTCTCGTCACTTCTTTTTACAATATTCCTTGAAAACATACGGAAATATAAATATACAAGCAATCCAAATACAACAATGCTGATTATGGGATTTTTTATAAAAATATTTATAATCATCAGGAAAACGGAAAAGCCTGCCAAAAACATGCCAAGCTGATCAACACCATATCTCCCTCGCATAAAATGCATCATCTTTTCTCTCATACCATTACCCTTTCTACAACAATCCATTTCAAGCACTATCAGAGTGCCGCAGCCTCTTATACTGACACAGCTTCAACGGCACCTTGGACAAGTCATGCCTAGAACAAAGTGCCTTCGGCACTCTTTATGCTACCACAACTTTAATGGCACTTTGGGCGAATCCTAGCAGGATTTTTAATCCTGCCTTATAAGGAAGTTCGGAGAACTTTCTTATAAAGTAAAAAAACACGATATAAAAATATATTTCACATTTTTAAATATTTTTTATATCGTGTCAAGCATATTCACAATTATTTCAAATTTAATTTTACTCCTGTTCCTCCCTGCCGTCCCGAAATGCCCGAAGCTTCTCCCTGATAATAGCAGGATTGTCCCCAGCCTGAATTGATAAAACGCCCTCTGTCACAATTTCCATAATAAGATTTTCCTGATCACTGCTTTTTTGCAGTTTCCTAGACAGTGGAATACAGACCCAATTGGCAAGTATTGAGCCATACAGGGTTGTGATAAGGGCAAGTGCCATACCTGCACCAATACTGTTTGGGTCGTCTCCCATAACATGCATCATATTAATAAGACCAAGCAGCGTTCCAACCATGCCCCATGCAGGAGCATATGAGCCTAAATCCTTCCAAAACTGTATTCTTTTTTGGTTTCTTTCCTCACAGTGAAACCGCTCTGTCTCCATAATATCCTTCACAAGCTCAGGGTCAGTCCCATCAACGATAAGCCTGATTCCCGTTCTCATTAAATCATTTTCAATTTCTGATGTCTGCTCCTCCAAGGATAAAAGACCATCCTTTCTTGAGAGATTTGCCAGTTCTATAATTTGACCACATAGCTCATCAATATCATATTCGCCTTTCTTGAAAGCATAAAAAAAGCATCTTAAACCGTCTATGTAGTCCTGAAAGGAATCCGAAGTTATCATAACCGCAAAAAATGCACCGCCAAATGTAATAATTGCCGAGGGACCATGAATAAACCGTGGCAAGGTCTGTATTCCACCATTGCTTACAATTCCATACATAATCATGGTAGCACATAACAAAAAACCCGTAATTGCAGCAAAATTTTTCTTTCCCATACCTATTCCTCCACATGATAAACGTCAGCCCATACATCAAAGGTCTGACACATTTCCCAGCTCGTCAATTTTAACCTTGAGCCTTGCTCGGACAGGAAGCAGCACCATAGAAAAAAATACTCCATACAGCAGGCTTAAAACCATCACTGCCATATCAGATCCGATAAGCTCGACAGTAGAAAGCTCATGCAGCAATGCCACAGAGTAAAACAGCACAGAAAAAATGCTGATGTAAATGGACGTTTTCATTGCAAGCAAAACAGCATTATACGCTCTTTTCAGCTTATCCAAGGCTGCATTATCATTGTCAGCAACGCCTTTAAACGCCAAAGGAAATGCCCGGAAAAAATCCCGAAAAAGCCCTGATACGGCAAGAAATAATATGACGACAATAAATAAAACCAATGCCGTTGCATAATCAAGACAATATATAATTTTTACACCGACTTGCGCCAGTGAAACAATCACGATGCCTAAAATAACAAGGATGGCTGCGATATAACCTAGTACATACCGTAAGGTTTTCTTTCCGCTTTGCTTATTTTCCCTGATAAGCTCTATTATATTTTCCTCTGCCTTATTGGAATAATGCTCATCGGAAAGCCGCTCGCCTGACAAAAGCTCATTTACATTGATATTAAGTGCCTCACAAAGTGGCATCATAAGCCCCACCTCTGGCATTCCCTTACCACATTCCCACTTTGAAATTGTCCTGTCGCTGATTTCAAGCTTTTCCGCAAGCTGCTTTTGCGTAAGGTTTTGTTCCTTCCTCATATCATAGATAAATTTGCCTGTCTTAACCTGATCCATACTGATTCCTCCTTTAAAAATCCAACGATTATTCTTAAGTTTTTCCTCACTTCAATTCTGCCTTTTCAAAAATAATTTCGGCAGCCACAAATGCCAAAAGGGACGTAATAATCATAACGCCAAGATACATGATAGGTGAAAATCCATCTCTCCATAACTCAAGCTGTCCAATCTGATACGTATATGTATACTTTAAAACCGGCAGCAGCTTTTCTTTAAAATTTGATTCCAGCGAGGATAGTAAATACACAATTCCTATTCCTACGCCAATTGTTACAACCACTTTTTTCATAGCCATGGAAACAAGCAGCATGACAGCTCCCATTGTAATACATCCTATCATTCCACACAATAACATCCCAAAAAACTCTGCATTAAATTCTATTCCATACCCATTTCCTATGGTTATGACAATCGTCGTAATCATTACATATGTTAAATAAAGCAACGACAAACCACACAAAAATACAAAAGACTTTGAGATAAATATCTTTCTGCGAGAATAACCACTCAACAAGCTCATACCGAATGTTCTGTCTGAAAACTCATTACAGATAAAGAATGCCGAAAAAAGATATCCGATTATAGAGTGATGAAACGTATAGGTAAGTGCCAAACGAAACATTTTATGCCCCGTCGCATCGGTACCAGCCATTAAATAAAAAACACTACTGCATAAAGAGGCTAAATTACACAGAAAAAGAACCCAAAATCCCAAAGATTTTGACAGCTTAAACCACTCTGCTTTTATTAGATTTCTCATACGTTCACCCCCTTTATTAATGACATATAATATGTTTCCAGTCCATTCGCCCTAACCTTTATTTCTTTTACACGCACACTGCCTGTAACAAGTGCTTCCGTGATTGCACCCGTATCACCTGAAAAACCATATAAATATATTTTGTGCTCCGTAACCATTTTCAGTTCATTCTGTGGAAACATCCCCTGTAATAGTACCATTGCTTTTTTTGCGTCATCAACAAATATACTCAAGCAGCTCCTGCATTTTTTTTCAAGGTCCTCTGCCGCAATCTGTTCCAGCATTTTCCCTTTATGAATAAATCCATAATAGGTTGCAAGCTGATTCAGTTCACTTAAATGATGGCTGGCAATCAAAATGGTAATCCCATGCTCTTGATTCAGTCTTTTCAACGTTTCCCTAAATTCTATCATTCCCTCTGGGTCCAGCCCATTCACAGGTTCATCCAAAACAAGGAATTTCTTTTTTCCCATTAAAGCCATAGCCAAACCCATACGCTGTTTCATCCCGAATGAAAAATCCTTGACCTTTTTCATTCCTACATCTGCTAATCCGACTGTTTTCAAAACCTCCGTAATACAATTTGTTCCCACAGTACCTTGCTGCAAACGAAGAACCTCCAAATTATCACTTGCCGTCATATTCAAATACAGTGCAGGCATTTCAATCAAAGCCCCAATCTGCCTTCTCTGTGCGCATACTTCTTTCTCACCACCTTCCCCAAACAGTTCAATTTCTCCACTGGTTTGCTTTATTCTTCCTGATAAAATACGCATCAAAGTCGTCTTTCCCGCACCATTTCCACCCACAAATCCGTAAATACTGCCACGTGGAATATCCATGCTAAATTTGTTTAGTGCAAGTTTTTTTCCATATTGCTTCACAACATACCGTGCCGTAAATATTATTTCAGACATATTTCCCTCCTGTTCTTCACATATACCTTAATCATCACAATAGCCAACACGTGCTTCAACCGCCACAACAACTGACACATGCCTTAACCATCAAAGACCTATCTGACAGCTTCTTTATTGCCATCCTATCACTTCGCCCCAAAAAAGAAATGTATGCTCCGTGGAAAACAAAAAAAGAAACTCCACGCACCGTGGAATTTCTTTCATACATTGGAAAACACTATGACAGTTACCTTTTTCTTCTCTTATACTTTCTCCTTCGTCTTGCCTTTTGACCGTTCGCTGTCCTGTAAGCGTTTATTCTTTCTGCAATGGAATTGTAGTCTCTTTCAAAAAGCATTGCGCACATCTGATTTTTCAGTAAATCATGTGGAATTTTATCATATACCTTATCAATTACAAACTGCTTGCTTTTTTCCTTATATTTCGGCATATTGTTTAATTCCTGAATATCTGCAAGCTCAGGTCTCCACATAAATGTAAGCTGCTGTTTTATGTCAACCTCAGGTGCATGTTCCGCCTTCCTGTACATATAAAAGTCAGGCTTGCCGTCAATCTCATCTATCGTAATAATCCCCCACCACTCTGGCACATGCTCCGTAATATGATGCGCATGGCTTGAGCCTACTGCTACAATATTATAATCAAAAAAAGTGTCGTAATCCTTAACCTGCCTTTTCAGCCTTGCATATGTATCTGCATCGCTTTTTATCTCAACACCAAAAAAGGCATTCTCTGTTATCATAACAATGTCTGCCCTTGACTTACCCATATTCTTTTCCTCTAAAATACGCACTCTGCCAAAGCTTTCCTCAAGAAACTCAAACAGAGGCTCACGTATATCCTTATCGTAAAGCATTTTTAAAATTCCCTTTTCTTTTTTCCATATGCCAAACTTAAATCCTGCAAAAAATCGCATTACGATTATACAATAAAAGATGCCTTAAATCAAACAAATTCAAGGCGTCTTTCATATTTTTATAATTTTCATCAATGAAACAATTGTCATTCAAATTTTTCAATCATTTTATTATTAACAACAAGGTGAAATAGGGATACATCCATCTTAGGCAACATATCTTTCTTATACTCAGGGTTTAATTTAATTAAACGCCACTGCTCATTCTCCTCTGCATAATGATAATAACCGTTTGAAATAAACATTTCAATTGTAACTGTGTTGTCCAGCACGATTTTTACATCATTTAATGCATTTAATTCAACCGATACCACACAGCCGCCAACAATTTCATCACAATATTTATCCTTGAAAAACCACTCGTCATTATTCTTATCATTTTCCTCGTCCCAGTTTTGATAATCCAAGGTTGTAAAAAGAATATCGTCATTTTTTATTATTCTTGTAAGACACTGTGAATGAATGGCATATTTCTCAAAATCGAATATCATCATTTCACATGCCAAATTGAAGGATACAAGTCTGAGGTCTTTAAGCTCTGACATACATTTATTTAATTCACCTCTATACATTTTTATTTCCATAATTTTTCTCCAATCATCACAGGTAATAATTATAACAAATTAACCTTCAAAAGAAAATACGATTTTCTTATTTAGCACATCAACATTACCTCTAACCAAACTCCCACTTGACACATTTAGCCATTCTATATAAAATAAGTTAATAAATATTATTAAGGAGATGATTTTAAAACGTGGACCCCATAGCGCAATTAGTTATTCTTGTGATATTACTCATTCTTTCCGGATTTTTTTCATCCGCAGAAACCGCACTTACAACTGTAAATAAATTAAAGCTGAGAACGCTGTCCGAGGAGGGCAAAAAACGTGCCACAAAGGTTCTTGCCGTAACGGAAAACTCAGGCAAGCTGCTCAGCACAATACTGATTGGCAATAATATTGTAAACATATCCGCCTCAGCACTTGCTACAACACTTTGTACAGAGGTTTTTGGAAGCAAATTTATCGGAATATCAACTGGAATCCTTACAGTATTGGTGCTTATTTTTGGTGAAGTTACGCCCAAGACCCTTGCAGCAAAATATTCCATACAGTTATCCATGCTGTTCGTATATCCAATTTGGATACTTATGATTATACTGACTCCAGCCGTATGGCTTTTAAATATTATTACGGGTACTATTTTCAAAATACTTCATGTCGATACCTCTGACAAGGGGGATACCATGACGGAGTCGGAGCTTAGAACGATTTTTGACGTAAGCCACGAGGACGGCGTGCTTGAGACCTCCGAAAAATTTATGATTTCAAATGTTGTTGATTTTGGTGATGCCTTATCAAAGGATATTATGATACCACGTGCCGATGTTGTATTTGCAGATATAAATGCTACATATGAGGAGCTTGTTTCCAAGTTTTCCAAAGAAACATACTCCCGTATACCTATCTATGAGGACTCCAAGGATAATGTGGTAGGGCTTCTCTATATTAAGGATTTGTTTTTCTACAAGGAAAAGCATGGCACAGAAAACTTTGATGCAAGAAATGTACTCAGAAAACCGCTCTTTGTATATGAATATCAGAAAACAAGCCAAATATTTGCCGATATGAAAACCTCATCTGTTACAATGGCAGTAGTCCTTGATGAGTATGGTGTTACCTCCGGCATTATTACAATGGAGGATTTAATAGAGGAAATCGTTGGTGAAATCAGGGATGAATATGATACGGACGAGGCAGATTACATTAAGGTAATATCCGAAAATGTATATGACATAGACGCATCAATCAAGCTGAACGACTTAAATGATGCCTTGGACATAAAGCTTACCTCGGAGGATTATGACTCGCTTGCTGGCTTTGTTATCGAATTATTGGACAAGCTGCCCGACGAGGGAGATGCCGCAAAATATAAAAATTTAGACTTCAAGGTTACAAAGGTAAACAGAAACCGTGTTGAAAGAATTACCCTTTCCATAGAGCCTGAGAAAAAAAATGATGATAAAGAAGAAGGGGCTGTCGTTTCTTAGTACGACACCCCTTCTTTTTATCTTTTCTTTTATCCCTTATCCTTTTTATCCTTCGGCGGCTTTGCCGCATTTTTAGGCTGTCCCTTCTGATTAGCTTTTGCGTTTTCCTTCTGATTTTCTTTTTCCTGTTCCTCAGACATCTCATCAATGATATGCTCCATAAGCTTTTTCTTCATGAAAATATCATATCCTAGCAGGGAAAGGAAATTAAGCTTTTTAATATATGGGTCGTCTGTCTCCTCAAAGGATTTTTCCGAAAGCTCAAATGCTTTTACCACACTGCTTTCAACATTGAAATACTGGTATTTTTCAAGGTTATACAATCTTGAATATATATCCTCTAAGCTGCGGCTCGCCTTATCATTACCATAGTAATTTTCAATCAGCGGCTTCAGCATAACCTGTATGTCATTGATACAAATTACATTTTTCAGATAATAAATATATATCAGAAGAATAATGTGCTCCTTTGAATACCTCTTTTTGTCAGGCGGCGGAAGCAGGTCATTCTTTGTGTAATTATTTATCATTGTCTTAGTCAGGGTTTTATCTTCATCTGTACGCTTATTTTGTTCCAGGTGTTTATCCATAAAGGTTGTGACCTGATCCATATAAAGCTCTATAGACGGAATATCATCGGGACGGATATACCCTAATTTAATCCATTCCCGAATTTGTTTCTTTAAGTTTTCTTTACCATTGTCCATAAAATACACTCCCTGTGCAGGCTATAATATAAGCCTTATGAAACATTATATAGTATTGAAAACCATATGTAAAGGAACAACAGACTTTATTTGACTAAATTAAATAATCGTCAACTAACTAAAGCCTTTACCATATCAAGCTGTTGAACACTCCTTGCCATTCCATCCTCGCCAAGATACATTCCTGACTTTCTTATCTGCGCATTATGGCTGTTATCTTCATCCGATTTTAAGGAATATTCGGTCGCTATATTTCCAAGGAATATTGCTCCCACACTTGCCTCCTTCAAATTCATCAGCTTGTCATTTCCGGCATCATCCTTCTGCCATACGGACAGCTTGCTATATATGGAATCATTCTCATCTATCCAGCCGTTTCCATCCTCGTCATACGCAGAAAGCTCAGCAAAACCATTTCCTGTTCTTGCTCCAAAAAGTTCTGTGCCATCGTTGATTTTTCCATCACCGTTTTTATCGTATGCAAGAAATGCCGAACCCTTTGAAAGCATGGAAATATTGTCAATGCTTCCATCCCCGTCAATGTCAAATTTCCATTTTTGGTCGCTTACTCCCACTGGTGAAGAACCAAGGCTTATGACAAGGGGATCCGTCATAATTGCAACGGTATCTTTTTTAATACTCTCCGTCTGCTCCACATATTCCCTTGACATTTCGAGGGACATATCAAACTCAATTTCCCTGCCGTCAGCAGTTTTTACAATTCCCTTTGTCTTAAATTCCAGGGATTCCGATTCCTGATATGTGTACTCGCTGTATGTTGTTCTGTCCCACACGCTGACATTACCGCCCGATGACAGATTTAAAATACCGTCATCACTGCTGTCCCAAAAGCTGCCAAAAAAGCCTCTTGAAATAACACTTGCAAGCCTTTTTCTCATATCCTCCAAAAAGCTTCTTAACTGCATATCAAGCTTGTTTCTTAATTCATCCGGAGTAGGAAGATAGGACGTTTTTCCTTTTATTTCATCTCCCGGCAGCCTGCCATAGCTATTGTAGGTCGGCATATCATTTCCAAATCTGCTGCTTCCCTTAAGCGTTCTCTGATACGTAGAATTAAAGCTTTGTCCACTGAACCTTTTTTCCCCTGTATGGGGGTTATTCACAACAGTAACATCCTTACTTCCATAACTGATGCTTTTTGTTGTTTTTGCCGCCATAGAAACGGCACTTGAGTTAATAATCATACATTCCCTCCTCATTATTGAACGCTGCCGCAGCCTAATTTTGCTTAGAAAACGGCAGCCTATGCCACATGACATGTCACGGGCAAATTTTCTTAACTCGGTCTACTCAGGGCTTATGTACTTATTCACATTAACTATATCGGCATTAAAAAAAGACACATTAACGAATTATAGTAAACTCGTCGTGTCCAGTTACGAAAATAAGGAGGCTGTCATAGTGAGGATTTGAGGCACATAATTGTTTACCCACGACAAGCCTCTTTTATTTTGTATTTTTACAACCTATGCTATCTAAGCATATTAAGATATTTTGCTTTTCTATTATGGCTTGTGG
>JAMPFU010000040.1 GCA_023664385.1 Clostridium sp. | reverse complement strand
GGTTTTCCCGATATTCTGTTCATTCCCTTTGTATCAAATAAGCGGTTTACATTTCGCTGAAATGTTCCAAATAAATGATATAGCTATCCTCGGTCTGCTCTCCTGGAATAATCTCCTTAATCGTTTTTCCGTTGGACTCTACCAAACGGTAGCAGGTAAAGGTTTTGTCCCTATGCCCAGCAGGAATGGGGATTTTGACCTGAACCAAGCCCTCGTATCCATTGGAAAAGTCATTGCCATCATACAAAAGTGTCATATCCAACAGGTTGTAATGCTGATTTGGCTTAATTTTTCTTCCGAGGGCTTCCTCTAAACGTTTCAGCCCCGCCTCATCGTAAATCTCGCTAGCCTTTACCTTTATTTTTGTAAGGTCTAAAGCTACATTGTTTCCGTTTTTATTTTTCATATTGAAAGCAGGGTTAATTGTAATGCTCGTAATCCTGTCCACATCGGCAATCCCCTCGGTTTCTGACGGTGGCTCTATATTTGTGGAGATTTCATTTTCCTTGTCAAAAAGCCCTCCGTTGTGCTTGGTTATACTTAAAGGCTCAGACCAAGGACCGAGCCCTTTAAGCGAATCATAAACACAAACTTGAACTTCATATTCGCCATTTGGCAATTCGCCCATACTTTCGCATTGTCCACTCCAACGCTGTTCTAAACATATAGTTTCTCCATCTTGGTTAATTCTGACCCAAAAACAATTGGTATCAGGATTTCGTATTTTGTCAAAATCCCACAAAAGCGTTTCAAATTTATAAAACATCTTAGGAGTCCAAACCGTGCTGTTATGTGGCGTGTCAAGAGTGAAAGTATAGGTTTTACTGTTGAAATTATAGTTTTTGTCCACAACAAACAGCTCTGCACTGTACACGCCTTCTGGCAATCTATCATCTATCCGAACGCCGTCATTTTCATCAGCACTGACATAATGAGTATCTTCATTGCGAATAAGTTTTCCGTTCTTATAAATGCGCAACCAATATCCGTCGGCTTCTTCAATATTTTCCCAACTCAATTTCCCGTTTTCCACCAAAATGTTTTGTGGAAGGTTTATTGTTTCGTCACGGTCGTAATTAAATGTAACTTCCAATGAGGCACCTTCGGATAAAACACCGGTATCAGCATTCCTTGCATAAATACTGATTGTGTATTTTCCGTCAGAAGAAAACGGATATGTCCGAGATTTCCAATTATAATATATCGTATCAGTGACATCGGTATAGTAGCGTCTGTCACCGTCTATATAAAAAGCGTAATTGCATGCGCCCTCTACCGCATCCCAAAGAATATTGTTTCCGCTCTCATCAAAACGCACATTTTGTGGAGACATAATGTCACCAGCGGTGTATAAAACAACTATTGGGTCACTCCAATCACTGACATTATAGTCATCGTCCATTACTTGAAATGTAATCGAATAGTTACCCATAAAATTAAAAGAAGACAGGTAAAGGCGATAGTTATATGGATAAAAATAATTCGTATCCCACCTTGTGTAAACATTCTGTGGTGTATCGCAATTAGTGATGCGTACATTGTACAATACCCCATTCTCTCCGTTATCCCATACAATACTTCGCTTGTCATCACTTAATCTCACGTTTTTAGGAGTTTCAAGCGTGGGACTATAAGAAACAGTAACGGTATTCGACCATTCTCCCACAGTACCATCCTCGTCAAAAGCACATACCTTAAAACTATAATCGCCAAAGTCCATTTTTTTTTCATAACAAAATCTATCAAATTCAACACGGTTTTCATAGTAATTTGACGATATTGTACCACCCTCATACATCTGTAAAGTATAGCCGTAAGCGCCCTCTACCTCGTCCCATACGATAAACCCGTTTTCTTCGTGCAGGTTCTTCGGAGCGGGCAGAGTGACCGTCCTTGCTTCGCCAGCATTTGCATCTTCTGCGTCAGCGGTTTCTTCCATTGCATAATACACTTCTGAATTTTCCAATACATCCACATTTTCATCAGTTATAATCGCTTCCGTTGATGTAATACTTTCTGTAGTGTTCTCATTACCCTCTGCCACTTCTTCTGTTTCCGCATCAATTCCTCCTTCTGTCGTTTCCTCTGCTGTCACTTCTGAGTATTCCAGTGCCTCCGTTGTCCACGTTTCTTCCTGCGTCATCTCGTCATTCGGCTCTACTGCCGCACTTGGCATATTACTGACACAAATTGTAGCAAAGACAAGCACCACAGAAAGCAATGCACTAATCATTCTTCTTTTCATTGTATCTATCCTCCTAATTCTCATAATTCCAAGCAGAGACTTCGGCAACAGACTGGCTGCCGACGTCCCTACAAGGATGTTATGAGAATCAAGAAAGCTGAATGAAAGGCATGCGTCCACACCTTCATTCAGCTTATAATATATATAAGGAATTTGCCCGTCCAAGCCTAATAACATCACAATATCACTTGTCAAACTTTCGTTCCACAAGTATAATATAAAACGTGATGTCTCGCAGGCTTAAAGCGTGCTGATGTGGTACTACTGATACCATATTATCCTCTGCAATACTGGCATATTGCAGAGGAGATTCATCCATTAACTTTCTTGAATTCTCAAGCCATATTTTACCATATTCGTATTGTACTTACAAGCAAAATATATTTACTTGAAATCTTTATAAAAATCCCAAAAATATCTTGCATCCAAAGCACGCATATGGTATTATCTATAAAAAGCATTACTAAAGTATTTCTTTCATAGGCGATACCTATTCAGACATTCAAAGAAAAGGGTGCGTCATGCACTGTAATTCGAGTCTAACAAAACAAGTTACTTCTATGCTTTATATCACAACGAATATTGGCAGAAAAGAAGCTGATTTGAAAATGTTTAGGCTTATAAACAGCTTGACAAAAAACCTTGAGCCAGCGGCAAGGGTTCCTAGTTAAGCATAAGATATTTCATTCGCTTCTTCCTGCCACAAAAGGAGGAAATGAAAATGGAAAAAGAAACAAATAATGGGCATAGCCCGTCTGTCAACAGCAGACATAAGGACACTATTTTCAGGATGCTGTTTTCTGATAAAAAAGAACTGCTTACACTTTATAATGCAGTGAACGGAACAAGCTACAATAATCCTGATGAGTTGGAAATAACGACCCTGGAAAATGCCATATATATGACGGTAAAAAATGATTTGTCATGTGTCATTGATATGAGGTTAAATATTTTCGAGCACCAGTCAACCATAAATCCGAATATGCCACTGCGGGATTTGGATTATGTATCACGAAGCTTCAGGCGGTTTTACGACAGGCATGACATATATTCGGAACGACTGATTAAGCTGCCAAACCCAAGGTTTGTTGTATTTTACAATGGCGTAAGGGAACAGCCTGAACGAAGGGAATTTAGGCTTTCTGATGCATATACACATCAGGAAGGAACACCGAGTCTTGAGCTTATTGTACTCCAGCTCAATATCAATTCGGGGTACAATGATGAGCTGATGCAGAAATGCCCTACCCTTAGGGAATATATGCTGTTTGTTGAACGGATACGTACATACAGACAGGATATGGATATAGATGCTGCCGTTAATCAGGCAGTGAACGAATGTATTAAAGAAAATATATTGGCTGACTTTTTACGAAAAAATAAGAGGGAGGTTGTTGCCATGGGTATCGATGAATATGATGCAGAGCTTCACGAAAAAACCTTGATAGATATTGGACGTGAACAGGGTATCGATATTGGACGTGAGCAAGTTGTAGTAAATATGCTAAATGCGGGTAAATTATCAATAGAGGAAATCTCTATATATTCAGGACTTACGGTTGAGCAGGTATCGGCTTTGAAGGACGAGCTTTCGTAATTTCAAATTTTTTATCCTGCCTATAAGAAATTCAAAGGAATTACCTATAAGTAAAAAGGCTGTCGTGCCAAACTTAGCACGACAGCCTTTTAAAATTATGTCTATCTTAATTCTGCCTTATTGCGTCCTTCATGCGCTTAACATATTCGCTTACATATGGCGTGGCGTTTTCTCCATGCTCTGCTATTATTTTCACAATTGCACTTCCCACAATCACTCCGTCAGCATGCTGTGCCATTTTCTCTGCCTGCTCCGGCGTGCTTATGCCAAAGCCCACAGCACACGGAATCTCCTTTGCATCCTTCACAAGAGATACCATTTCTCCTATATCAGTCGTAATCTCCGTTCTCGTTCCTGTAACGCCAAGCGAAGATACACAATACACAAATCCATTTGCGGCTTCGGCAATCATTTTTATCCTGTGATGCGAAGTCGGCGCAATCAGTGATATAAGGTCAAGTCCGTACTTTTTGCAGAGCGGGTCAAATTCTTCTTTTTCCTCATACGGAATATCGGGAAGTATCAGTCCGTCCATGCCAAGCTCCTTACAGGTGCTTATAAACTTTTCTGCCCCATAAGAGTAAACTACATTTGCATATGTCATAAATACCATAGGTACCTTGACCTTGAGACGGAGTCTCTTTACCATGTCAAATATTTTGTCGGTAGTCACTTTGTCCTTGCCGCCCAATGCCCTTATGTTTGCCTCCTGTATGACGGGACCCTCCGCCGTAGGGTCAGAAAACGGTATGCCGAGCTCTATCAGGTCGGCTCCTGCCTCCTCCATTGCACAAACTATTTTCTCCGTTGTTTCAAGGTTTGGGTCGCCGCATGTTATAAACGGGATAAATGCCTTTCCCTTTTCAAATGCCCTTGCTATATTACTCATGGATATCCTCCCCTCTGTAGCGTGCTATTGCAGCACAGTCCTTATCTCCTCGTCCTGAAATATTGATTACCATAATGCTGTCCTTACGCATTGTCTTTGCCAACCTCATCGCATGAGCAACCGCATGGGCGCTTTCTATGGCAGGGATAATTCCTTCTATTCTTGAAAGGTACTCAAATGCTTCCACAGCCTCATCATCCGTTATGGCAACATACTCTGCCCTTCCTGTATCGTGAAGATACGCATGCTCAGGTCCAATGCCCGGATAATCAAGTCCTGCGGATATTGAATAAACGGGTGCAATCTGTCCGTATTCATCCTGACAAAAATATGACTTCATGCCATGGAAAATCCCAAGCCGTCCCGTACTAATGGTTGCAGCAGTTTCAAATGTGTCAATTCCCCGTCCTGCCGCCTCACAGCCGATAAGTCTGACGTCCTTATCCTCAATAAAGTGATAAAATGCTCCCATTGCATTTGAGCCGCCGCCTACACAGGCAAGCACAGCATCAGGAAGCCTGCCCTCACGCTCCATAACCTGCTGTTTTATTTCCCTGCTTATGACAGACTGAAAATCCCTTACAATCTCCGGAAACGGATATGGTCCCATAACCGAGCCAAGTACATAATGGGTATCATCAATTCTGTTTGTCCACTCCCTGAACGTCTCAGAAACGGCATCTTTAAGAGTTGCCGTCCCGCTGTCTACAGGGTGAACCCTTGCACCGAGAAGCTTCATACGGTATACATTAAGCGCCTGCCGCTTTGTATCTTCCCTTCCCATATAAATCTCACATTCCATACCCATCATTGCCGCTACGGTTGCCGTTGCGACGCCATGCTGTCCCGCTCCCGTCTCAGCGATAACTCTCGTCTTTCCCATTCTCTTTGCAAGAAGCATCTGCCCGATGACATTGTTTATCTTGTGGGAGCCTGTATGATTTAAGTCCTCGCGCTTCAGGTATATTTTTGCTCCTCCCAAATCCTCTGTCATTCTCTTTGCAAAATAAAGCCTGCTTGGACGCCCTGCATACTCATTTAACAGCTCCGTAAGCTCCCTGTTAAATTCAGGATCCTCCTTATACTTAAAATATGCCTCCTCAAGCTCATTCATGGCATTCATAAGCGTTTCAGGTATATACTGCCCGCCATGTACTCCAAATCTTCCTTTTGACATGTTTCTTCCTCAACCTTTCTTATAAATAAACAATCTTACTTCTAAGCTCATCTAACATTGCTTTCTTATCGCTACTTCTCATTAATGTTTCACCAATAAGAACTGCGTCCGTTCCATTATCACAAAGCCGCTTTATATCCTCCGCATTTTTTATGCCGCTTTCCGATACAAATGCTATCTCCTCCGGCACAAGCTTCCTAAGTCTTGCAGAATTATTTATGTCAACAGTAAAGGTTTTTAAATCCCTGTTGTTGACACCTATTATTTTGGCATTGGCAAAAAGTGCATTTTCTATCTCATATTCATCATGCGCCTCAACAAGTGCAGAAAGACCCAACTCCTCGGCAAGCGCCTGATACTCGGCAAGCTCATTTTTATCAAGCAGGGAGCATATCAGAAGAACTGCCGATGCCCCAAGCACCTTCGCCTGATATATCATGTACTCATCTACGGTAAAATCCTTTCTGAGCACAGGTATACTGACAGTTTCCGCTATCTCCTTTAAGTAGCTGTCGCTCCCCTTAAAATAAAAGGGCTCCGTGAGACAGGATATGGCGGCAGCCCCTGCTTCCTCATAAGAAATGGCAATATCTGCATACGGAAAATCCTCCGCAATAATTCCCTTTGAGGGGGAAGCCTTTTTTACCTCACATATAAACGACATTCCCTGCTTTTTTAAAGCCTTGTAAAAGGGATATTCACTGTCTGTGGGAAGCGCCTCTGCCATCCTCCTTAGCTCAGCAAGAGGGAGCTTTTGCTTTTCAAGGTTAATCCGCTCTCTCGTTTTTTGTGCTATTTCATCTAAAATCATAATTCTAATCCTTTTATTCTTAATTTGTGCCTTTCCTGATATAACAGAAGCTGCACATTTTAATTATTCGTCGCTTCAACAAACTGCTCAAGCTGCCTCATTGCTGCGCCGCTGTCTATCATCTCATTGGCAATTCTTATGCCCTCGTCAATGGAAACGCCCTTAACTATATGGATGGCTGCGCCTGCGTTAAGCACTACCACATCACGCTTTGCCCCTTTCAGCTTTCCTGTAAAGATGTCCTTTATTATCTGTGCATTTTCTTCAGGTGTTCCACCCACAAGTTCAGCCTTATCACAGCTTGCAATTCCAAACTGCTCAGGACTTATCTCGTAGCGTGTTATCTCTCCGTCCCTAAGCTCACATACTATCGTAGGCGCACTCAAGGATATTTCATCAAGGCAGTCCGTTCCATACACAACCATGGCGGCCTTTAAGCCAAGCTTTTTAAGCGCCTCTGCAATCGGCTCTACCAAATCCTCCTTGTACACGCCAAGAAGCTGGTGGGTATTGCCTGATGGATTTGTAAGAGGTCCAAGTATGTTAAACACAGTAGGCACGCCTATATCCTTTCTCACAGGTCCCACATATCTCATTGCCGTGTGATATTTTTGTGCAAACATGAAGCATAGGTTTAAGTCCTGTAAAACCTGCGAATTTTTATCAGGCTCAAGCATCAAATTTACGCCAAGCGCCTCAAGACAATCGGCAGTACCACACTTACTGGACGCCGCCCTGTTTCCATGCTTTGCAACGGCAATTCCCGCTGCGCTTGTCACAAATGATGCGGCAGTTGAAATGTTAAATGTATTGGAACGGTCGCCGCCTGTTCCCACGATATCTATAACATCCTTTCCATGTCTGTCAACCTTTGTTGCAAATTTTCTCATGCCCTCGGCACATGCGGAAATTTCCTCGGAGGTTTCCCCCTTTATGTGAAGTCCTGTAAGAAATGCGGCAATTTGTGCAGGTGCAGCCTTACCGCCCATTATCTCATCCATAACCGAAAGCGCTTCCTCCCTGTTAAGGTCTTTGCCATCCGTAACCTTTGCTATCATATCCTTGATTATGAACTTTTCTTCTTCCTTCTTAATCTTTATATTCAAAAACCGTTCCAAAATCTGCTTTCCGTTCGGCGTAAGAATTGACTCAGGATGAAACTGCACGCCGTATATCGGATATTCCACATGCTCAACAGCCATAATCTCATCAGACTCCGTCCTTGCAATCACCTTTAAATTGTCAAGCAGGCTGTCCTTTACCGTTGCCAGCGAATGATACCTTGCCACCTGTATTTTAGGCTCCATTCCACCAAATATCTTGCTTGTCAAATCAAGGGTTACCATGGAGGTTTTTCCGTGCATCAGCTTATCAGCGTACCCTATCGTACCTCCAAAGGCCTCACATATTGCCTGATGTCCGAGGCACACACCCAAAATCGGTATTTTCCCCTTGAAATAATCAACAACACTTTCACATATTCCTGCATCAGCCGGTCTTCCCGGTCCCGGTGAGAGGATAATATGCGATGGCTCAAGCATCTCAATTTCCTCCAGCGTCATCTCATCATTTCTAATAACCTTTATATCTTGATTGATTTCTCCTACCATCTGAAAAAGATTGTAGGAAAAGCTGTCATAATTATCGATCAGTAATATCATTTTCTTTTACCTCCTGCTTCATTTTCTCTATGTCATTTCCAAATTTTCATGTATCGTCCAAAAAAATCATTTTGGAGAGACAAAATTACATTTCATCCTTGCTCATGTCCTGTGACGCCTCAATTGCCGTAACAACCGCCTTCGCCTTGTTTATGCACTCCTGAAATTCATTCTCAGGAATACTATCCGCTACAATTCCTGCTCCCGACCTTACAAAAATCTTCCCGTTTTTCTTGTAGGCAATTCTGATTGCTATGCAGGTGTCAAGGTTTCCGGTAAAGTCGATATATCCTACAGCTCCTCCGTAAATGCCTCGCTTATTGTTTTCAAGCTCACGTATGATTTCACAAGCTCTTATTTTCGGTGCTCCCGATAATGTTCCTGCCGGCAAAACCGCATCCACGGCATCAAGGGCGCATTTATCCTCCCTAATTTCGCCCCGTACCGTCGATCCGATATGCATAACGTGAGAATATCTCTCAACGGACATATATTTCTCAACCTTTACCGAGCCAAACCTACTAATTCTTCCAAGGTCATTTCTTCCAAGGTCAACAAGCATATTGTGCTCTGCACGCTCCTTCTCGTCCGTGAGAAGTCCTCTCTCAAAATCCCTGTCCTCCTTCGCCGTTGTTCCCCTCGGTCTTGTTCCTGCAAGGGGGAATGTATGAAGCACGCCATCCTCAAGCTTTACAAGGGTTTCCGGTGATGCTCCTGCAACCTCTATCTCATCACCACTGAAATAAAACATGTACGGCGACGGGTTTATCGTCCTTAGCACCCTGTAAGTATCAAGCAGGCTTCCCTCAAAGTCCGCTTCCAATCGGTTTGACAGCACAACCTGAAAGATGTCGCCCTCGTATATATATTTCTTTGCACGGTTCACCATGCCGCAAAACTGCTCCTTGTCAAACAGCTTTCTAAACTCGGATTTAAGCTTCGGGCTTTCTACCTTTTCTTCCTCCCCATTTTTTACAAGCTCTATTATGCCGTCTATTTCCTCAATCGCCTTTGCATAATTTTCCGAAATGTTATCAGTCTTTGCATTTACAATAATAATCATCTTCTGCTTTTCATTGTCAAATGCAATTACCTTGTCAAAGAGCATAAGGTCAACGTCATTAAAGCCCTCCGTGTCGCAAGCTTCCTGATTAAGCTTAGGCTCGTTGTATTTTATATAGTCGTAGGCAAAATATCCTACAAGTCCACCTGTAAATGACGGCATGCCCTCTATTTTCGGGCTTTTGTACTCCCCGAGAATTTTGTTTATGTAATCTCTTGGGTGCGTGGTTTTTTCCTCCGTTATCACGTTTCCGTTTACATCCGTTATTTTTATAACTCCGTTTATGCAGGTCACACAAAGTTTTGGCATGTAACCAAGAAATGTGTATCTTCCCCACCGTTTTTGATTTTCCACGCTCTCAAGCATGTAACAGTGTCCGCTTACCTTTTTCAGCTTGCGAAGCACCTGTATCGGCGTCGTAAAATCTGAATAAATTTCCTTGCAGACCGGAATTACCTTATAATTTTTTGCAAGATGCATTGCTGTGTCTAAAGTTGGGTTAATCATTTTTTTACCTCCTTTTTCTTAAAAAAACTAAATTTCCAATAAAAGAACAATGTGCCTTCGGCACTCTTTATGCTGTCACAACTTTAATGGCACTTTGGACGAATCCTAGCAGGATTTTTAATCCTGCCTTATAAGAAAGCTCGGAGAACTTTCTTATAAAAGAAAAAGTCCCTGACATATTGTCAAGGACGGATAAACAGCTCCGCGATGCCACCTTGTTTCATAGATAAAATCTATGCCCTTACGAGGTACAAATATACCTCCTGCAACTAACGTATGCGAACGTCATGGAATACTCGGATTAACTCCTTTGACCATGCCCTCAGTGGTCCATTTGCCATACTGCGTTCTATCGGGCTCTCAGCCGCCCCGACTCTCTGTAAGTGCACATATAACGTTATCTCCACGTCATAGGTTTCAGTGAACCTTATTCAATTAAGACATTATTTATTATATACGCTTCTAAAAATATGTCAACAAAAAAATTATAAAATATACAAAACCAATTACATGAAACTAAATTTACCGTTTCAATATTTTTTCGTTTATAAAACTTCTTATATTCGAGGTTCTCCTGTATGCATTTATTGTATATGTACCATTGGCGGTATAGGTTGCCTTTATTGTCACGGAAACCGGTCCCTGCTCTCCCCTCCAGCTAAATTTCTCCAACTGATGCTCACCTTTTTCCAGCTCTATCTCCTTAATATCCTTGCCATTTTGTGAAAATACGACCATCGCATTTCCCTCCGATACAGTTACCGTCCCGAAAGCGTAATATTCATAGCCCTTTTTATCTGCATCGACAAAATTTATTTTCTGCGTGTTTGAGTCAATGCTATCGTCCAGCTTCATAATATTAAGCTCACCGCTTTCATCCGAAAACATATACCAATCAGTTTTTCTGAACATAAACACGCCCATTGCTACCGCTAATATCAGTACAGCCGCCACCCCAATTACAATTATCACTTTTTTGCTCATGCATCGTCCCTCCTTTTTATCCTATAACCGTGAGCCAAACCCTAATCTTGCAAATATCCGTTATACAATACAAAAATCGTAAGTTTTGCTCATCTTTATTATTATGACAAAAAATAAGAGTATGCAATACGTTTAAGCAAGTTATAAAATAGTCTTAATAAATTCTTAAAGGAAAAAAGTGAAAATAAAAAGGGCTGCCACAATATATCCTACCTATGGCAGCCCAAGGTTCACGTGAATCCTTTTATCTGAAATTCTACCGAAGCATTTACCGATACAATTCATCTTTTTATGCGGATTTTATATCAACATCTTCCCAAGATTAAATAAAGCTTATCATTTATATGTAAATCTCCCCTAAAATATATATTAATGATAAACTTCCTGTTTCATCCACGGTCGTACCTGTTTATGATTGCACCGTAAATAAAAGTTTTCACTTTCTAGTTTTAATTAAACCTAGTATAATTTTAGCGTAGAATTCCATTTTCAACCATTTCGCCGAAAACGGTCTAGTCATATATTTTATATGACAGTTTAAATTTAATATTTTTTATGGCAAAAGTCCTAACCAAATTTTGCCATTTTTTAGTTTACTTTAAATAAAATGGATTTGTTTTTGGCTTTAGCTAAACTGTTAAACCAATTATCTTTATCGAAAGGTGGTTCTTGTTATGACAAAAAGACAAATTGTGGATAACTTTGCTGCCAATATCGAAATTGAACGTGCAAAATTAGGATTAACACAGCTTGAAATGGCTCAAAAATTGGAAATGTCTCTGTCTTCGTATAAAAATATGATTAACGGTATTTCCGCCAACATACCTATTTATGTCGCACTTCTTGTATATATGATTACAGGAAAACAGTTCTTTGAATTATGCGGCTATATTACTCCTGAAATCCAGTTAATGATAGATTTTTGTAAGCTTCCCAAATACAGACAGAAAGCCATTTTGTCATTGGTAAGCCTTGAGGCAGAGCTTTCTATGGAGGGTAGGAAAATGATTTCCAAATCGGAGGAAAGCTACATTCCACTCTATACGCTTACCGGCAACATGACCGACGGAATGATATATGACAGCACAAATATACAACCCTTTAACATAGGACAATACAAAAAGATATACGGTGACTTAATTGATTGCGCAATAAAAATAACCTCAAATCATTTACACCCTGTATATCATTCCGGTGAAATTCTGCTCGTCCACTGCGCATCACCAAGAGACGGCGACACTGGAATATTTATAGACAGGGAGAACGGTAGGGTATATATACGCAAGCTAAGACAGACAAGTCCCGTTCAGCTTATTCCCGTAAGCGACACTGGTAAAATTATATACATAGATGACCAAGAGCCAAAAGAAATGAAGAAGTGGATAAAATTTGGACACGTTATTACAAAGATAAGGTAGCGAAGTTTAATGGGCTACCGTAGCATAGTATATCCCATACTGCGGCAGCCCATTAAATTATCAGCTCAAGTATAAACACTACAAGACATGCCGAAGCAGACACGCAAAATAAGCTCTGCTTTTTCCACGCTAAAAATATTGCAACAAGCATGCCTGCCCACCCCGCAACGATACTGTTTGTTGCATGCAGAATTGACGGAAAGGTCATAACTGCAAGGGTAACATATGGCATGTAATATAAAAAAGAACGAATACGTCTATTTTTTATTTCCTTTTTAATCAAGGTAAGGGGCAATACACGAATGAGATATGTCACTACCGCCATGACAAGTATATAAATATAAATATTATTCTGCATCGGCATTATCCTCCTCTATCGGAAATAAAAATGCCGCAGTCATTGAAATAACAACCGTCAGAATAATAACCCGCATACCGGAGGAAATACCCTTTAGTGCGGGAGCAACCGAAAACAAATAGCTCGCCGCCATGGAAAGCACAACAAGGAGCGCAATAATTTTATTGTCCCTTGCAGGTGGTATAATCACAGCAAGAAACATTCCATACAGGGCAATACTCAATGCACTTATCATATTTGCAGGCAGGACAGACCCCAAAATGGCTCCTAGACATGTCCCGAATGCCCATGCAGGAATGGCAATGCTCATGGCGCCATACATATAAAATGGATTTAATTTGTCAGGCGCAGATACAGAAATTCCAAATATCTCGTCTGTCACGCCGCCGCCCATGATAAGACGATGCAGCGTCCCCACCTTCGTATCAATTTTTTGTGACAACGCACAGGACATCAAAAGGTAACGCAAATTAATGACCACCTGCATAACTGCCATTTCCAAATATGTAGAGCCTGCACATATGGCAGATATTGCTGCAAACTCACCCGCAGACGTACTGTTTGTAAGGCTCATAAGTGTTGCCTGAAATGCGGTAAACCCCGCCTTTTTTGCCGCAATGCCAAGCGTAAACGACACCGCAAAATAACCAAGGGCAATTGGAATACCATCCCGAAGTCCTTTTTTATAACTATTACGATTCATAATCCTAATCACATTCTATTATTTTACTCGTATATCTCCTTGTAAAACTCTGCGTAATCCTTCCGCTTATCCTTTGTAAACTGAATGGCAGTTCTCGGATGCTGATTGAGCAAGCCTGTCAGGAGATACTGTATATCATATCCCCATACAACGCCTTCCTCCACAAGGGAAACCATGTTCTCCTCGATAAACTTAATTACAGGATAAACATCATATTTGGGATTTTTCAGGAAGCCGAGCAAAAGCTCCATTGCACAATTTCCTGCGCCTCTACCCATGGCAAGATACGTTCCGTCAAGCCAGTCAACGCCATCTCCACATGCCTCAATTGTATTTGCAAATGCAAGCTGTTGATTGTTATGGGCATGAATCCCCACCTTTTTGCCATATTTCGCTGCAAAATCAAGATACAAATCAGCAATTCTTGCCATCTGCTCAGGATAGATTGACCCAAAGCTGTCTACGATGTAAATAACGTCCACAGGAGTTTTCCCCAGCATATCAAGGGCAACCTTCATGTCCTCCTCTTGAGCATGTGAAATCGCCATAATGTTGCAGCTTGTCTCATATCCCTTTTTTGCGGCGTCCTCTATCATGTCAATTGCATCGGGAAGCTGATGTATGTAAGCGGCAACTCGTACAAGATCGACAGGCGAATTTGCCTTTTGGTCAAAATCATTTTTATCGTGCCTTCCTATATCTGCCATAATGGCAAGCTTTAGGTCAGTGTCATTTTCGCCTACAATCTCCCTGATATGGTCGTCTGCGCAAAACTTCCACTTGCCAAATTTTGACTCGTCAAAAACCTTTTTGGAGGCACGGTAGCCCATCTCCATATAATCAACGCCTGCCTCAATATTTGCCTTATATAAATTTTTTACGAACTCGTCCGTAAAATAAAAATCATTTACCAGTCCGCCGTCACGAAGCGTTGCATCAACGACCTTAATACTTTTTCTGTAATCAAGCAGCTTTGAAACCTCTTTCATAATAACAATTCCTTTCAATTTCTTTTTTCTTTACCACGTTAAAGCAGCAAAGAAAACTATATCAAAAAATGAAAAATAAGTCAATATTGTAATCCGCAGCTTACGGTGTTAAAATTTTCCTAACGATAATGATGCGATATAAGGATAAATCATGGGGATAAAAATTATAAGCTTTATCAAAAAGGAAACCATACTTTGTGTAAGCCTTTTGCTTGCCGCCACATCTGCATTTTTTGTGCGGCCTGACAATGAGTACATAAATTATGTAGATTGGCACACATTAATGCTGCTTTTTTCACTTATGGCAGTAATGGCAGGCTTACAGCGTCTTGGTGTATTTCGCAAAATCGGAGTAACGCTCTTATCCCACACCAAAAACACAAGACAGCTTGCGCTTATTTTAGTGTTTCTTCCATTTTTCTTTAGTATGCTGATTACAAATGACGTGGCGCTTATTACCTTTGTGCCTTTTGCGCTCATCGTTCTTACACTTGCCAATATGGAAAGCCTGCTTGTTCCCATCGTCATTTTACAAACCATTGCCGCCAATCTCGGTAGTATGCTGACGCCTATGGGAAACCCACAAAATCTTTATTTGTTTTCCCAATCGCAAATGTCCCTTGCGGATTTTATAACGCTTATGCTTCCTTACACAACCATAGCAGCGTTATGTCTATTCATTATCAATTTCCTTTTTAAGAAAAAAAGAATTGCTGTTCCTGATATGAAAAGCGATGCAGCAATACCGAGGGCATTATTTTTTATGTACCTTATTTTATTTTCCCTATGTCTGCTCTGTGTCTTAGATATCATTGACGTAAGGCTTCTTGCAGCCATCATAATTATTTTTCTTATTGTTTTTGACCGTAAAATTTTTGCTTCCATTGATTATTCACTGCTCGGAACTTTTATTGGCTTTTTTATATTTATCGGAAATATGGGAAGGCTGCCACAGTTTCACAATTTTATCGAACGCTTAATTATTGGAAACGAAGCACCTGTCGCCATACTCTCAAGCCAGCTTATCAGCAATGTTCCGTCTGCGCTTCTTTTATCAGGCTTTACGGACAATTGGAGCGCCCTCATTATAGGAACAAACTTAGGCGGACTTGGCACACTGATTGCATCAATGGCAAGCCTGATTTCATATAAGCAGATTGCCCGGAATTACCCGGGCAAAAAAACAAGCTATCTTATTTGGTTTACCATCGCAAACATCATTATGCTTGCCATATTGTTTACAGCATATTTGTTTTTAAAATAAAAGCAAGCATCATTTATTCATATCTCTCGGCAACGCTTTTCAGATGCTCAATAATCGGCAAATGCTGCGGACATACACTCTCACACTGTCCACACGCCACGCAAGCAGACGCTTTTCCAAAATTCTGTGACACAAGCTGATAATTTGAAAGGTTTGCCGTCCAGCCCTTATCCTCAGCCTCACGCATATCCTCATTATACATGGAGAAATACTGTGGTATCGCTATCTTCATCGGACAGCCCTCCGTACAGTAGGAGCAGGCAGTACAAGGAACGGCAGTCTGTGCATTTATAATATCAGCCACCTTGAAGCAAAGCGCCTTTTCCTCCTCAGTCATCGGCTTAAAATCTGACATATAGCTTAAATTATCCTGCATCTGCTCCATGCTGCTCATACCTGAAAGCACCATCATTACATTGTCAAGCGATGCTGCAAAACGAACAGCCCATGATGCAGCGGAGGCGTCAGGGTCATAATCCTTTAACAGCTTTTCTGCCTCATCAGGAAGCTTTGCAAGCGTGCCTCCCTTAACAGGCTCCATGACGATAACAGGAATATTATGCTTGTTCGCTATCTCATAGCATGCACGTGAATGAATCCACTCACTTTCCCAATCAAGATAATTTATCTGAAGCTGTACAAATTCCATATCAGGGTACTTTGTCAGTATCTCATCAAGAAGCGCAGGGGTATCGTGGAAGGATAAACCCATATGCTTTACAAGTCCCTGCTTTTTCTTATCACGAAGCCAGTTAAAGCAGTCGAACTGCTCATATTTCGGGTAGCTTCCTGCATCAATGCCATGAATGAGATAATAGTCAAAATATCCTGCCCCCGTATTTTCAAGCTGTGCATTGAAAACCTTATCCCTGTCCTCAAGGGAATCAAAAAATCCGCTGTGAAGCTTTGTCGCCAAAGTATATTTATCCCTTGGATAGCGGTCAACCAAGGCTTCCTTTGTCGCCTTTTCACTTGCAAAGCCGCAGTACATCCATGCTGTGTCAAAATATGTAAATCCCTTTTCAATAAAGGTATCTACCATTCTTTTTGTTTCCTCCAAATCAATGCTTGCCGCATCATTTTTGTCAAGCAGCGGAAGCCGCATTAACCCAAAGCCTAATTTTTTTTCATTATTCATACCTACTCCAATCTGCCATAAGCATATACCCACAGCGTTTTTAATAGTTTCCCTTGTTTCATACTATACAATATACAGTAAATGTATGTAAAATACAATCTGATTTTTCCATATTTCACGCCTATAACATTCCAATCTGTATCATGTCCGACAGGTCACACTGATGAAATTGCAATAAACGATACTATAAATTGCCCTATAACAAAAGCCTAGCGAAACGCAATTCATGTGTTCATTACAGTTTCACCCTCATGCTTTAACAGCTCCATAATCAGCATCTCAACCGCAAGGCTGTCCTTCATCCTGCCTGATTTTATGCTGCCGTCTGTCTGCTGGCACAGCTCCACGCATGCAATAAGCTGTTTATACGTGTAGCCCTTACATTGCTCCATGTATTTTTTTACTGTAAAGGGCGGTATTTTGGCAAAGCCTGCAATACCTGAATTTTGTACACCTGTTTCCAAGGCAAATTTTATCTTTAACAAAATGTTAAACTGCCTCGTAATCAAAAAGAGCAATCTCATTGCAGGTTCCCTGAGCATAAGCAAGTCGTCATAGAGCCTCATTGTTTTTTCCACGTTTCTTTGGGAAAGTGCATCCATCATATCAAATATCTTGCTCTCCACCTGATTTGTGCAAAGCTTCTCCACGCAGTCCATGGTAACCCTGTCCTTATCCATACAGTAACATATCAGCTTCATGCTCTCATTATACAGGGTATTCATATCCGTTCCCACACCCCTGACAAGTCCATAAACAGCCTCATCGTCAATAGACATTTTCTCCCTCGTGAACAGGGACTTCACCCACTTTAAAAGCGTAGCCTCATCAGGTGTACGAAACAAAGCTATCGTACCTTCCTTTTGCATAAGCTTATAAAGCTTCAGCCTTTTATCAATGTTTGTTTCCACAAATATAACAACCGTTGTTTCAGGGATTTCTTCCATAAATGCCTCAACTGCTTCATTTCCCTTATTGAAGAAGTCTGAGTCCTCAACAAGGATTACTCTCCTGTCAGCAAAAAAGGGCATCGTCATTGCAAACTCCCTTATGTCCTCTGCCACAGCCTTTTCCCCCTTGTACGCCATATAGTTCATGCTGTCGGTTCTATCGCAGAGTGCATCTATGAGCTTGTCCTTGTACTGCCTTACAAGATAGCCCTCATCACCACCCAAAAGATATACCCTTGAGAAGCTTTGATTTTCTATATGGGAATTTATGATTGACATACCGTCTGCCGATTTTTCTTTTCCTGCCACTTTTTTGTCTCCGTTTTACAATACTATTCTATGCTTTCACAGTGCAGCTCGATTTCGCTATGCTTCATTGCTTTCGTGCACATTGTACCATAAAAAACGGAATACGAAAAGAAGCGAAACCTCCTTTTAAAGCTTTCATTTTTTATACTCCCTACATTCCACCCTGCCGTTTTTTACATAAATGCACACAGCCCCGCTCTCATCCGTTCGGTAAATACTGCATCCGTACTGGTTCAGCTTATCCACGACCTCATTATGCGGATGTCCGTAGGAATTATTTTTGCCACATGAAACAATCGCCGTCCGCCCTTTCATCAAATCATACAACGGTTCATATACTGAATTTTTAGAGCCGTGATGGGGAACCTTGAGATACAAATATTCACCTTGCAACAAAGCGCCATTTTTTGTAAACATATAATCAAGGGAAGCCGCCGACATATCCCCTGTAAACAGACAGCTTATATCAGGTGACACATACCCCAGTGCGAGAGATGTATCGTTTGTGTCATCCGCTGCATAATCCTTGTCAGGATGACAGCAGACAAGCGCTGCACTTTTATCCTCTATCTTATCTCCTGCACTAAGATAAACAACGTCAATGCCATTTTCTTCCGCAAGCATTTTTATTTCCTCAAGCGTCTCGTCATTCTTCCCATACTCCGTCATCAAAATACAGTCAATGCTTATATTAGATATCTCATAGTTTTCAAGTATGTGCATAAGCCCGCTTACATGGTCTGTATCTCCATGGGTTACAACCCAAAAATCCACGTCAGCCATTCCAAGTGATTTTAGCGCAGGCTTCAGGGTATACTCTGCCAAGCTCTCTGCACTCTCACTTGTAGAGCCTCCGTCTATCACAACAACCGTTCCCCCCGGCGTTGATACAATAATACCATCCCCCTGCCCCACATCTAAAAATACAAGCATCTCCCTGCTAATGAAAATTCTCGCGCAAATGGAAACGGCTAAAAACAGTGTACAAAGTCCCAAGGAAAGAACGACCCTAAGCTTTCTCCATGTTCTTCGGTTAAGCCGCGCCCTCAGTCGTACATAAAAAGCCTCACATATTTTGTTATCCGAAAGCATTAAAACAAAAATCAAAACCACATAATAAAAAATAAGAAACCATATGCTTGGCTTTCCTGTATTTATCACAGAAAACGGCAAGCCTAAAATCATAGCTGCAAATCGCTCAAACATATTTAACAAAAAAATGCCCGGTGCAATCACAAGCTGCCCCGCAAAAACAGAAGCTGCCGATACAATAACACCTAAAAAGCCTGCATAAACCACCAAAGCCATAAGAGGCACAACGAAAATATTAAGAAGAAAGCTATATAACGGAATTTCATAGTACATATATGCTATAATGGGAAATGTGACAATATTAACGCTGCATGACATGATAAGTCCCTCTGCAAGCCGTCTTATCCATCTATGCCTTTTCAAATACCTTTTTATCCTTTTTCTTTTCATAATAAGACGCATCACCTTTATTCCGAGACAAACGCCTGCTACAGCGCACACGCTTAATAGAAGGCTTTGGTCCTTGATGCTCGTGGGGTTATATATCAGCATAAGAAAAACCGCCGCACCAATTCCTGTAAGCATATCATAACTCTTTCCAAGCCGTTCCCCAAAACTGGCAATGACAAGCATGATAACTGCCCGTATTGATGCCATGCCAAAGCCCGTCATGGCTCCGTAAAAGACGGCGCCCAGCACCGAAAGCAACGAGGTAAGCCAAAACGGTGCAAGAAGTCCCCTTAAAATAAAATAAATAAGTCCGCTTACAACCGATATATGAAGCCCCGACACTGCAAGAATATGTGCGATTCCACTAACCTGATACAACCGTTTCGACCCGGCATCCACAGCCTTCCGGTTCCCAAAAATAATTCCTTCATAAATGGAAGCCGTTTTTTCGTCACATATTTTTCCAAGCTGTCCTATCCCCCACTCCTTGACAGTGCTTACCAAATCAAGGAAAACATTATGTGAGCCCTTATCAAAAAGCATATGCTCCACATCAAAAACAAATAAAATCCCCTTTGAATTATAGTAGGAAAGGAAATCAAATCCGCCCGGATTTGAAGACCTTTGGGGCAGTGTAAGCAAACCCTCCGCAGTAATGCCTGTCCCTGCCCTTACATCACTGTCATAGCCAAATATAATGACCTTGTATGTGTCCCTGACGCTTCCCTGAAAACCACAATAGGATTTTTTTATTTCCGTTGTATTTACTTCAATGACAATGTTATATCCTCCACTCCCCTCCTCCACGCTTTTTATTATGCCCTGCACACGTACCTTTGCCCAAACATTTTCAGTATCATAATGAACATCAACCGTATCGTCAGCTAAAAGGCATACGTGAATCGGACGTACAAGCTGAACATACATGACAGCAAATCCTACAATTCCCATAGCAAGAACTGCTGCCGCCTCAAAATGCTTCCTAATAAGCAAAGCAATTGCCAAAATAAAAACAGACACACAAAAAAGCATGCCTGTTGGCATTGTTTTATTTGGCATTATGCAAATCACCTCTCCAAGTGCAAACATAACCGCCGCATTCAACAATGGTCTTTTCAATTTTAATTTCTCCTATATTTTTTGCGAAAGCACATCGCAAACCTTCAATTGACGCTATGTCTAATAGTAATAAAATGTATCTCTCCCATAGCTTTCATTGAGCAGGGGCTCTCCATTATCATCATCAAGAATTATGATTATGCTTTTTATATCCTCCAACTGAAACAGCGTCTTTGTTATCGCCGCCCTTGCCAAAAGAAAATACTCCTTATCATATTCACCCACAAGCGTAAACTCAAGGGTTACATTATCATCGGCATCAATCATATAAGTGTGATACTGTATCTTCTCCTGCCCCAGCTTTTCAGACATGACTGCCATAATCTCCTCCACAGAGACAGTTATGGAATCCGGCTGTTTTATCTGATAAGGCTCGCTATCCTTCAAAATCTGCAAATTCTCAGGATAATATATGCTTATCATGTTTTTATCAAGCTCCACAACCTCTGTATCAGCCTGCTCTCCCGTTTTTTCGCAGGCAGTAAAGAGCGCCATCATGCAAACGATTAAAATAAATAACTTTTTATTTTTCATAATGATTTGATTCCTCTTTTCGGAATGTCAACAATTACTGCTCCACAGAAGCCTTTTCCTCAGCACGCTTCATCGGCAGCCTGATTGTAAAGGTGGTTCCCTCGCCCGACTCGCTGTAAAGCTTGATTGTTCCCTTATGCATCAGTATTATGTTTCTTGTAATTGCAAGACCAAGTCCTGTTCCTCCAGTGTCCCTGCTTCTTGCCTTATCAACTCTGTAAAATCTCTCAAACACCTTATCCTTGCAATCATCTGGAATACCAACGCCCGAATCTGCTACCTTGACATAAAAATTCCTATGATCCGCATTTAATGTTACCTTGACCCAGCCGTTATCTACATTGTACTTTACGGCATTTTCAATGATATTTGTAAATGCAAGCGTAAGCTTAACCTCATCAACATCAGCAACAACATCACGATAGCTCTCATAAGTTATCGTAATGCCTCTCGCCTCTGCCAAAGGTGCAACACGCTTTAATATAATCTCCAAAAGATTGTTGATGTCGACCTCAGAAATGTTCATGTCCGCATTTTTTCTGTCCGTCTTAACAAGCGTAAGCAAATCCGTAATAATTTCACTTTCCCTGTCGATTTCAAGAACAATATCCGACATAAACTCCTTGTACATTTCAAGGTCCGCCTGCTCATTTTGTACAAGGGAATCCGCAAGCACCTTCATGGACGCAATCGGCGTTTTAAGCTCATGGGACACGTTTGACACAAACTCCTGCCTTGAGGTATCTATTTCCATAAGCTTTTTTATCGAGCTGTTGTAATTTTCCGTAAGTGCACGAAACTCCTTAAACCCACTTACCGGTATATCCTGTCCAATTTGTCCATGCTGGACAAACTCCATATGCTCATTCATGCTCTTAAGCCCGCGGACACTGATATTTGCACCAACGCACACCAAAACAATACCAAGTGCAACTGCAACAATGGCAATCAGATAATTTCTGTCAGCAATTTGCGATTTCATGCTGTCAATCCTGTTTTTAGATGCGCATACTAAAATAACGCCCTGTATTGTTCCATTTTCAGTGATAGGGTAACTATATTGATAATAATTTTCGAGCTCACTTATACTGCGTCCGATTTTTCCGGTCATGGTATTCATGACAGCTTCGCTGATTATGTAAGAACCCTCAGTCTGTCCCAACGTGTCCTTTATAATCCTGTAATCGGAATTAACCACAATAAGAAATCCATCAAAAAAGCTTACAATGTTATCAACGCTGTAATTCAAATCTCTTGTTTCCCCAGCCATAGTGAACTCATTTGCAATAAGGTCCTCAGATAATTTGTTACACTGCTCCCACACATCCTCGTCAAGCTGTTTTTTCTGACTGTCCATATCAAACTGAATGGTAATAATAGAATATGTGAGTATTATAAGCACCAAAGCAACGGACATATAAATAATGATAAATGCCTTAAGACTGATTGGAGCTGTTTTTATATAATGATTTTTCAACTCTATATCCTCATTTCATGGCATGCTTTTTCATACTGTCAGGATTGAAAATAATATCCGACGCCCCACTTTGTATGAATATACTTTGGATTGGCAGGCGTTGCCTCTATTTTCTCCCTAAGTCTTCTCACATGAACATCAACTGTTCTTGCATCCCCCGGATATGATGCACCCCATATCGTCTTTAAAAGCTGATCTCTTGAATAAACCTTATTGGGATTTGAGATAAGCAGATACACGAGGTCAAATTCCTTTGCAGTAAGATTAACCTCTTTCTCATCTATGTAAACCCTTCTGCTGTCACAGTCAATCTTAAGCCCCTTTGCCTCAATAACCTTGCTTTCCTTTGGCTCACTTACACCCTTAATGTTTCTTCTGAGTATAGCCTTTATCCTCGCCTTTACCTCCAATATGTTAAAAGGTTTTGTGATGTAATCATCCGCACCATACTCAAGCCCAAGGATTTTATCCATATCCTCTCCCTTTGCAGTGAGCATAATAATCGGAACATCGGAAAATTCTCTTATCATCTGACATATCTCAAGTCCTGTCATGCCCGGCAGCATAATGTCAAGCAGAATAATGTCATAATGATTCTCCTTTGCCATGCTAAAGCCTTCCTCACCGTCATATGCAACATCAACGTGCATGTCATCCTGCTCAAGCGAGAATTTAATTCCTTTTACTATGGACTTTTCATCATCAACTACCAAAACCTTTTTCATGTTATCTCCCTACCTTACACAAATAATGTCTTTTATATTGTTGTAGATGCTTTCTTTAATACCCTTAACATTTTTTATATCTTCAATACTTGAAAAGCCGCCGTGCTGCTCTCTGTAATCCAAAATGTCCTGTGCCCTTTTTTCCCCTATACCCGGCAGTGTCATAAGCATATCCTTATCAGCAGTGTTGATGTTGATGAAACCGTCTGAACCATCAGCCTCTGTCCCACTAATAAAAATGCCGCTTTCCAATTCCTCCTCATAGGGAAAATATATTTTCTCGCCGCTTTTTACAGCCTCTGCTAAGTTTACATAATCCGTTGCCGCACCTGCATCAAAGCCTCCTGCTGCCAAAAGGGCATCCCGCTTTATAGCGCCCTCCTTTAACATATACACATCAGGACACTTGACGGCACCGCAAACATACACTGCAAATTCCGGTTCTGCTCCTTCGTCAGCCAAGCCTTCACTAATCTCATCCGTCAGAGAACCATACTCCCCCGCATCCGTATTTTCCAAATCTTCAGAGCCAGCTTCAGCTTCTTCGTATGGCTGCTCAGAATAGGAGCCTGCTGTTATCACAGCCTTTCCCGAAGCACATGCAGTCAAAAAAAACGTGCACAGACCAAGCAATATGATATTGTATAATTTTTGCATTTATGAAATACTCCCTTCCTATCCGAAACGGTATTCCATAACACAATGACAAAACATACTTCTATTGTAACATTTTTGTAAAATATTACAATAGTAAAAAAGTCTTGAGTTTTCGCAGTTTTATCCACACAACCATGATTTTAGTTATGTTCTTAT